>JBGSPO010000182.1:0-5885 GCA_041738575.1 Candidatus Aminicenantia bacterium
GGCGGGGGAACGACGCCCAACGCGTCGCACACGGTGGGAAAGAGGTCCACATGGGAGACCAGGGCCGCGACCGTGCGCGCTTTCTCGCCGGGCAGGCAGATGATCAGCGGGACGTGGAGGGTCGAGTTATAGGCGAAGAAGCCGTGCTCAAACTCGCCGTGTTCGCCGAGGCTCTCGCCGTGGTCGCCGGTGATGACCAGTAGAGTGGAATCCAGGGCGCCGGACTTTTCCAAAAAGGTGAACAGCCTGCCCAGCTCGGCATCGACATAGGCGATCTCGCCGGAATAAGGATCGGAGGCGAAGCGCTCGGCAAAGGGCGCGGGCGGGGAATAGGGGAAATGGGGATCCCAGAGATGGAGCCAGCAGAACCAGCGCCCCGGCTGGTCGCCGATCCAGCGCTGCGCCGCCGCCACCGATTCCACCGCCAGGAACGCATCCTGGGCCAGCGGCTCGTGATAGAGGTCGAACCCCTGGCCCAGCCCGAGCTCCCGGCCCAGCACGAACGAACTGACGAAGGCCGCGGTCGCGAAACCCAGCCCCCGCAGCTTTTCGGCCAGGGTGAAGAAGCGGTCGTCGAGGTGGAAGCCGTTGTTGTCAGCGACGCCGTGATACAGGGCGGTGTGGCCGGTGAGGATGTTGGCATGGGCGGGCAGGGTCATGGGATTGTGGCTGAAGGCGCGGGTGAAAACGGCGCCGCGGCGCGCCATTCGGTCGATGTTCGGCGTCAGCCGCTGCGCTCGCTGCTGGCCATAGATGCCGATGTGGTCGGCGCGGGTCGTGTCCAGGGTGACCAGCAGGACATTGAGGCGGGCGTCGGGATTCGTTGCGGCCGCGAGCAAAAGGGGCAGGGCCAGCAGGGACCCCGCCAATCCCAGACATAACAACCGCTTGGTGCTCATAATATTTATATCATTATAACATAGCCGCGGCGGCGAAAAAAAAACCCCCTCCCCGCGGGGGGAGGGGGCAGCGTTGCCGGGTCTGATCGCTCAGGCCCTGGATGGAACGGGCGCGCTAGAAGTTCAGGCGGAAGCCGAACTGGAAGTTGCCCGGGTTGGTGACCGACTGGATGTTGTCCTTGGTGGGGCCGATCTGGGGGTCCAGTTTCAACGTGGCCTGCTGGTTGGTCACGTTGTACCAGTCGACGAACAGGGTGGCGGTGGTGTTGTCGGAGACCTTGAAGCTCTTCTCCAGGCCCAGGTTGAAGATGGAAAGGTTCGGCAGGCGGTCTTCGCCGAACTTTTTGCCCGCTTCATAGAAGTTGGTATAACCCAGGCCGCCCGAGACGTAGATGCGACGGTAATAGGGGATGACATAGCCCTCGCGCAGCTGCCACACGGCCGAGAGATTCAGCCCCCAGGGAAGCTGGTAGAGCCCCGACAGCTTGAACATCCAGCGCGAGTTCATGAAGATGCCGGTCAGGCCGGAAGCGCCCGACTCGGGAGCGACCACGGCGTCCTGGTAGTATTCGAAGTTGTTCAGGTTGAAGTGATCGCTCTTTTCCATGTGGTAGGTGTGGTCCTGATAGGTGAACGAGGCGTCGGCCATCCATTTGTCGGACAGCTTCTTGGTGAACATCAGCTGCAGGGCCAGGTACTTTTCGTAGTCGTTCTTGTAGTTCGTGTAATAGGTGCCGGTCGGCCTCTCGCGGCGGGTATAGACCGGCACGGTCGTATCGCCCACCGTCAGGCTGGGGTTCAGGACATACCAGTTGGCTGCGGTTTCGACCGAGCCGTCCGAGAGGATACCGAGCTCCCGGACCAGGTTGTGGCGCTTCTTGTAGAAGCCGGTGACGCTGATGGCGATATCCTCGCCCAGGGCCTTCTCGAAGGAGAGGGTCAGCTCGTCGAGCAGCGGCGTGTTGTAATCGTTGGAATAGCCGACATTGTTGTGGCCCTTGCCGTAATCGACCCTCTGGGTGTTTGACCAGGTCTCGGCGCGGCCGGTGCCGTAGTAGCCGTAGGGATACCCGTAGTAGGAATACAGGTAATACAGCCCGTTCTGCCATTCCTCCCACTGGGGCACGTTGTCCAGGTTCGAGTCGAACCAGTAGTAGTCGGTTTCACGGAAGGGGATATAGTTGCCGGCCAGGTTGTTGCCGCTCTGCGACCCGTAGCGGGCCACCGCGAGCTTGACCACGTTCTTGCCGTCGCCGGTGATATCGTAGGTCAGCGACAGGCGCGGGGAGAAGGCGTTCCAGGCCACCGGCACTTTCAGCGCCGGGATGGTCATGGCGCCCAGGGTTTCCTCGAAAAGCCGTTCCAGGTGGTGCTCCGATCCCGGCTCATACCAGTAGAGGGGCTTGAGCTCGCTGCCGTTCAGGGCGCCCTGCTCCTTGTCGTAGCGCACGCCGAGGGTGGCGGTGAGCTTGCCGAAGGTGGCCGTATCGGACAGGTAGAACGATGTCCTCTTGAAATTCACGTCGAGCTTGTAATTGGGGATGAACCAGATATGGCCCCAGGGGCCGTCCGGGACCTGCTTGTCGATGGCCCGCTGGTTGGGATAGAGGTCCTGGGTGGTGGTGTCGGCATTGACGTAGTCCACGCCGAAGCGGATCTCGTGGTCGCCGCCGAGGATGTTCTCGGCGAAATAGTTGCCGTTCAGGGTCAGGTTCAGGTTGGAACGGGCGGTGAAGTAGTGGTCGTTGTTGTTCAGCAGCCTGTAGGGTGTATAGGTGAAGAGTTTTTCAGCGCCCACATGGTCGCCGTCCTCGTTGATGGTGCCGCCGCGGGGATCGAGGATGAAGCTGCTGTCGGTATAGGCCACCTTGCCGTCGAGCATCAGGTTGCCCAGCACCTGCTGCAAAGCGGCATAGTAGATGGTCGTCGGGCCGTCCTGCTCCCACAGCGAGCCGTTGTTCTGCTCCGCCGAGGAGAGCTGCGTCCGGCCCCATTTCTTCTTGGCGTCGTTGGAGAAGTTCAGGTCGGCGGTGGTGTTGCCGAACTGGAAGTTCGTCTTGGCGTAGCCGGAGACCAGCCAGGTGGCATCCTCGTCGCCAACAATGGTGCGGGAGTGGAGGTCCTGGATGGCGTAGGAGCCCATGAAGAAGATGTGGTCCTTCAGGATCGGGCCGCCGAAGTTGACGCCATACTGCAGCAGGCGGTTGATGCCCGGGACCACGTAATTGTTGTCGATCATATATTCAGTGCGGTCCTGCTTCAGTTCCCAGGTCTTGTCCTGCGCGTGCAGGTGGAAGTCGCCTGCCCAGCGGTTGCCGGCGCGCTTGGAGATGAAGTTCAGCTGCACGCCGCCGGTCTGGGCCGTGACGTCGTTGGCGCCCACGGTGATCTGCATCTCCTCGTAGGCGTTCATGTTCAGGTAGGAGGGGGTGGAGCCGACGGCGGAGATGTCGGTGATGTTGGCGCCGTCCACGTTCCAGACGGTGTCATCGCTCGAGGAGCCGCCGGCCGAATAGCCGGACTGCTGGCCGCCCTCGTTGCCGCCGACGTCCACGCGGTCCATCATCATGCCCGGAGCCAGCGACATGATGGTGAACGGGTTGCGCGCCGTGGGCAGGCTCTGGATCATTTCCTTGGAGACGTTCATGCCCACCGTGGTCTTGCGCGTGTCGACCACGTTGGCCTTGGCCGTGACGACTACTTCCTCCTGGATGGTGGTGGTCTCCATGGGCACGGTCAGGGTGACGTTCCTGCCGGCGAAAAGACGGATGCCCTTGCGAATGACCGTCTTGAATCCCTCGAGCTCGAATTTCAGCTCGTAGTTGCCGGGGGCCAGCTTGAGGAAGCGGAAATTGCCTTCCTCGGATGTGACCGCCGTGGTCTTGCCGATAACATCGCCGGTGAGGGTGACCGCCACGCCGGGTATGGCGGATCCGTCAGGGAGCACAACCGTGCCGTATACGTCGGCCAGTTGCACCTGGGCCATGGCGACCTGACCGGCCAGTGCCACGGCGGCTGCGAGTAACAGAAGTTTTTTCATTCGTACCTCCTGAAATAAAAAAACTGAAAATATTAAGCATTTACGATGCCAATCATCACACCGGGTTTTATAGGGCTTTCCAGGCGAAAAACGGCGCTGGGATTCAAATATTTGAATTTTCAGTTCCCATGAATTCAATAATTTGAACGCCCGCCATGAGCCGTGGCCTGGCCAGCGCTTTCTTCCCGGCGGGAGCAGCAGAGGCTGCCCGGTTGACCTTTCATTCATTCTTCGCTTCTGATATAATCAAAAAAGCACGGAACGGAGAAACAGCATGAAAATATTCCTGGACACGGCCAGCGTCGCCGAGATCAAGAAAGGCATGGCCTACGGCATCATCGACGGCGTCACCACCAACCCCAGCCTGATCGCCAGGGAAGGGCGCGAATTCATCCCCCTGATCCAGGAGATCACGGCCGCCATCCCCGGGCCCGTTTCGGTCGAAGTCACGGCCAGCCAGCCGGAGGCGATGATCGCCCAGGCCGAAACGTACGCGGCCATCGCCGCCAACGTGGTCATCAAGGTCCCGATCAACCTGGAGGGGCTGCAGGTGGTCAAGACCCTGGCCGGGCGCGGCATCCAGACCAACGTCACGCTGATCTTCTCCCCCTCCCAGGCCCTGCTGGCCGCCAAGGCCGGGGCGACCTACGTGTCACCGTTCGTCGGCCGCATCGACGACATCTCCGGCGACGGCATGGCCCTGGTAGAGGACATCGCCGCCATCTACGACAACTACGACATCGCCACCGAGATCATCGTCGCCTCGGTGCGCCACCCGCTGCATTTCGTGCAGGCAGCCAAGATCGGCGCCGATGTGGCGACCATCCCCTTCGCCACCCTGGCGCAGTTGCTCCAGCACCCCCTGACCAGCGCCGGCATGGAGCGCTTCCTGAAGGACTGGGAAAAAGTGAAACGCTGACGGATGAAGAAAAAGCTGAGAATCCTGATCGGTTTTTTTTTTATACTTTTTCTCTGCAGCGGCGCCTATTATGCCGCAAAATATTACGTCTACCGGCTGATCGTGGCCGACGGCGGCGTCCAGGTCCGCTTCAGCGACCTGCGCCTTTCCCTCTTTCCCCTGGGGCTGGAGATCCGCGACATCAAGAATTTCCCCATCCGCGACGAGAACTTGGTCTCGTTCGCCGGGATCAACGCCTACCTGCCTCCGACCTCGCTGTTCATGAAGAAGAAGGCGATCAGCATCGAGATCGACCGCCCGCGCTTCGTCCTCAACGACAGCCTGCTGCGCGGCAAGGCCCAGGGCAAAGGCCTCGGCTCGTCCTTCACGGTCAACCGCATCCGCATCCGCAATGGCGAGCTCTTCTTCAATGGCCGGGACATCCAGTGCCGGCTCCTTGACTTCAACCTGCAATCGGGGAACCTGGCCGACGGCTTCTCCTTCCGCGTCGATTCGCCCCACCTGAACGTCACCCTGCCGGTCAGCGGCAAGCCGGTGACGCTGGAGGGGAACGTGACCGGCGAAGCGCACCAGCAGGGGGAATCCTGGAAGATCAGCCGCTTTGCCTGGCAGACGCGGAAAATGCTCTTCAACGCCAACGGCCGCATCCTGCCGCAAGGGGCCTACCAATTCAACGTGTCGGCGCAGGGCAACCCGGAGAACATCCTGCTGCCGCTGCTGGAAGAGTTGACGGTCAAGGGATTGACCTATGCCAACGCCAGGATCGCCAAGGACCCGGGCGGCTGGGTCCGGGTCACGGCCGATTTCACGTCGCCTTCCTGCCGCATCAAGGAGAACCCCTGCCGCAATCTCGCCGCGAAAGTGCTATGGGACAACCGGGGCCGCACCCTGGACCTGGACAGCGCTTTCGATACCGGGTTGGCCCGGTCGTCGCTGCGCCTGGTGAGCCGGGGCGGCGAAACGCGCATCACGGTCCAGGACCTGCCGGCGGCGCTGGTGGCCGACATCCTGGACATCAGCCAGGATG
>JBGSPO010000049.1:0-5333 GCA_041738575.1 Candidatus Aminicenantia bacterium
TGGGCTTCAGCCGCCGCTGGCAGGAGCTGGTCCCCGCCGCCCGGGCCCGCAGCAGCGCCGTCACCGGCTATATCTCGATCATGGAGGGCTGCGACAACTTCTGCGCCTACTGCATCGTCCCCTTCACGCGCGGCCGGGAAAAGCACCGCCCCATGGCCGCCATCGTGCGCGAGGCCGGGTACCTGGCCGGGCGCGGGTTCAAGGAGCTCATCCTGCTGGGCCAGAACGTCAACCACTGGCATGAGCCGGGAGGCAACCAGTGTTTCCCCGACCTGCTGCGGCGCCTCGCCCGCGTGCCCGTGACCTGGATCCGCTTCGTCACCTCCTACCCCGGCTACCATGATCCGCGGCTGGTCGAGGTGCTGGCCGAGAACCGCAACATCGCGCGCCACATCCATTTCCCGGCCCAGTCGGGATCGACGCGCATCCTCAAAAAAATGAACCGCGTCTATACCCGCGCCCAGTACCTGGCGATCGTCCGCGCCTACCGCCGCGCCATGCCCGAAATGAAATTCAGCTCGGATTTCATCGTGGGCTTTCCCGGCGAAAGCGAACGCGACTTCCAGCTCACCCTCTCCCTGCTCCGCGAGGTGGAATACGAGTCGGTCTTTTCTTTCATCTACTCGCCACGCCCGCACACCAAGGCTGCCGCCCTGGCCATGGACGTGCCCGCCCGGCAAGTCAAGGAGCGGCTCTACGCCCTGCAGGAGCTGCAGGCCGCCATCCAGCTGAAGAACAACCGCCGCCGGATCGGCGAGACGATCGACGTGCTCGTCTGCGAAAAGCACCCGAAGAAAGCCGGCGAAATGATCGGCCGCAGCGAGAGCTACCGCGTGGTCAACTTCGCCGCTCGGACTCCGGTTGGCGGGTTCACGCGGGTGAAGATCACCGGCGCCGGCCCCCATTCCCTGCGCGGCGAGGAGATCCTGCCGCCAGCCCCATGAGCGGAGCCGGGGACCTGGCCGGGCACGCGAAATTGGAACCCGCCTGCCAAAAAGAGAGCCCCGGGACGCTTGCCCTGTATCCTTTTATTTTCAGCCTTTACCCCGTGCTGTTTCTGTACCTGCACAACATCCGCGAAGTGCCGTGGCCAGATCCCCTATGGGCCGGGATTGCGTCCCTGGGGATCGCCCTCGTCCTCTGGCCATTCACCCGCCTTTTCTCCCGCCAGGCGCAAAAGCGGGCGCTGCTCCTGTTTTTATTCCTGTTGCTTTTTCATTCCTATGGGTTGTACCATGCCCTGGCGTCCCGCCTGCTGCCCGGGATGCTGCCGCCGCTGGCGGCTCACGCCCTGGCTTTCCTCCTGCCTGGAGGGGTATGGCTTCTGCTTTCATTGGCCGTGCTCCGCGTCCGCAGCCGCCTGGCAGCGATCAGCCGCATCCTGCAGGCCGCCGTCGTGTTCCTGCTGGCCTGGAATTTGGCCGGCATCATCCTGCACCACGGCCGCTCGTTTTACGAGCAGGCCCGCCGGCAGTCTCTTCTTGAACCAACTCCCGCCACTGTTCGCCCGGGCGACCCCGATATTTATTGCTTTGTTCTGGATGAGTTCGCCGGGGTCGAAGCGGCCCGCTCCCTGTTCGGCTATGACAATTCCGCCTTCGCCGCCGGGCTGCGGCGACTGGGATTCTTCGTTGCCCGCGACAGCCGCTCCCCTTTCCTTAAAACCGAGGCGGCCCTGGCCTCATTCCTGAACCCGGGCGACACCGGCAACGGGGGAGACCCGTTTCCCCGGATCCGGCGCAATGAAGTGGCCGCCTTCCTTAAGCGTCGCGGCTACCGCATTGTCGAGTTTCCCGTGAGCCCGGCCATGTTCATGGAGGCCGCCGATAAGCGTTATTACTATTCGCTGACCCGTGTTTCCCTGTTCTTCAATGACTTCTATCGCACGCTGTTCGAGCGCTCCCTGCTATACTTCCTCCCCGAACGTTGGGGCCGGCGCCAGCCTGATGCCACCCGCTATTACCGCGAGCGGGTGCTGCAGGTCTTCGAAAAGTTTCCGGCCGTGCTGCGCATCCCCGGGCCCAAATTCGTTTATGTCCACCTCTACGCTCCCCATGAACCGTTCGTATTCAATGCCCAGGGGGGGGTGGCCGAATCCGGTCATTTTTGGGACCACGCCGATCCCCGTTTCTATTTACAGCAGTATGTGTTTATCAGCAGTAAAATGCTCGAGACCGCCGCCATGATCCTCCATGGTTCCAAACGGCCTCCGGTGTTCATCATCCAATCCGACCACGGCTACCGCGGTTCGCTGGGCAGGAAGAGGTGGCTGCGGCACGTGGCCGCCACGGAAACGCAAAAAGTTTTTAATGCCCTGCTTCTTCCCGGGGCCCCCCTGGACAAGATCGATCCCTCCTTGTCGCCGCTGAACAACTTCCGCCTGGTATTCAATTTCTATTTCGGCACTGCCTACCTGCTGCTGCCGAACCCTTGAACCTGGCAGCGGGCGGGTGCCGGCAGCGATCAACCCCGGTCCCCCGCGATCGGAAGGAATGGCCCTGCCGGCATGCATCTTGGCCATTCCCCATGATTGCTATCTTTTTGGCAACCATATAAAATCTGCCTGTTGAAAGGCATAAAAATTAAGCTCCTGTCCATTTGCCGCGCACGCTGCCGCCGGGGTGCCCTTTCCCGCATTTCCGGGCATGAGGCGCTTTTTTTGCTGCTGCTCGTTGGCTCCATGTTTGGAGTGTACCGGCACACCCTGAAATACGACCTGATCTGGGACACGAAAAATTTCGCCGCCGGCAGCCTGCTGCTGAACAGGAACCGCCCATTGACCGACGCCTTCCGCTACGGGTACATCCAGGGCCAATTCGGCGAGAACAAAAGCAGTTTTTATTATCGCCCGATCATGAACCTGTCCATGATGGTGGAAAACAAATTATGGGGGTTTCACGCCACCGGCATTCGCCTGGTGAATATCGCCCTGTTCTCATTGGTCCTGGTTTCCCTGTTCGTTTTCCTGAAATTCCAGGCGGTTTACGAGGATTTCCCCTTGCTGTGCACCGCGCTTTTTGCTTTCCTGCCGCTGAATGCCGACAATGTCGTCTGGGGGGTTTCCCGCTGCGAACTGCTTTCATTGCTGTGGGGATTATTGACGCTGATCTTCTTGCATTTGCATTTGCAAAAAAAAAGCAGGTCCTCCTATTTCCTGTCATTGGTTTTTTTTGCCCTGGGGATCTTCTCCAAGGAAACCTTTGTTTTCTTCATCCCGGTTCTGGCGGTTTACGAATGGGCCAAAACCAAACGGCTGTCCTGGTTCCGGCATTCCGCGTTCGTCCTGATCGCCGCGATATTTTTCATCATCAAGCATTGGCTCCTGCAGCTTGCGCCCCTTGGATCTCAGCCCATGCCCACCCTGGCGGAAAATATTGGCCTGCTGTTTTCCACCCTGGGCTATTATGTGCGCGTTCTTCTTTATCCGCTGCAATTTCCCAAGTATGCCTTTAATTCCGAGGTCATGCAGACGCCGTACCTCCTGCTCGGGATCGGATCATTCCTGGCGATCGCATCCTTTCTGCTCGTCACGCGATTCAAGAAGAATATCATTCCGCTGGCATTGACGATTTCATTCCTGATTCCCTTTGTCTGGCTGGCCTTCTCGAAGCTCTGGCCGTTCAAAATTTCGGCGCGCTACATGATGATCCCGGCGATCGGCGTAATCTGGCTGTTCGTCATGAGCCTGGGGAAATTGAAGCGCTATCTGCGCTGCCTGGCATGCCTGGCACTGATCGCCCTGTTCCTGCCCTACCTGTTGCAATCCAGCTTCGCCTATCGGAATGAAACGACCTACTGGGCCGAGGGTTACCATTCCCACCCCCATAACGGGGTCGCGATCTTGATGCTGGCCAGGGCGCATTATGACGCGGACAACAAGATCGCGGCTTATCGCTATTTAAAGGAGAGCTGGAAATATCCGGTCGATGCCTTGACCGCCAGGCATATCAGCATTTTATCCGCCAGCCTTGAATATCTTCGCTGCGAATATCCCGCGGCCTTGTCCTGGCTGGATCGCTACCAGGCCGGTTCGACGTATGACGCCAATCGCCTGCGGGCGTCCATCCAGCTGGCCCGGGGGGACATGGCGGCGGCGGAACGGATCCTGCTGCAGCTGATCCGCCAATATCCGGAAAAGCGCCTGGCTTATCAACTGTTGTTCAACGCCTATATCGGCCGGGAAAAATGGGATGCGGCTGCCGCGGTGGAAGAAAAAATGAATGCGGCTTTTTATCATAACAGGACCCGGGTGGCCGAGACCCTCCAGTCGGAGTTTTCAAAAAAATCACACGGGCAATTAGCCGAGTTTTACACGCGATTTGAAAACTATGCCGCGGCGATCCGCATGCTTGAGCAAAAGCCCACCAGGGACCCCGCAGATTTTTTTTCATTGCTGGAGCTGTACTATCGACAGGGAAAGCCGGAAAAGGCGGAAGACCTGGTCGACAGCTTGCTTCAGGGCGACCGGGAAAATCCATCCTCATTGAACAGGCTCGGTGACTTTTACTTGAATCGGTTGTACCGGCCGGAGCGGGCACTTGAGTATTTCCAGTTATCGATCCGGATCCGGCCGCAGCAACCCCGGATCCAGGAAGTGATAGAGCGATTGTCGATATATCAGCCGGGGTAGAGCCCCGTGTTCTCGTGCCTGGGCCATGAGGCCTGCCTGTGACAAAACGCGGGCCGGTAAGGAAGCTCCCGCGACCCCGTTAGCGTGAAGCCGTGACTTGATATCCCGGAACGATGTCCACGTTGCCTTTGAGCATGGCCCAAACCGGACAGATGCTCTCCTCGGCCAGTTGCGCCGCTTTCTGCAGGTCGGCGAGCGCGGCGTCGGGCGAGGTCAGGATGAACTCGATGTCGATGCGCTCGAATGAGGTCGGGTGCTGGGTGCGGCGCACGCCCGAGGCGTTCACGTGGAAGGCGGCGACGGTTTTCTTCATGCGCCGCAGCAGGGGGACGATCGCCGTGGCGCTGCAGGCGGCCAGGCTCAGCAGCAGCAGTTCCAGTCCGGTGTAACCCTGCCCGTCGCCGAGCGGGGGAAAATAATCGGCGCTGACCGCGGGCAGATCGCGGGCCGAGCCGCTGAAGCGCACTTTTTCATCCACCAGGTCGATCTTTATGGAAACGGGTGCATCCATCCAGGACCTCCAGTTTTATTTTGGTTTTGCAATTCGCAGCAGTTCCAGGAAACTGGCCTCGGAAAAGACGGCAACGCCGAGCGCTTCGGCCTTGGCCAGCTTGGACCCGGGATGGGCCCCGGCCAGCAGGTGAGTGGTGCGCGCCGTGACGTTTTCCGCAACCCGGCCACCGCGCTTGCGGATCTCCTCGGC
>JBGSPO010000055.1:0-7591 GCA_041738575.1 Candidatus Aminicenantia bacterium
CGCCCGGGCCCGGCCACAGCGGCAGCCGCCGCTTCTACGCCATCAAGGCCATCGAGAACCCGGCCATGGTTCCGGAAGAGATGCTGCGGCCGCAGGCGGCGGCGATCGCCGCCGCCTGCTCGCAGATCCGCGATTTCCACAAGCTGGAATGCTTCGAGTCCATCGCCTACGAGCGCCACCACCTGGCCATGAAGCTGAGCGAAGCCACCTGCGAATTCGTGCCGCGCAAGACGATCCACCTGCACGACCGCATGGACCGCTTCCTGCTGCACCCGCTGCTCGGCCGCCTCTTTCTGCTCGCCTACTTCCTGGTTTTCTTCACGGTCATCTATGTTGCCGGCGGCCTCTTTTCCCGCTGGCTCGACCCGCTGCTGAACCGCGTGCCGCCGCTGCTGATCCCCCTGCAGAGGGTCTCGGGGGGCCTGTGGCTGACGGCCGACGGGCTGTTCCAGGGCCTGGCCGGGGCCCTGGGCGTCGTGCTGCCCTATTTCCTGCCGCTCATTTTCCTCCATTCACTGTTCGAGGACTCGGGCTACCTGTCGCGCATCGCCTTTCTGCTCGACGGGCTGCTGCACCGCATCGGCCTGCATGGAAAATCGGTGGCCGCCTTCATCCTGGGTTTCGGCTGCACCGCCCCGGCCCTCTACGCCACGCGCATCCTGGAGAACAGGCGCGACCGCTTCCTGAGCGCCCTGCTGCTGCCGTTCATACCCTGCTCGGCGCGCAACGCCGTCATTTTCGCATTGACCGCCGCACTGGCCGGGCCGCTGTGGGCCCTGGCCATCTACATTTTCGTGCTGCTGGTGATCGCGGCCACCGGCAAAGCCATTTCGCTGTTCATGGCCAAGCCCGGCGGCCTGGTCATGGAGATCCCCGACCTGAAGGTCCCCTCGCTGCGCAACGCTTTGACTGCCAGCGGCCGCCAGCTCAAGGATTTCACTCTCACCGTTCTGCCCCTGCTGCTGCTGGGCAGCGCGGCCATGTCCTGGCTGGGCCGCCTCAACGTCAGCGCCGCGATCGACGGCTGGTTCTCGCCGCTGGTCAGCGGCTTTCTGGGCCTGCCGGCCAAGCTCGGCACCACTCTGGTCTTCGGGTTCTTCCGCAAGGAACTGATCATCATCATGGCCCAGCAGGCTCTGGGTGCTCAATCCCTGGCCCTGTTGCCGCTGAGTACCGGCCAGGCCGTCGTTTTCGCGGTATTCGTCACCCTCTACTTCCCCTGCTTCACCACCTTCGTGGTCATGGGCCGGGAATTCGGCTGGAAAACCGCCGGTGCCTCGGCGCTGCTGAGCGTGACCGTGGCGTCGCTGGCCGCCTATTTGTTCAAGGTGCTGTTCGCCCTCATTTGAACGGCTCGGCCCGGCTTTTTTTCGGCAGGATCCACGGCCCGGCCATAAAAAAGATTTTACTTTCCCCGGGCGGTTGACTTTATTTTTCGCCTCAGGTTACAATGGCGCCAATGTGGCTGACATACCTGTTGTTCTACCTGGCCTGTTTTTTCATCAGTTTTTTCCTCTGCATCCCCATCGGCCCGGTCAACCTCGAAGTTTTCCAGAGCGCCATCAAGAAACACTACGGGCCGGCCCTGAGCCTGGCACTGGGTGCGGCCGTCGGTGACGCGGTCTGGGCCACGGCTGCCTTCTTCGGCATCACCCCTTTCCTGAAGAACGGCTACAATTTCAGCATCGAAGGCGTCTTCCTGCTGGTCACCGCCATCGTCACCTTCATCCTGGGCATGATCTCGCTCAAGGACGCCCGCCTGCTCGAGAAGTTCGAAAAAAAGGAAGAGGCCATCGCCGGGAAGATCAAGCGCAAGCGTTGGGCTTTTGTCCAGGGATTGTCCATGGTGCTGATCAACCCCCTGGGCATCGCCTCGTGGGTGATCGCCCTCGCGTTCCTGAAAAAACTGAAAATCTATATCCCCCTGGAGCTTTCATTCGAAATATTCTTCACCTTCGTCGTCATCGTCGGCGCCTTCTCGTATTTCACCCTGATCGTGCTCATCACCAACCGGGTGAAATCCCTGTGCGCCCCGCAGCATGCCCGCAAGGTCATCCGCATCCTGGGCTACGTGCTGATCTTTTTCAGCCTTTATTTCCTGTTCTTCGCCATCAAGGCCTTGTTTTTTGTCGCCAGGCCGCAGTAGCGTGAGGACGCGACACAGCGGGTGCGGCAGCGGCCGCTGAGCATGCCGCAGGCAGCGACCCTGGCCCTGGTCCTGTCCAGCTCGCCGCTGAACGAGCAGGACAAACTGGTCACGCTGCTGACGAAGGAGAACGGCCTGTTGCGGGCCGTGGCCCCCGGGGCGGCCAAGATCAAGAATCGCTTCGGCTCGCTGCTGGAATTGTTCACCGAGGGCGAATTCCACTATTACCGGCGCGAGGACCGGGAATTGGCCACCCTGGCCAAGGGCGAGATCAAAAAAAGCTTTTTCCCGGTGGTCTCCGCCGCGGAAAACGTCTTTTATTTCTACCTGCTGGCCGAGATCGCGCTGAAGACCATGCAGCCCGACCATCGCGACACGCGGGTATACAACCTGCTGAAAGCGATACTGCTGGGGCGGGAAAAGGGGCTGGCCATGGACTGGCTCCTGCTCTATTTCCTGGTCTGGCTGCTGCGCGGCGAAGGGCTGCTGTTCAATCCCGGGCGCTGCTCGAACTGCGGCAGCGGCAACCTAAGCCGGGGCTGGCTGCGCAGCGACTACCGGGGCCTGCTCTGTTCAGCCTGCAAAACCGGCGAACGGCTGCAGCTTGACCGGGAGGAACTGGCTTACATCCACTGGACGGCACGCCATGCTCCCGATGAAACCGCGGCCTGGGCCGGAAGCTTCGCCCCGGCGAAGCTGATCCGCATCCTGACCGGAAAGATCGAATACCACGGGGAATTCTCCCTGCAGGCGCGGCGCTACCTCCCGGAATTCCGATAAAAAAAAAGAGGAGGAATCTCTTCCCCCTCTTCTGGACGGGTCCTGAACAGCGCTTGTCGTCAGATCCTGAGCGTGACGCCCAGCTGGCCGCCCACGCCGGTCCAGTCGCCGATGAGGCCGACATTCACCCGCAGGCTGGCGGCCAACTTCTCGGAGAACCAGTAGCGGCCGGCGACGAACGGGGTGATGTAGATGCCCGAAGAGCCGCCGTAACCGCCCTTGGCGCTCCAAATGGCGAAACCGGCGCCGATCCCGGCGAAAAGGTCAAGTTTCTCGACCTTCAATTTGGTGAAATGGTAAGCGGCGTCGACCTCGGGGACGATCAAAGTGCCATGGCTCCATATCCAGGCCATGAGCGTGGCCCCGACCCCGATATTCTCGGTCATGGCGTACTCGATGTTGGCGCCGAAGGGAATGGCGTACGAGTTGAGCCCGATCTGGGGAGTGAGGTACAGTTCGCCCTTGTTGAATTCCAAACGGGCATATTTTTTTTTGCCCTTGGGAGCCGCCGACAAGGCCAGGGAAAAACAGACCAGCACGACAAGCAAGGCGACAAAGACTTTATTGAATTTCATATTTCCTCCTGACTACCAGTTTTTCATACTACAAGAAAAGTGTCAACCACTCATCCTCGCCAAATCCGCAGGCACCCGCCCGGCAGCAGATCACGGGCATCGGTCTGCGCATCTTCGCCTGCGGCTACCGTCATCCTGCCCGGAGAATCAGTACCGGGACAAGTCCGGCATCTTGGCAGAAGAAGCTCCCGTGGCCTACAAGCCGTAATAGAAACCGGCGTACAGCTTGAAAAAGGTCCCGGTGTCACCCTCGGCAAAGGACAATTTCAAGGTGGCGCCGCCGCGCAGTCCCATGTTGTCGTTCAGGGCGTATTCCAATCCGCCGCCGGCATTGAAGCCGATATCGGAATCACTGCCCGAAAAGCCCTGGAAGGAAACCGTGGTATGGATAAGGCAAATGCCGGCCTTGGCGAACAGGTTCATGCCGTCGGACAGCTCGTGCTTGAATACCCCGTTGGCGTTCAAGCCGTAGGCGCTGGAGTCCACTCCCGAGCCGGCGGGGGCGAAGTAATACTCGAAAAGGAATTCGCCGAACAACTTGGGTGAGAACCCGTATTGGAACCCCGCGTCCATGAACAGGCCTTCAAAATCGGAAACGGCCATGCCCACGTCCCCGAAAACTAGCATTTCCGGTTTGTCCGTGGATTTTTTTACTGCGGAAAAAGCGTTGGCGGCCACCAGCATGAACATCAGTGCGAGCAGAATGGTTTTTTTCATTGTCTCCTCCTGGACCCTCACTATACTGAAGCAAGAATATAAAATCAAGTCTTGGCGGCGGTTTTCAGCGTTTCATTCGCCGCTCATGGCCGCGGCCAGGGGCTTGAGAACAGGAAAACTATCAAAGATGATCTTGAGGGCCGCGGTGATGGGCACGGCCAGGAACATGCCGACCACGCCCCACAGCCAGCCCCAGAAGATCAGCGAGATCAGGATGACGATCGGCGACAGGTTCATGCGTTTGCCCATGACCTGCGGCTCGAGCACGTTGCCCATGACGAATTGCATGACCATCAGGCTGGCGGCGACCAGGACCAGGCGCAGGCAGAAGCCGTACTTGAGAAAAGTGATCAGCACCGGGAAGATCGTGCTGAGCAGGGAGCCGAAGGTCGGGATGTAGTTGAGCAGGAAGACCAGAAGAGCGGATAAGATGATGAAATCGACTCGGCCCGCGAGCAGGATCAGCGCGGCCATCCCGGCCGTGGCCACGCTCATCAGGGTCTTGATGAAGAGGTAGTGCTGGATCCGGCATTCGATGGCCGTGGCCATGGCCAGCAGCTCCTCCGCCCGTTTCGGGGAGAGGGTACGGGCGACGCGGGAGACCATGGGCACGCGCTCCCCGAGCATGAACAGCAGCAGCAGCAGCACCAGCAGCAGGTTGCCGAGGAAGCTGGTGAACGTCCCCATCGTCCCCGATACCAGCGCCGTGATCTGGGCGGGATTGAAGATGTTGTCCCAATCGATGCCGGCAATGTATTTCTTGACATCGATGAGCGGCAGCTCGAAATTGACCAGCACGCCCTTGATCAGGCGGGTGATCCGGGTGCTGTAAGCGGGAAAGTTGTCGATGAACGAAGAGGCCCCGGTGAAGAGCAGCAGCCCGCAGAGATAGAGGCAGACAAAGATGACGGCCAGCAGCCCGATCATGATCAGGGCCTTGGGGACGCGCCGCTGCCGCAGCTTGCGCACGCTCGCGCCCAGCAGGAAAAAAAAGTACAGGGCGATGAAGAACGGGATGAATATCGTACGCAGTTCGCGCAGCGCGTAGCCGACGAACACAACGGCGATGAAGGCGACGGTGACCTTCATGAACAAGGGACCGCGTCCCGGCGTCTCAGTTGTAGTTGGCAATTTCGTCCGCTACCTCGATGGCTTGGCTGCGCTTGAACAGCAGATAGTCGGTATGGATGCGGTAGGAAAACGAGTAGACGACGTAATTGCTGCTGTTGATCTCGGCGGCCACATCCAGGATCTCGACCTTCTTTTTGGTCAGGATTTCCTCGATGATCTCGGTAGCTCTCACATCGGTCATCTGCCCGCCGCGATAAGTCCCCAAGGTATCGAAGACCTCTTTCTTGATCTGCTTCTTCTCCAACTCGGTGCCGATGAAGCGAAAGGCCATGTAGCCTCCCAGGACCAGGATGACCATGGCAATCAGGCTCATAAAAGTCATTTTTCCCCGTTGACCGTTCATTGTTCCCTCCTGCATATTCCCGGTGCCGCCTCAAGCCTCAGCCCAGGATCTTCTTAACCGTTCGCCCGATCTCGGCCGGGTTTTCCACCACTTGCACTCCATGTGCCCGCAAAACGGCCATCTTCTCGGCGGCCGTGCCGTGCCCGCCCGAGATGATGGCACCGGCGTGCCCCATGCGCCGGCCGGGAGGAGCGGTCTGGCCGGCGATGAAAGAGATCACGGGCTTGCCCAGTTCCTTGCTTATATAAGCGGCGGCCTGCTCTTCCAGGGTGCCGCCGATCTCGCCGATCATGACCAGCGCCTGGGTCTGCCCGTCCTCACGGAAAAGCCGCAGGGCGTCGACGAACGTGGTGCCGATGATCGGGTCGCCGCCAATGCCGATGCAGGTGGACTGGCCGAGGCCTTCGCGCGTGATCTGGTCCACGGCCACGTAGGTGAGTGTCCCGGAGCGCGAGATGATGCCGACCTGGCCCGGGCTGTGGATGCGCGACGGCATGATGCCGACCTTGCACTGGCCCGGGGAGATGATCCCCGGGCAGTTCGGCCCGATCAGCCGCGTGGGGGTGCTGCGCAGGAAATGTTTCACGCGCACCATGTCCAGCGCCGGCACGCCTTCGCTGATGCAGACGACCAGGGGCACGCCGGCCATGGCCGCCTCGACGATGGCATCGGCGGCGAACGGGGCGGGCACGAAGATGACCGACACGTCGGCCGCGGTCTCCCTGACGGCCGCTTCGACGGTGTCGAAAATGGGCTTGCCCAAGTGGACCTGCCCGCCCTTGCCCGGGGTGACGCCGCCGACGACATTCGTGCCGTACTCGATCATCTGCCCGGCGTGGAACGTGCCTTCCCGGCCCGTGAATCCCTGGACGACCACCCGCGAGTTTCGGTCGATGAGGATGGACATGTTCAGGCTCCCTTGGCCAGTTCGACCACGCGGCGGACGGCGTCGGCCAGAACGTTTTCGGTGACAAAAGCCAACTGTGACTCGCGCAGGATGCGCCGGCCATCCTCCTCGTTGGTGCCTGCCAGGCGGATGACCACGGGGATGCGCAGGCCGAGGCCGCGGACAGCCTCGACGATGCCGCTGGCCACCAGGTCGGTGCGCACGATGCCCCCGAAGATGTTGACGAACACGGCCCGCACGTTGGGGTCGGCCAGCAGGATCTTGAAGGCCTCCCTGACCCGCGCGGCCGACGTAGCGCCGCCGACGTCCAGGAAGTTCGCCGGCTCGCCGCCGTAGAGCTTGATGACGTCCATGGTGGCCATGGCCAGGCCAGCGCCGTTGACCATGCAGCCGATGGAACCATCCAGGCGGATGTAGTTCAACTCGTATTTCGCGGCCGCCACTTCCAGGGGCTCTTCCTCGAGGGTGTCGCGCCAAGCCGCGATTTCCGGATGGCGGAACAGCGCGTTGTCGTCGAAGTTGACCTTCGCGTCCAGGGCCATGACCTCGTCCCCGGCGGTGACGATCAGGGGGTTGATCTCCACCAGCGAGGCGTCGTTCTTCATGAACAAATCAAACAGGCCCGCCAGCAGGACGGCAAAGTTCTGCTGCTGGGCCTTGTTCAGTCCCAGTTTGAAGGCCAGGGAGCGGATATGGCTGGGGAAAAGCCCCGAAGCGGGATGGACGTGCACCTGGAAAATGGCCCGGGGATTGTCGCGGGCCACGGCCTCGATCTCCATCCCGCCCTGATTGGAGGCGATGATTACCGGCATTTCCCGTTCGCGGTCCAGGAGGATCGCCAGGTAAAGCTCGCGGCGAATCTCCAGTCCCTGCTCGACCAGCAGCTTGCGCACCAGCCGGCCCTCGGGACCGGTCTGCTGGCTGACCAAGGTCATGCCCAGTATGGCAGCGATATGCTGTTCCGCCTCGGCGCGGCTGCGGGCCAGGCGGAT
>JBGSPO010000078.1:0-3901 GCA_041738575.1 Candidatus Aminicenantia bacterium
GCGGCAACCATATCGGCGAGGAGTTCATCGGTCTCGACGTCGTAGATCAGGGTGCCGAGGGGGACGACGATCTCAAGGTCCTCCCCGGATTTGCCGTGCATGTCTTTGCCCATCCCCGGCAAGCCGTTCTTGGCTTTGTGATGGACTTTATAGCGGAAGTCGAGGAGGGTGCCGAGGCCGGGATCGACCACGACCCAGACATCGCCGCCGTTGCCGCCGTCCCCGCCGTCGGGGCCGCCGCGGGGGATGAACTTCTCGCGGCGGAAACTGTGGGAACCGTCGCCGCCGTTGCCGGCGCTGAACGATACAATGGCGCGGTCAATGAACATGGTTGAACGGCTTTGGATTGCGGGGTGGGCGGGCGGGGGGATACGCGAACGCCCGAAATTTAATTGGGGTCGACCTCGACGAACTTGCGGCCGGCACGGTCGACAAAGCGCACCTTGCCGCTGGCCAGGGCGAACAGGGTGTCGTCCTTGCCGATGCCGACGTTCTTGCCGGGCCGGAAATGCGTGCCGCGCTGGCGCACGATGATGGAGCCGGCGTTGATCGCTTCACCGCCGAATTTCTTGACGCCGAGGCGCTTGGACGTGCTTTCACGGCCGTTCTTGGCGCTGCCGCCCGATTTTTTGTGAGCCATTATTCCGTCTCCTTGGCCTTGGCGCTGGACTTGATCTCGATCTTCTCGATCTGGATACGATGAAGCTTCTGCCGGTGGCCCTGGGCTTTCTGGTAGCCCTTCTTGGGCTTGAATTTGAATATGCGGATCTTGTCGGCCTTGATCTCTTCCAGGACCTTGGCCTTGACCTTGGCGTTCTTGACGTAGGGGTCGCCGATCAGCAGGTCTTTATCGCCCTGGACCAGCAGAACGGTGGTCAGGCTGGCCGTATTTTTTTTCACGAGCTCCTCGGGAAGCAGCTCGACTTCCAAAATATCGCCTTCGGCCACTTTATACTGCTTTCCGCCGGTTTCAAGTATGGCAAACATGGTCATATCTCCTTTGTCAGACAGTACCTTTTTATAACACAAATCGCGGCCGCCGTCAACCATTTTTGGCCTGCGAATGGCCATTTTCGTCGCGCCGCCGGCTCAATTGCCGGGAATGGCCGTCAGCGGGAAGGGCAGGCGCCCCTGCCAGTTCGGGTCTTCCCCGGCGGCCTGCAGGAGCTCGATAAGTCCCACGGCCAGTTGGATGGTCTGGCGCAGCGCCTCCAGCTCCCAGGCCGGGTCGAACTCGTCCTTCACCGTGTGATAGGTGCCGCCCTTGAAGAATTCAGCGATAAGATTTCGTCCTGAGGCCGATCTTTCCCCGGCGGAGAGCCAGATCGCCGGGATCCCGGCCTGGGCGAAGGAAAACTGGTCGGAACGGAAGAAGAGCCCCTGGTCGCCCAGGGAAAAGCGGCTGTAGCCCAAGCCCAGGTCGGCGGCCACCTGGCGCACCGCTTCCCCCAGGGTGGAATAGCGCCCGCCTTCGGCGAATGAGTCCAGGCTTGCCCCCCAAACCGGCGTCGACTCGAAATTGATGTTGGCCACGACCCGGCGGCGGTCGCAGTTGGCCACAAAATGCCTTGAACCCAGGAGTCCCGCTTCCTCTCCCTGGCAGGCCAGGAAGGTGAGGCCGTGGTTCAGCTCGCCCCCGGACGCGGCAAATACCTTGGCCACCATGGCCAGGGCGGCCACGGCCGCGCCGTTGTCGATGGCGCCGTTGAATATCTGGTCGCCTTTCAGGCGCCCGTCGCGGCCCAGGTGGTCGATATGGGCGCTGAGCACGATGCTTTTTCCCGAGCGCCCGGGGATCTCGGCGATGACGTTGCGGGTTTCCAGGGCGCGGAAGGAATTGCGCCCCGAGATCCTGATCTTGAAGCCCAGGTCGACGGGGCGGAATTTGCGGCTGAGCGACCGCCGGTACAGTCTCTCCAGGTCGATCTTTCTATCGGCCAGGAGCGCCTTCAGGCTCGCTTCGCGGATCCAGCCCCGGAATTTCAAGTCGCTGTCCAGGCTTGCCGGCAGGTAAAGCTCTTCGCCGGCCCAGGAGTTCTTCACCACCTGCCAGTCGTAGCCGGCCGTGGGCGTGGTGTGGACCAGCAGGACGGCCGCGGCGCCCGCGCGCGCGGCTTCTTCCAGCTTGTATGTCCAGCGGCCGAAATAGGTCAGGGCGCCGCCCTCGAATATGCCCGGGTCATAGAGTCCGGGGTCGTTGACCCGGACGATCAGGACCTTGCCGCGCAGGTCGCCGCCCTTGTAATCGTCCCACTCCCAGATCGGCGCGCGGATGCCGAAGCCAAGGAAGACCGCCTCGCCCTCGAGGCTGAAGTCGCTTTCCTCGCGGACATAGCTGCCGACGACCTCGTCGCCGAAGGCCAATTCGTGCCTGTCGGCGGCCACGCTCAGGGACTGGAGCTGGAAGCCCTGGAGGGTGAACGGCTGGAAGCGGCTTTCCAGGCCGAGCTGCTTGAAGAACGAATGGAGGTAGTTTTCCGCCAGCTCGCCGCCCCGGGTTCCCGGGGCCCGCCCTTCCAGGGCATCGGCGCTGAGGAACTCGATCACGCTCTGCAGCTGGCCCCGGGTCAGGCTGGCACAATGCTCCAGCCGGTCGCTGCCCAGAGCCGGCAGGACCAGGAAAACGGACAGCCACAGGGCCAGGCCCGCAATATTTTTCATGCTGCACCTCGGAATGGGATTGTAGCCAAAGGCGGCCGGCAAGTCAAAACAACCTGCCGGGCCCGCTGCCGCCGCGCTGCAAATTACAGCGGGATGACGCGGATGCCGGCGGACAGCTCCTGGTGCAGCATGTTCTCGATGAACTGCAGGGTGCCTCGGGTGCTGCTGATGCAGCCGCGGCAGGCGCCCAGGTAGCGGATATAAACGCTGACCGTCCCTTCGGATTCGCGCAGGTCGACCACCTCAACGCTGCCGCCGTCGGCGGCCAGGGCCGGCCGGATCTTTTCGTCCAGCGCTTTTTCGATGGCGCGGTGCTTCTGGATCAGGTTCATCCGCGGGAAATCGCTCGCTTCGGCCTGGAGCGCCAGTTTTTCCCGGTCCATGGCGGCGCGGGTGTCGCGCAGGATGTCGACCAGGTAATGGCTGCGCTTCTCATGACCGCCCGGGCGGATGCACGACTTGCAGAAGGCGCCGGCCTTGGTGTACTGGGTGATCTCCTCGACCGTCTTGAGGTCGTTGATGCGGATGACGTCCTGGATGGTGCGCAGGCTGACCCGGGCGCACTCGCAGACGATGTCCTCCTCGGCCAGGCTGGACATGTCGACGCCCTTGTAGATCGAGGCCGCCTTCTTGATCACGTCGTAGGCCATGACGCTGCAGTGCATTTTCTGCGGCGGGATGGCCGGGGTGCCCTCGTCGTCGCGCAGGGACCGTTCCACCTCGATATTGGTGATCTTCATGGCCTCGTCGACGGTCTTGCCCAGCGACAGCTCGGCCATCATGTCCGAGGAGGCGATGGCCGTGCCGCAGCCGAAGCTCTTGAATTTGGCCAGCAGGATGCGGTCGGTCTTGGGGTCCACGGCCCAGTACAGGCGCACGGCGTCGCCGCAGGACTCGGCGCCCCAGTCGGCCACGACCAGTCGCGCCCCCAGGGCATTGGCTTCCTCCTCGCTGATCTCGCCGCGGTGGCGCGGGTCGTTCATGCGCTCGCTGACCTTGGTGGAATACTGCTCCCAGAGGGAGCCGCCGATCAAATCGTTCTTTGCCATGTTGCCTCGTCTATCGCGGCTGCGTTTTATTTGGCGGAATCGTAGGTGGACGATATGGCGCGCAGCCTCTCGGCCGAGCGGCGGATCACCGCGGCGGCGCGGTCGATCTCCTCGGCGGTGGTGAAGCGCGACAGGCTGAAGCGGATGCTGGTGTGGGCCAGCTCGTCGTCGAGGCCCATGGCCACGAAGAC
>JBGSPO010000091.1:0-17217 GCA_041738575.1 Candidatus Aminicenantia bacterium
GCGGTGATGGTGAACGAGGCCGTGCCGCCGCCGCTGGCCAGGTTGTTGATCTCCCAGCCGTATACCTGCCCGCCCATGGGGGTGATGCCGGCCGAACCGCCCACGTAGGTGAGCCAGTTGCCCAGGGTGTCCTCGATGCGCACCACCTCGGCGTTGCCCGTTCCGTTATTGATCACGGTGATGTTCCAGGTCTGGTCGGCTCCGCACGCTACCTGGGTGCTGACCGGGGTCTTGCTGACGGTCAGGGCGGGGTAGAGGGCGGTGACCTGCTGGCTGGTGGGTGTATTGTACTGCGTGTCGCCGCAGCAGTCATAGTAATAAAGGTTGAAGTTCAGGTCGGCAGTAATATAGCAGCTCGAACGCACGGAAAAGACCAGGGTCACGGTGTCGTTGCCGCCCGTGGCCTGGATCAGGTTGCACAAATTGCTGGCCATGCTCGAGGTATTGTAAAAGATCAGCTGGCTGCCGCTGATGGTGGGCTCCGGGGCCGGATCGCTGAGGACGCCGCCACAGGTGACCGCGGCGCTGTTGGCGATGTAGGTAAGGCCGGCGGGAAGGGTGACCACCAGGTCCACGCTGCTGGCGTCGGTGGGGCCGGGATTGCTGATGGTGACAGTCAGCTCGGTGGCGTCGTCGCAGGAGTTCAGGCTGACGGGATTGACGGCGATGTTCAGGAAGCCGACCGACGGCTGGCGGGTCTCGGTGCGCACGGCGGAGACGGCGATGGAACCGAGACAGAGGTTATTGTCCGGGGGATCAACGCCGGGTTTGGTGGCGGAATTGCCGTCGGCATTGCCGCAGCCCCACCAGGCGCGCACGGTGTTGTCCAGGTCGGGGCTGCAGGGCGAGCTGTCGGTGTGGGCGGTCAGGGTCAGATTGACGGTGGTGCCAGTGGGGACATTCTCCAATTCCCAGGTCACCCTCTGGCCCACATGGGTGCCGTTGTCCGAGGTATAGGGCGCATCCCCGGTGGAAGAAACATAGGTATACGCGGCATCCATGGTATCCTCCACCCAGAGGATGGGCATGGTATAGCCGCTGTTGTTGGTGATGGTGATGTCCCAGGTAATGTCCTGGTTGCAATCGATCGGTGTACTGGCCCGGGTCTTGGTGACCGTGATCCGGGGCGCGCGGAAAGCCACGGTGAACACGCTGTTCGCGGTGTTGAACACCTGGCCGCAGGGGTTCTCGTAGCTCGTGGCCACGGTGACGTTGCCTCCGGCAAAGGGGCAATCCGCCGCCAAGTCGTACTCGACCTCGAGGGTATCGCCGGGATTGGCGGTGGCCAGCCCCGGGATCTGGGTCGAGGTCCACTGCAGCGGGGAGACGGTTGGGCTGGGGTCATAGGCGGCATTGGGACCGTTCCAGCCGCCGCCGTTCAGGCGCCAGCGTGTGGTGCCGGGAATATACAGCAGACCGGCCGGCAGGGTGGCGGTCAATTGCAGGTTGTAGCAGGTGGTCTGGCCGCTGTTCTTCAGCGTGAGCATGCCCTTGGTGTTGGCGCAGGCGTCCACTGGCGTGGTGATGACATTGGTGTTGATCAAGAGCGGCCGGGGGATGGCCACCGTGGAGGTGTCGCTGACCGTGGCCTGGCAGTCTGATCCGCCGCAGCCCCAGGAGGCCGAGGCCGCGTTGGTCAGGTTGCTGCAGTCGATCAGGAGCGCCTGCAGGGTGATCTCGCGGCGCTGGCCGGCGGTCATCGCGCTGATGGCAATGCTGCAGCCGTTGATGGCCCCGCCGTTGTGGTCCTGGTCGGCGGTGATCGTTACGCCGGTCATGTTGTTGACCACGGCGCTTGAAAAATCAAGTCCGGCGCCCAGCACATCGTCCAGCCAGACATTGTAGGCCGAGCCGCTGCCGCGGTTGGTCAAAAAGATCTTCCATTCCACCGTGTTGGTTGTGGCATAGTATATTTCCGGGGTTTTCTCGATGAGCAGGTCGCCGCTCAGCAGCAGGGCCGGAGTGTTGCTGGCCGGGGCTGAGCAGGAGTCGTCATACACGGCGTCATCTTTGCAGTTGTCGTCGAAGTAGGCGGTGGCCGACAGTTCGCCGCCGTTGTTGCAGCGTTTCTGCACCGTCAGCCGGATCACCGCACTTTGCCCAGGGCCGTTGAAGCCGTCGGCGAAATACCAGGCATAGTTGTCGCCGACCAGGGCCGGCGTGCAGGAGGTGGGCGCCACGGCGCCGCTGCATACCGCAGCCGTCGGGTCCACGATGTAGTAATTCAGGCCCGAGAGCACCAGGCGCACGTCGCGCGGGTTGGCGGTGCCCGAGGTCTGGGCCAGGGTCAGGGTGATCTCCTGCGTCTGGCACTTGTCCACGATCTGTCCCAGGCCGGCGACGGCCAGCGACATGGCCGGCGGGTCGATCGTGACCACGGTGGCCTCGTTGATGACGCCGTCGGGCAGGCACTCGGAGCCACTGTTGAAGTTCATTTCCAGCTGCGACCAGGAATAGAATGTCGCCCCACTGCAGGCGCCCACGGACGATTCGCTGACCCGCAACTGGTAGGTGATGGCCAGGGTCCGGTTGCGCACGGAGCCCAGGGAGGCGCAGTTGGTGAAATCGATCCGCAGGGTGCCTCCGGCGCCAAGCGTGGTGTCGGCCAGCCCGGCCAGGGCGCAGGCCGTGATGTCGCCGCTGCCGCTCAGGGTGACCTGCAGGGAGCCGGGTACATATTCCTGCTCGCTGTCGGCATTTTCCTGGAAGCCCATCTGCGCCAGGTCGACCGCGTCCAGGGCGGCGTTGTCGGCAAACACGTAGGCGTTGGTATATTGGATGGTGCCGCAGCGGATGCCGGTGCCGGGCACGGCGGTCTTTTCCGAATCGACCAGTTCCTCGCACTCGATGGCCGTGGTCTGGGAACTGGTGGCGTTCAGGGTGCAGCCGCAGCAGTCGATGGCCGTGGCGCTGATGGCGTTGGTGAAGGTGGTGAAGCAGAACGTTTCGCATTGCGTGCGGTCAGGCACCTGGACGATGATGCTGGTATTCAGCAAGGCCGGGGGGGCATAGGTCCAGGTGATGGTGCCGCCGGTACCGCCGCCGCCGGGGACCCAGGTCCCGCCCCCGGCATCCAATACGGTAAAGCCATTCGGAATGATATCCACTACGGTCACAGCGCCGGTGCTGCCGCTGCCGCAGGTGAGCGGACCGGAATAGGAGGACGTGACTGCATACGTGATCTGGGAGCCGATCTGCACAATCGCCGGCGCCCCGGATTTGTTCACCATGAGCGTCGGCGCTGCCGCCGGGCCGGAAAGAGAACTCAGGTGAACCGGAGGATAGAAATGGTTATTGCAGTCGTCCTCGTAGTCGGTGATCCAGACCAGGCTGCGGGAGGGGAAAGGGCCGCACCAGGCGCTGAACTGTATGGTGAACTCCAGGTTGAAGGTTTCGCCGGCAGCCAGGCTGGGGATGATGAAGCAGCCGCCGCTGTAGGTTGCCGGGGCGGTGACCGCGGTGACGGTGAGCGGCGAGAGATCGACGCACAGCTCTACGTCATGGGCCCGGCCGTCGCCGATGTTGCTGACAATGAAGCTGGCGGTGGCCATATCGTTGCAGTAGTCGAAGGTGATGTTGGCCGGCGTGTATTGGACCAGCGGGGTCTTGACGATGCGCTGCACGGATGCCGTGGCGGTGGAAGGCGGAATGGTGGCGGCCGTGTCGTAGCAAGCGGTCGCCAGGTCGCAGCCCCAGCGCGCGTCGGCGTTGTTGTCCAGCAGCTCGCAGGCCGTGACCGTGGCCGTGATGTCGATGGACACCGTTTCGCCCGGGTTCAACAGGGTGAGCTGAGGCACATCCGCCGCCCCCCAGGTCGTGGTCTGGCCGCTGTTGCTGCCGGCCGGGGCAGAAGAGACGTATGCCAGCCCGGCGCCCAGCACATCGGTCACCACCACGTTTTTGATGGTGCCAAAACCGGAATTTTCTATGGTTAGGGTCCAGGTGACGTCCTGGCCGATCTCCCGGGGAATCACGTTGGGCGTTTTCTTGATGGTCAGGCCGCCGGGCAGGACCTGGATACTGAGAACTCCTGTTTCGTCGACCATGGGCGTGCCGCCGATCTCGTAGTCGATGCGCACGTTCAGGGAACCCGATACCGCCGAGCAGTCGGTGGCCAAGTCGAAGGCAACGTTCAGAGTCGCGCCGTTATTCAGGGTGAAGGGTCCGCTGCACTGCGTGTCGATATTCCAGACCAAGTCGCTGCCGGAGAGGGTCGGGTCTGCCGTGCAGAATGCGGCGCCGCCGTTGACATCGATGCTGGCGGTCCCCGTGACATAGGAAAACCCGGTCAGGTTGCCGAGCTTGGCGGTAACGATCAGATTGGTCAGGGGGTTGCCGGAGTTGTTCAAAACACTGATGGTGTATGTCTTGGCTTCGCACTGGTTGATGGTGCTGTCGCCGCTGACTCCGGTGGACTGGGCCGGCAGGGTGGCGGCCAGCAGAATGAAGATCAGGATCAAGGCCGTTTGCAGGGTATATTTTTTTTTGGTGTTCATTTTAGTTCTCTCCCTGTACGGTGATGACAATGCCGCTGAAGGGCAGGGGGATATCCAGCGCGGTCTGGCCCGGCGGCAGGGTCACGTCGCGGCGGACGGTTTGGCCGCCGAAGGTGATGGCGAGCGCATGCTTTCCCGGGGGCAGTTTGGAAAAAACGAAGGAGCCGTCCTTGCCGGTGGTCTGCAGGCTGCCGTCGAACATGACCGTGAAGTCGGCCAGCAGCGGCTCGCCGGCATCGAAGGCCTGGTTCTGTATCTTGTCAAAAAATACGCGGCCTTGCAGCCGGCAGCTGGGCGTTTCGTCGTCGCCCTTGAAGGCGAGGGCGAAGTCGACGGTGTCGGTCAGCCCGTCAAAAAGAGTGACTGCCTTGGTGGTGGGGAAGACCACCCGGTATTTTTCCGGCAGCGTGGCCTGGTTGAGTCCCAGGGCATAGTCGCCGGGGAACAAGCTCTGGAAGGAATAGCGGCCGCTGGCGTCGGTAAGCGATTGCTGGCCGTTGGACAGGCGCACCTCGATCCCGGACAGGGGGGTGTCGGCCGGCGAATAGAATTCATTTTCGTCCCGATCCAGGAAAACGCTGCCTTCCACGGCGCTGTAAAAAACAATGGTCGTGGTGGAGATGTTGACGAACTCTTCGGCCTCCAGCCGCAGGATTTGCCCGGACTGGTCCTGGGCATTGAACACGGCCCGGTTGGTGTTGCGTCCGCGGCGGACGTCGGCCCCGATGACCACCTGGAAACTGAGGATGGATGTCCGGCCGGGCCGGATGGCGGGGATTTGCCAGTTCAAGCGGCTACGGCTTTGCGGGTCGGCCAGTTTGCTGCCGTCGCATTCGCTCGAGCCCGGGACATAATCAAAGCCCTGGGGAAGCGAGTCCTCCAGCCTGGGAGCGAGCAGCAGGGACGACGAGCGGTTTTCCGTGATCAGGCGGAAACGGATGATCCGCCCCACTTCGCTTTGCGGGGTGTCCGCCTTCTTGCTGAAACGCACCTGGGCAGTGGCAATGGGATCGCTGACCACGATGGTGCTCACCGTGTTGGAGGGCAGCGGCTCGGGCAGGACCGCGCTTTCCAGGCTGGCGTGGTTGGCGATGATCGTGCCGGCGACGATGTCATCCCGGATCCGCGCCTGGAACGAGACGCGGGTCTCCTTGCCGGCGGCAATCTCCCCGGTCCAGAGCAGCGTGCTCCCCTGTTGCTGGAAGGAGAGGCCGCCCTGCTGGGAGACCAGTTCCAGTTCGGCGGCCAGTTTATCCTGGATGCGGACGGCCGGCAAAGGCCGTGTGGCCGGATTGCTGATTGTGATCTGGTACTCCAGGGTATCGGCCGGCCGGGCCTGGTTGCGGCTGACGGTCTTTGCCAGCCGGATGCGGAATTCCTGGACTTTGATTACGGCCGGATCGGAAGCCAGGGCTTCGGGAAGCAGGGAGTGCTGGAAATGGGCCAGGTTGCGGATCTCCAGCGGCGGGCAATTTTCGGCGACCTTCAACTGTACCCGGATCACGATCTTGCCGCCCGGGTCCAGGTTGCGGAAAAACCAGGAGATCTTGTTTCCCGAACGCGCGGCTTTCGGGGCGGCGTCGTCGTCCAGGTAAAGCAGATAAGCGGGCAGCTCGTCCCAAAGGGTAATATTGAGGAGATCGCCTGTGGAATTATTTTTTAGCAGCAGCGTCATTTCAATTTGCTGGCCGGGATAGGCCTGGGACAGGGAAAATGACTTTTCCAGGAAGCCTGGAATGAGAGGCTTGACTTCGACGGTGACGATCGCCTTGTGGCTGATGCCTCCCCCGGTGGCGGTGATGGTCAGCGGGTAGATGCCCGGGACCGTTTGCGCTGCGGTTTTGATCTCCAGCACAGATGGCGAGCCCGTTTGGATAGGGTTGGGGGTGAAAGAATGGCTGAAACCGGCCGGGGTTCCGCCCAGGCTGAGCGAGAGCGGCAGGTTGAACCCATGGCTGCTTTCGGCCTGGATCTGAAACTGCAGCGAACCTCCGGCCGCGGTGGTCTGGGAGGCGGGGCTGGCGGTCAGGATGAAATCCGGGCAGGGCCGGTTCGGCAGGGGAACATCGAATACGCTGCCCGGAGCCGTGGCTTCGGCGGTGAACACGGACAGGTCGGTGCCGGCGAGAACCAGGTGGATCGTATGGGAATATGAGGCATCCTTGGAAACGAAACGGACGTGGGCCATGGGAGCGCCGCTGCCGTTCGCGGTCAGCCAGACATCGATGATGACATCGTTGTAGTCGGCATCGTCGGCATCCTCGAACCCGAAGCGCAGCCCTTCACCCATTGGCGAGATCTGGACCTCGTAGCAGTTGAAGCCGGATCCATCGTTACGGATGACCGCGCTGTAAGGATACAGCTCCAATGAGCTGCCGTCGCAATAGGCGGCCCTGATCGGGTTCTGGCGTGCGTCCGCACCGGCAAGCGCCGCGGCCAGGAACAGGCAGGCTGCCAGGCAAGTCCATATTTTTTTTAGGGTGTTTTTTTTCATGTGGTTCTCCCCTGTGTTTAATAAAGGACGACCAGCTTGAAGTAGCCCACCGCAGTATGGTAATCGGCGTCAGCAAGCTGCCGGTCATGGTAATCGATGATCTCGGCTCCCAGGCCGACACGGACATGGCGCTGGACCAGATATCCCAATTCTGCGGCCAGCGCTTCCTTGCGGTTTTCGATCGGCCCCCAGATGCGCAGCAGCTTGTAGTTGGCCAGGAATTCGAGCTTGCGCGAAAAATTGATCTTGGCGCCCTGGACCGAGGCCAGGGAATTGCTCCGGATCCCGTCGTAGGGGGGATACAGCTCGAAGTTGGTATCGTAGCGCCACTGGGAATACAGCGAAAGCCACTTTTTAGCACGCCACAGCAGCCTGAAGTTCAGTTGTTCTTCGGATCGTTCCTGCAGGGAGACCGGGGCGATGTCCCGACCGACCTGCTTGTAGTAGTTTAGGCTCAGGCTCATGTCCTTGAGCGGCGAGCCGAACAGGAACAGGGACCAGAGGCGGCGGCGTCCCTCGCGGCCATTGTTCTGGTTCAATTGGAGTTCGTACCGGCCCATGGCCCGGAAGCGCGGGGTTTCAATGCCGCCGCCCAGCGACAGGATGTTGTTTTCCATGGTCATCTCTTCCTGGCTGCTGACTTCACGGCGGACGCGGGAATCGATGAAGAAACTTTTGCTGATGTGGCGGCGGATGCCCGCCTCGTAGATGTCGGCATCAAGAAGGCGCTTGCCGTTTTTTTCGTCTAGGAGCTCCTTCTGGTAGCTCACGAAGATCCCTTCGCTGCCGGTCAGGTATTCCAGCAGGAAGGAGGCGGAGCGGCCGCTGGTGTCGCCGGCCAGGTCAAGGCGGTCGCTGAATGCCTGGCCGCTATAGTCGATCTGGAAGAAGCCCGCACCCTTGGCGCCGCTCCACAGGCGCTGCCGCCCGCCCAGGAGAAAATCCCTGATCTCCGTGTCCTTGACGATCCGGGGCCTGTCAAAATCGCTGTCCAGCTCGATCTTTCCCCAGGCCTTGGTTTTATCATGGTTCAGGAACGAAGACAGGTAAAGCGTCCGGTTGCGCAGATCGCCGGCCAGGGATTCCTTCTCGCCCCAACCGCCGGACAATACCAGTTGCCGGTTCTCCCATTCCAGGAAGGAGTGGTATTCCTTTTCATCGACCGCCAGGCTGGCCAGGGAAAAGGGATAGAGCTCGGCGCCGATGTTGCGGGTGAACTGGAAGGGGGAGAGGAAGATGTTCCTCTCGGCGTAGGCGGGGAAGATCTGGTACAGGCTGTAGCCGTATTTAAGCTGCTGGTTGGCGAAGAGCGGAAAATCGGCGTTGATCGACCAGGCATTGAAAAAAAGGCGGAGCTGCTTGCTGAACTTGAGGATGCCGCCGCCGAAAAAACCGTTCTGTTCCTTCTGCTGCGGCTCGGAACTCAGGGAGAATTCTCCAAAAAAGGTGAGCGGCCGCGAATCGACATTGACGCCGAGGGTGAAAATACCGCGGCGGCTGTCCCAGGCTTTCCCGAGGTCCAGGGTCGCATCGGCGTCGGCGATGTACGACAGGTTGAACTTGACAAACTCCCAGGGCGCGGCGAACGCCCTGACGCCGAGAACATCGCGCGTGAAGCGGCCGGCCAGCGATTCGAACTGGTAGCTGACCCTGACCCAGACGGGGTTTCCCAGGGAGTCGATGGAGAAGATGGGACTGTTGAAAATGATCGCTCCCCGGTCGTAATCGATAAAGTAATCCCGGTTGCGGACCATGGGGGTGTAGCTGATTTCCAGGCCGGGGTTGCTGGCGCTGCGGGTCACCAGCTGGATGTTCTCGCTGCCGCGCAGGATGGGCGACTCGTTCAGGTAATATGGGCCGACGCCGAGGTCAGAGGGGAATTCCTCGATTCCGGCTTCGCCGCGGCTCACTCCGGCCAGTATCTCCACGCCGGCATGTTCGCTTTTCTTGCCCAGTATGCCGCCACGGAAAGGGTGGTAGTAGCGGGAAAACACCGAATCCAGGAAAACACCCATTCTCTGGTCGCCCAGGGACAGGTATTCCCGTTCATTGCCTACGGTGAGCAGGAAATCGAGCGGCGGCTCGGTGATGCGGTTCTCGGGGTCATAGTCCAAATGGCCGCTGACGGCGTACTCGCCGTGGTTCATGGTGCCGTCGACCATGAAGGATATCCTTTCACGCGTCGAAAAATCGGCCGGCAGTCCCAGGTCGCTGTAGCGGAAACGGATCTCGTTGCCTTGCACGCTCGCCCAGTTCAGGCGCAGCATGCCGATGCCCATTAAGTAGAGTTTGTCCTTCACCGCAGGCTCGGTCTTGATCTTATTGTGATGAAAACAGGACGTCGACAAGGTCATGATGGCCAGGGCGAGGATAATCTTGTTCATTCCGCTACTCCCGAGTTCGATTTGAATGCCACGGCTCACAGTATAAAGGAATAATTATTGATTTTAAAGAAATTTGAAAAACAGATGAATTACAGGTGCAGGAAGATCCCGCCGCTGATGCGGGTGCGGTCGGCATCGGGCAGGTGCAGGAAGCGCAGATCGGCGCGCAGCGAGAACATGGAGGTGAAAAAAAGATGAACGCCGCCGCCGATGAAGGTATAAAAATTATACTCGCTGAATTTGAAGTTCAGCTTCTCGAACTCGCCGCCGGCTCCCAGCACGGCGTAGGGGGCGAAGATGCCGAATTTCGGGCGGAATTTCACGGCCGCGCTCAGGCTGTTCCAGCCGCTTTCACGGATGCGGCAGCCTTCGAATTCGAACTTGAGCATGGGCACCAAGGTCCCCGACCCGACGGAAATGCCGTAGGTGAAGCTGGAAGGCCGGCTGATCGATCCGGCGACCAGTCCCAGGTCCAGGGCGAAAGAACTCAGGCACAGGGAGAGGAGCCCGGCGAGACACAGCGCTTTTTTACTCATTGTTTTTGCTCACTTTTTGCAGCAGCGGCCTGCCGTAATAGTCGATCTCGATCCCCGGCCATGATTTGCGCACGTACAGGGAATAGTTTTTCTGGAAAAGGGGGAATATGAAGCCGTCGTTGATGATCGCCTCGCTGATGCGGGCGCTTTGCTCCAGCAGCAGCTCCTGGGAATTGCTGAAGCGGGCCTCTTCCAGTTCGCTGAGCATGCGCAGGTACTGGGCGTTGAAGCGGTTGAAGCTGGATTCCTTGAGGATGCGGCCGAGCTTCTCCTCGGCCGGGAACTTTTTTTGGAATATCTTGTCGACCAGGGCGTACTTGATGGCTGCCGAGTCCAGGAAAGCCAGGAATTGGCTGTTGTCGATGAACTGCGTTTCGATCCTGAGGTTGGTGCCTTTCAGGAAGGCGGCCAGGTCATTTTCCAGGTTGGACAGGGAGGACAGGATGTAGAGCTTGATCTCGGAAAACTTCAGGATCGCCGCCGTCTTTTGCTGGCTGAGGCCCTTGATGCGGATGGCGACCGGGGACTCCTCGTCGGAGGTCAGCGAATTCAGTTCGCGGAAGCGGAAGCCCGTCGCTTCATTGAAGCGCTTCAACAGCGAATAGAGCGCGATCTTGGTGTTCTGGCCGATGTCGCTCTGCAGGAAACACAGGTAGATGTTCTGGAAGATGCCGGAATCGAACTCCAGGAAATTGTCCTTGAACTGGCCGGGCCCGGCCAGGAACAGGTCGGGTACCGGGCCTTCGGAGAACAGGACCCGCACCGTGTCCAGGTAAGCCCGCCCCCCGGCGTAATACGGGTTGGCCCGCAGGGTCAGGTGATGGCCCTTTTCCCATTCCAGCGGGTAGAACACGCCGGAAAAGGACTGTTCGTCCTCGGCCAACACCACCAGCTCGGGGGCGGCGAGCAGGCTGACGATGTCGGGGTTGTCGGCCAGAAGTTCGATTGCTACCTGGTCGCCGCTCAAGCGGACGACTTTTACCGCCTTGCTCAGGCGGCCGGCGGTGAACAGCTCGGAAGCCATGTATACCTTCAGCGACACCTGGATGTTCTTGGCCGTCAGCGGCTTGCCGTTGGAAAAGCTGAGGTTCTCCTTGAGGGACAGGAAAAGGGTCTTGGCGGCCGGGTCGTAGCGGTAGTCCTGGAAGACATGGCTGGTGATCGCGCCGTCCTTTCCCAGGTAAAAAAAGTTCTCGTAGATCAGCGAGTAGAAGATGAGATTGGAGTAGCTGGCGGTGTTCAGGTTGAAGGAGGCAGGCTCGTTCAGGCGCATGGCGATGGCGCCCCCGTAATAGGGCTTGATGGCGCCACCCAGGAAGGCGGGCAACAAAGTGATTAGCAGCAGCGCCAGCGGCAGGAACGGGAGCTTCACCTTATTCATTGCGCTTGCCCCAGAACTGCACCAGCAGCCGTTCCATGCCGTCCGCCGCCTGGCGCACGCCTGCCCAGAAACCCCGGGCTTCCTGCCAGCTCCCGGCGGCGATGAATTGCACTTCACCGTCCACCTGGCCCGTGTACGCGGGGCTCAAGCCGCCGTCGCGGATGGCAAGAAAGAAAAGCTGGTCGGAAGCGCGGCTATGGCCGCTCATGGCCAGCCATTCGCCGTCGAGGGCGGCCAGCGACGCGCCTTTCTTTTCCGCCAGCGGCTTCATTTCCTCGAACCCGGCGGAGAACAGGCGGTAGGTGTAATCGCGGTCGATGACGTGTACGGACTGCAATTGCCCTGCGGTCGTGGAAAAATCCATGGCCATGGCCGGGCAGGTTTGCTTCTGGTAGGCACCGGTGCCGGCGAGCGGCATGGCGAAGGGAAGGAAATGGACCCGGTCCTTGAAAAAATTGCGGCCCTCTTCGTAGCGGCCGCCGACCAGGTAGGGGTTCTGGTTCAAGATCACCAGGCGGAAGGGTACGAAGTCGACCTGTCCGGCCTCCTGCCACTGACCGTCGCGGAAAGCCAGGACCCGGGAGTAGGGACAGAAATTGTTCCCGGCTGTCAGCACCAGGTCCTGGGCGGAGCGGAACAACAGGAGTTTTCCCTCCGGGTGCAGCGTCGGGTAGAAGGGGCGGGACCATTTGAGCTTGAACTGGAAATGCTTCTCCAAACGGGTCTCGCTGGCCTGGTAGATGATGATCTCGTCCGGGTAATAGAAGAAATACAGCATGCGCCCGTCGGAGCCGGCGATGGATTGGATATCCATCAGGTTCTTCTTGCTCTCGAACTCGAGCAGCTTGGAAAAGCCCAGGGCGGAAAAAGAGAAATTCCGCGCTTGCAGCAGATCCATCTCCCCCTGGCTGAGCGGTTTTTCGAAGTATTTCACGGCGACGGTGCGGTTCTGCAAGCGGGAAAAAACGGTCAAGCCCAGCCCGGTCTTGCTCTTGTTCTGGACCAGCTTCAGGTCGAGCAGGAAATCCAGGTTGTCCGCCTGGCTCAGGTTGAACTTGCCGCGGCCGTTGCTGAAGTCGACCAGCAGGTCGGCCAGGCGGATGTTTTTTTCGCCTTCCAGCCGAGAAATCAGCATCTGGTAGATCTTCTGCAGGGCCAGGTCGCCCAGCTCCGAGCGGTTTTCAAACCCGACCACGGCGACGCGCACGTCGAACTTGTCCTTGAAGAACTCGCCCAGGTAGGCGGCGCTCTCGGCGACCAGGGCCTCGGCGCCTTGCTGTCCCCAGGCGGCGGCGCTGAAGGCGATGAACACGAGCAGTAAGCCGATGGCTTTTTTCATCGCGTGCCGGTTATTTTTTTTTCAGGGTGATCTTCAGGTTGAGGTGGATTTGCATGCCGTCAAGGCTGTCGGGGACCTCGAGGGTGATGGGCAGGTCGAAGGCCTGGACGGCGGGGGGCGACGAAGGGGAATGCTCGCCCGTTTCATCTTCGGCGCGCCTGGAAACGGTGGCGCCGGGATGAAAGGGGACGGAGTCGGTGTCGCGGTGCTCCTCCTCGGTGAAGTCGATCTCGGGGATGTCAAAATCCGATTTTTCGGCCTTGACCACCCGGATCTCCTCCAGGTTGAAGATGTCCTCGTCGGGCATGGGCTTGAGCGAATCCTCGGCATCGATCATGGGGGAGGAAAGTTCGAACACTTCTTCTTCCTCGGTGTCGGCCTGGTGGGGTTCCTCCATCATTTCCTTGAGCACGACCTCCTTTTCAGCGGCCTGCGGGGAGGAGGAGGTGATCTCCTCGCGCGAGAACATGACGGTCTTGTCCTTCTGGAAGATGGACAGCTGATTCTTCAGGTGCAGGATGACCAGCTTGATGACGGCATGCAGTCCTTCCAGCACGTTCTCGCCGTTGGTGGCCACGGTGGGGAAAAAGGCTTTGTTGTCCGGGTTCAGGTCCTTGTTCAGGGCGGTGATGGGCAGGATCTCCTTCAGATCCCGCTTGTTGAACTGGAAGATCAGCGGTATCTTTTCGAACTGCAGGTTATTGAGCTTCAGGTTCTTCTTGAGGTTGGTGAAGCTCTCGTTGTTCTGCTCGCGCATGATGACTTGCGAATCGGCGACGAAGACCACGCCGTCGGCGCCCTGCAGCACCAGCTTGCGGGTGGTGTCGTAGGCCACCTGGCCCGGCACGGTGTAGAGCTGGATCTTGATGGAATAATTGCCCAGCTTGCCGATCTCCATGGGCAGGAAATCGAAGAACAGGGTGCGGTCGCCGTCGGTGTCCAGGGTGATCAGCTTGCCCTTGTTCTCCACCTCGTCGTTATTGAATATGTAGCGCAGGCAGGTGGTCTTGCCGCTCAAGGCCGGCCCGTAGTACACGATCTTGGCCGTGATCTCCTTGTTGTTGTAATTGACAAAGGCCATCAGAAGGGATCCTCCTCGAATCCGGCCTCATCCCCGTCCGGGCCGCCCGTGAACGGCGGCGCGCCCTGGCCGCCCGCCTCGGGGAATGAATCCCGGCCGCCATGGCGCTCGCCGGAATAAGCCGGCCCGGAACCCGGGGCGCCGTCCCGGCGGCGGTCGAGGACGATGATGTTATCGGCCGTGATCTCGGTGGTCGACCGGTCCTGGCCGTTCTTGTCCTTCCACTTGCGCGTGCGGATGCTGCCCTCGACCAGCACCATGTCGCCTTTGCCGACCCCTTTTTCGACCTTCTGGGCCAAGGCTCTCCAGGCGATGATATTGTGCCACTCGGTGGGCAGGTCCTTCCAGGCGTTGCTGTTCTTGTCGTAGTAGCCTTCGTTGGTGGCCAGGCTGAACTTGGCCAGCTGTTGGCCGCTGTTGGGCATGACCGTGACCTCGGGGTCTTTCCCTGCCCGGCCAACTAGGATGACGCGGTTCAAGCTGCGTACGTGGCTCATGTTATTCGCTGAACTCCTTGATCTTCTGCCCGGCCAGCGAGGCCTCCTCGGAGAGGGGGAAGCGGGAGATCAGTTCCTTGAGGATGGCGAGGCCCTCGCTCTGCCGCCCCAGCTCGATCAGGGCGTAGCCTTTCTTGAGGATGGCGGCCGGCGCCTTGTCGCCGTCCTTGTACTTGGCGAGCAATTCGTTGAAGGTGTTGATGGCTTCCTGGTATTTTTTCTTTGCGTAATGGCACTCGCCGATCCAGTAAAGGGAATTGTCGGCCAACCCGCTTTCCGGGAAGCTGCGGATGAACTGGCGGAAGCCCTCGATGGCCAGGTCGAAATTTTCCTTGATGTAGTCGGAATAGGCCGCGTAATAGACGCTGGAGGGGTCCTGGGCCAGGGAGGTCTCGACCGCCGGGGCGGGATCGCCCGTGCCCGTCGCGCCGGGGGCCGCGGCGACGGGCATGTTCAGCAGGCGGTCGTTCAGCTTGTTGAGGGAATCCTTCAGCGCGTTCAGCTCTTCCTTGAAGAACTGCATGCTGAGCATGAAGTTTTCCTTGCTTTGCGCCAGGTCGGCCTGGTTGCGGGCCACGGCGCTGAGCTTTTCATCGGCGATGCCCGATTTTTTCAGCAACTCCGCCATCTGGGCGGATAGCCGCTCGACGGCGGCGGACAGTCGCTGCACTTCGTCCAGCATGGCCTGGGTGTCCTTTTTGGCCGCCTGGACGGGCAGGCTGAGCAGCCACAGGGCGAGCAGCGCTGAAAAGAACCGGAGCTTCATGGGCGCTATTTCTTGGTGATGACGAACTCGGCGCGGCGGTTCTGGAAGTAGGTGGCCTCGTCGACGCCCTGGACCAGGGGCTTGCTCTTGCCGTAGGAGACAATCTTGACCTTGGCGGCGTTCAGGCCCAGGGAAACCAGGTAATTCTTGGCGGCTTCGGCGCGTTTTTCACCCAGGGCGATGTTGTACTCGATGGTGCCCCTTTCGTCGCAGTGGCCTTCGACCAGCACTTGCACGCTGGGGAACTTGAGCAGCCAGTCGGCGTTGGTCTGCATGATGGGCTTCATGTCCTCGCGGATGGTGTACATGTCGAAGTCATAGTGAATCTTCTTGAGGACCTGGTCCTTGTTCAGCTCTTCGAGCGATTTCTGCTGGAACAGCTCTTCCTCGCTCAGGACAGGCTTCTCGACCTGGGCCACCGGCTCTTCCACTTTCTCGACCACCGGCCCTTGCTCGGGGGCGACCTTCGCCGCTTTTTTCCCGCAGGCGTTGAACATCAGTATGAGCGATAGTACGACCAATACCAGCAACATTTTTTTCATGGATCCTCCTAGTTGATTTACTCAGAAAATATAATATATAAAAAAATAATTGTCAAATATTCGCCGCCGGCTCCTATTGGGACGTTTTTTGCCACTTCGGCATCTTGTTTTCGCCCCCGGCGGTGATCTGCCGCACGTTGCGGCCGTCGTAGTCGACCAGGTAGAGCTGGTAACGGCCGCTGCGGTTCGAGGAGAACACCAGGTGGCGGCCGTCGGGGGACCAGGATGGGTTCTCGTTGCGGCCGGCGTTCTCGGTCAGCTTGCTGATCTCGTTGCTCTTCAGGTTGTAGACGTAGATGTCGAAGCGGTTCTCGATGCGCGATACGAAGGCCAGGCGCATGCCATCGGGCGACCAGGCGGGGGAGTCGTGGTAGGTCCCCTCCATGGTGATGCGGCGGACGTTGCTGCCCTCGGCGTCCATGATGTAGATCTGCGGCGTACCGCCGCGCTGCGACGTGAAGGCGATCTCCCGGCCGTTGGGGCTCCAGCAGGGCGAGGTGTCGATGGCCGGGTTGAAGGTCAGCCGTTTTTCCTGCCCTGTCTTCATGTCCTTGAGGTAGATCTCGGCGTTGCCGTGCTTCGAAGAGGTGAAGGCGATGCGGTCGGCGGCGGGCGACCAGTCGGCCGCGTAGTTGCTGCCGCCGCTGGAAAGCAGCTCGGTTTTGCCCGAATAGATGTGGAACATGAACAGCTCCGGGCTCAAGTTGCGGTAGGAGGTGTAAATGATCTTCTCGTTGTCGGCGCTCCAGGAGGGGAGCATGTCCATGGCGCTGCTGAAGGTGATGCGCGTCGGGCGCTGGCCGTCGTAGTCCATGATGTAGATGTCGCGGTCGTTGCCCGCCTCGGAGACGTAGACGATCTTGGAGGTGAACAGGGGTTTTTCGCCGAAGTGCTTCAGCATCTCGTCGGCGGCCCGGTGGGCGATCAGGCGGGCCAGGTCCTTCTTGCCGCCGAAGTTGCGGCCGAAGATGAAGCGCTCGCTGGCCACCTCGTACACCTTGAAGGAGAAGATCACGCGGCCGTCGGCGCTGAGCTCCAGCTGGCCGGAGATGAGGATGTTGGCCTGAATGGAAGCCCAATCCTTGAAGCGGATGGCCCCGGGGTTGAAGGCGGGGATGTAGCCATAATGCTCGCGCGGGACCATTTTGAATATGCGCGAGAATTCCAGGTCCTTCCAGAGGGTCTCGTAGAGGACGGCGGCGGCATCGTCCTTTTGAGCCGCCGGGTCGAGGCGGAAGGCGGGCATGGCCACCGGCACCATGGGCATGCCTTCCTTGATGCGGATGGTGATCTCCTCCTGGCCGCGCAGGATGCTGCCCAGCAGGAATAGCGACAGGAACAGGACGGTTCGGCGCATGTTCATCATTTCTCCCATTCGAACTCGAAGTGCACGACCAGGTATTGCGAGGAAAAATCGTTGGGCAGGGGGGCGAAGGGTGCGGCGTTCTCGATGGCCCGCCGGGCCGACAGGTCGAGGGAAGCGATGCCGCTGGGGCGTTCCACCTGCAGGTCGCTGATCCGGCCGTCGCGGCCGATGATGAAATGGACGCCGGTGACGTACTTGCCTTTCAGGCCCGGGGCGACCAGGGAACTGTACCAGGAGGAGGAAATGCGGTTGCGCAGCAGGTCGACGTAATAGGCGTGGGGGAAATAACCGCCGCCGGGCCCGCCCCAGCCGCTCCCCGGGCCGCCAGGCCCGCC
>JBGSPO010000111.1:0-13907 GCA_041738575.1 Candidatus Aminicenantia bacterium
TCGAGAACGTGATCGGCGGCCGCTTCCGCTTCGTCCGCCAGCATGAACAGCTGGGGACGGCCCATGCCCTGCTCAGCGCCGCGGCGCAGGTCGCGACCCACGACGGCGGGTTGCTGGTGCTGGTCGGGGACAATCCCTATATCACCGGAGCCGAACTGCGCAGGCTGATCACCGGCCACCGGCAAAGCGGGGCGGCATGCACGCTCCTCAGCGCGGTTTTCCCCGGTGAGATCCCCGCCTTCGGCCGCGTTGTCCGCGACGCGCGGGGCAAGGTGCAGCGCATCGTCGAGGAGAAGGACGCCAGCCCCGAGGAACGGCGCATCCGCGAGGTGAACGCCTCGATCTATCTTTTTGACAACCCGCGCGTTTTTCCCCTGCTGTCCATGATCGGCAATAATAACGCCAAGAAGGAATATTACCTGACCGACATCATCGCCCTGTTGCGTAGGGAGAACCACGACGTCGAGGCGGTCCAGGCCGATGACCGCGACATCGCCATCGGCATCAACGACCGGCGCGACCTGCAGGAGGCGCAGCGGAAGTTCAATCTCCGCCTGCAACAGAGGCTGATGCTGGAGAACGGAGTGACCATTATGCAGCCCGAGACCTTGACCATCGAGCATGGCGTGGAGATCGGCCGCGACACCGTCATCTATCCCTGCACCTACATCGGCGCCGGCACGGTCATCGGCAAAAGCTGCGTGATCGGTCCCTTCGCCTTTCTGAAGAACGCCCGCGTCAACGACGGCGAAAAGCTGGAGTTCGTTACAAAGCAGGGATGAACGCCGCCCGGGAGCCTTGCCCCGCCGGGCATGGCCGCGGGCCTTGGTTGACTTTTCAGAAAATTGAAATATAATGGAGTCAACCCTGGTGAAGGAGTTTCGATGATCAGAAAGTTGATCAAGCCCAATTTCAAAGAGATAAAACAAAAATCGGACCGGGAAAGCAAGCACAAACCCCCGCCGCCCTACAAGACCCACGCTGAAAATTATTATTACATCAAGCAGATGAACAACCGCACGCAGCTGGTCCTGGAGCTGGTCAGCGGCGAGATCCTCAAGGGGCTGCTCGACTGGTATGACGAAAAGTGCCTGAAATTCAAAAAGCAGGACGGCGGCACCCTGATCGTGTTCAAATCGCAGATCAAGTATATCTACAAGAATCCCGACTTTGCCGAACCCAAGCGCGAAGAACCCGCACCAGGCAAATAAGGTCATCGCCGTTACCCTGGGCGACCCCGGCGGCATCGGCCCCGAGATCGTGGCCAAGAGCCTGGCCGCCTATTCCCCGGACTTGGCTGTGCTGGTCGTCGGCAGCCGCCGCCATTATCCTGTCGGCGACATGCGCGTGCTCGCTGACGCCGGCCAGGCGCGTCCCGGCGAGGCCGCTTTCCTGGAGATGGCCGACGCCGCGGACGGCACCGATCCCTCGTTCCATTGGGTCAGGGCGGCCGTGGACCTGGCGCTGCGCGGGCAGGTGCAGGCCGTGGTCACGGCCCCGGTCAGCAAGGAAAAGTGGCTGGCCAGCGGCCTGCCCTTTCGCGGCCACACCGACTTCTTCGCCACCATCTCCCCGCCGTCGCCCCCGGCCATGTTCTTCTGGTCGCCGGGGCTGAAAGTCGCCTTGTTCACCCACCATGTGCCGCTGCGCGATGTTTTCGCCCAACTGCAGCGCGGCCGGATCACGGCGTTCGTGCGCCGGGTCGACGGGGAATTGCGCCGGTTGTTCGGGCAGGACTTCACCTACCTGTTCAGCGGCCTGAACCCCCATGCCGGGGAGAACGGTCGCCTGGGAAGCGAGGAGATCGAGGTGATCGTGCCGGCCATGAGCGACCTGCAGGATGAAATGCGGGTGGCGGGGCCTTTCCCGCCCGACGTGGTCTTCGTCAAGGCCCGGACGCTGAAAGGCGCGGTGGTCATCGCCTGGGCCCATGACCAGGGGCTGATCCCCTTCAAGCTGCTGCACGGCGGGGACGGCGTGCAACTCACCCTGGGACTGCCGTTCGTCCGTACGTCCCCGGTGCACGGCACCGCTTTCGACATCGCCGGCAAGGGGGTCGCCGACCCGTCCAGCATGCTGGCCGCGATCCGGCTGGCCGAGTCGCTGCTGCGTTAGCCCGCACTTCTCACAAATATTTGCTGCAATTGCGGATATGGGCATGTCTACTGCGTCAGGCTCGGTCGGATACCTCCATCGTACCCACAGTACGTCTCCGGTCTCCTCGGTCGCCTTCCTTGTATCCATGCCCATCTGCGCAATTTCGCGACAATATCTGTGAGAAATGCGGGCTAGCGCCCGTCCGCGGCCGCGTCTTTTTCGCTTTCGCCCATGATCTTTTCCTGGATCTTCTTGAGCTCTTCCTGGATCTTTTTCAGTTCTTCGGCGTACTTTTTCTGCATTTGCGCGTTCAGCGTGTCCTTTGCCGCGGAGAGTTTTTTCAGCTCCGCCGCCAGTTTATCGCCCTCTTCACGCAATTTCTGCAACGACAGCTCCCTGTGCCGCTGCAGTTCGCCCAGCGTTTTTTCCCTGGACTGCTGCATTTTCCGGATCTCGTCCCTGTAGATCATCTCGGCTTCGTCGCCGATCTGGCTCTTCAGGTTCTCCACTTTCTGGGTGAAGCGCTTGATGTCCCAGGTCATTTGATCGTTGCGGTCCGGGACCACCTGGAACTTCTTCAGGCGGCCGTCGCGGTAGAGCTCGACCAGGACTGCTTCCTTATCCTTCACGGCGCTGAGCGTCTTGCGCAGGTCGGACGGGCTGCGCACGGCATCGCCCCTGGCGCGGACCAGGACGTCGCCGGCCAGCAAGCCGGCCTTTTCGGCGGCCGAGCCCTTGTTGACGCGCGAGACCAGCAGGCCGTAGCCCTCGCTCACCCCGAACTTGCGGCCCAGGTCGGAGGTGATCTCCATGACGTCGACGCCCAGCTGCCGCGCGCCGCTGAACTCGATGACGTAGTTGCGCACGCTGGGCAGGGCCGACTCCATTTCGAACATGTCCGGCACTTCGGCGAGCTGTTCGGCGATGCGCGACAGGTCGTTCTCGTCGATCTCCACGGGCGTTCCGGGCGCGGACGGAGGCATTGGCTCGCGGGAATGGCGTTCGAGCGGTTCCTGTTTCAGGATCAGCTTCTTTTCGCCCAGGCGCTCCCCCAGTGTCACGTCCAGGCGCAATTTTTTCCCGCCCCGATCGATCTTGACGCTGACCTTTTCTCCGGCATAGCGGAATTGCAGGGCGGCGGCGATATCGCGGAATACGGCGACCGGCCTGCCGGCGAGCTCTTCGATGCGGTCGCCGTCGAGGATGCCGGCTTTGGCCGCGGGCGATCCCTTATACGCTTCCAGCACCTGGTTGGCCTCGCTGTCGACCGTGATCCCCAGCCAGCCGGGGATCGGTTTTTCCCCGCTTTTCAGCTTTTCGGCGATGCGCCGGACCTGGGCGACGGGAATGGCGTAGCAGAGCCGGCCGCTGGTGTTTTTGCTGCCGCTGACCACGATGGACGCCGAATGGTCCTTGAAAGTGAGATCGGGCGTGAAGGAAAACCCGACGCTGCCGCGGATGATGCCCAGCAACTCGCCTTTTTTATTGACCACCGCCCCGCCGGCAGCCCCCGGAGCGACCGGGGCGTTCAGCAGCAGTTCGTTTTCGCTCAGGCTGCTGACGATGCCCTGGAAAATGGCCGGGAAGCGGTCGTAGAACAGGCCGACCAGGGCCACCCAGTTGCCGACCTCCGCCGCGGGAGCTTGCCGCAGCGGCCGCAGCCCTTTCTTGTCGAGGCGCAGCAGCGTCAAGCCCGAACGCTCGTCCTGGCCGGCGATCTTGGCCGCGATGGCCTCGCCCTTGACGGTCTCGACAAAGATCTTCTCGAACGGGTGGCGGGTGACCAGCGTGGTGGTGATGACCCAGCCGTTTTCCAGGGCAATGCCGGTGGCCACGTATTTATTGTGGTTTTCGGCGACGACCTTGACCAGGGACGGGGAAACCTTTTCCAGGACGATGCGGATCTCGTTCTCCATGCTGTCGATCTTGTCGGCTGGACGATTGCGTCCGTCCCCTTGGGGGAGCGCCTGGGCGCCGCAGGCGATCCAGGCCAGCATCAGCAAGACGAATATCAGTTTTTTCATCGGTTTTCTCCTAGATCTGGTTGAGGGTCGCCCCGCTGGCGGTCGTTTCCTGATAGGCGACGGGCTCGAGCGAATAGCGGGTGCGGCTGTCGGAAGCCGAGAAAAACAGCTCTTCGCTCACGGGGATCTCTTGCTTGGCGGCGGCGGTCCCGGCCAGAGGCAGACGTTGGGACAGGGGGTGGAACAGCTGGAAAAATGACAGCAGCAGTACGACCCCGGCGGCGGCGGCGGCGCCCATGCCGACCTTGCGCTGCGTCTTCCTCCTGCGGATCTTGGCGAAGACCCTCTCCTCGAAATCGCAGCCCGGCCCGTCCGGGCCGTCGCTCGCGGCGAAAACATCATTCCATTCAGACATGGGATTCTCCTTCCGGGCCGAGGCACTGTCTTTTCAAGTAGTCCTTGCCGCGGAAAACCATGGATTTTACCGTGCCGATGGGTTTGTTCAGCATCGACGCGATCTCCTCGAAGGAAAAATTGTCCATCTCCTTCATGACCAGCGGCACGCGCCATTTATCGGGCACCCTGGACAGCAACTGCTCGGCCAGCAGCTTGCCTTCGATGTCGGGGTGATAGGAAGCCTGGCTCTCGCTCAGGTCGGAAAGGGAGAAAACCTGGCGGATGCGCTTCTTGCGGAATTCGCTCCGGGCCAGGTTGGTGGCGATGGCATAGATCCAGGACTTCGCGGCCTGGGCGCTGTCGGTCTTCAGGGTGCGGGCCTTGAAATAGACCTTGACGAACGTGTCCTGCGTCAGCTCTTCGGCCTGCTGCCGGTTGCCCAGCAACAGGTTCAGGTAATTATAAATCGGTTTTTTGTACATGGCCATCACTTCTTTGAATGCGGCTTCATCTCCATCCTTGAGCTTGGCTATCAAGTCATCCATAACTGCCCTCTAAGATGCGCCGGGCATGGGATAAGTTGCACGCACGGCCCCGGGAGCGGATTTTTCGGGAAATTTGCGGCGGTAACAGCGGGCAAACCCTTTCCATCTCCCCTCCAGACGGAGAGATAGGTAATGAGAGATATGAATAATTATAATGCAAGTTTCCCCAAATTCAACTTTTTGAATTATCCCCGGCGCCTTTACTTGCCGGATCCGGGGGCAGCCGCGCCTTCCCCGGCGACGTCCCCGATGCTTCCCGGGAGTTTCCCCAGGATCCCCTTGTTCACCTTGAAGGAATAGGGCAGCGCGGGGTTGCGCACCATGACCGTCTCCTCCGCGGCGGCGCCGAATTCCATCACGATCTCGCCTTTTTTGCCCGGGTCGGCCGGGTCTTCCGTTTTCAGGACGATGCGCGTCGCGACCGCGGGCAGGGGCTGCTGCGGCCCGTCGATGAATTCCCCTGCCTCGAGGTCGGCCAGGGCGGTCAGCAGGGCGTCGATCTTTTCCTCGTCGGGCCGCCTCCCGGGCAGAAGCGGGGCGAACCTCCAGGCGTCGGCGGCATCCTTGCGCACCGTGAACCGGAAAGCCCCCTGGAGGAACGAAAGCTCGCGTACGTCGTAGGCGTGGAACAAGGCCACTTTTTTCTCGCGCCAGGCGGCAGCGTCGCCGCTGAACTTTTCCAGGAAGCCGGGGCTGATGCCGCATATTTCAGGGGCGCCCTCGACTTGGGCGAATGCCTGCCCGTTTTTTTTCGCGACCGCGAGCCGGCGCGAGCCGCCGTTGCCGCGGAACTCAATTGTGAACAGCGGCTTGTCCAGGCCGTACTGCCCCGGCGCGCCGGCGACCGGGGCGAACGACAGGGCTTCCAGCGCCGAGGCGGCAGCAAGGAGATCGTCAACCTTGGCCGCGCTGGCCAGGGAATAAATGGGTTTCTCCAGGAACCAGCGCCCGTCCCTCCGGGCCAGGGAGAAGCGGTTTTCCCCTTGGCGGAGGTCCAGGGCACTGACGGTCGTGGTGTCGATCGCGAAGAATTTCTTGTCGCGGAAGGCGAACAGGTCCTTTTCCAGGCAGTTGCGCCTGTAGGCGGCGAGGCTGACCACCTTGCCGCCGGAGGCCAGCTTGGCGTACGAGGAATCATCCAGGGTGTTCCTGACGCCCAGCAGGACCGTGGCGGCGGGCTTGCCCGCAACGAACAACGTCAGCTCGGCCTCGGGCTCGTCCAGGCCGAACGTTTTCAGGTCGCGGCCATCTTCGGCCACCAGGCGGTCGTATTTCAACTGGCAGAAGTTGTCCAGGATGCTTTCCAGCGCCACCTTGTCGGCCTTGGCCGCCAGCGGCTGCTCCAGGTACCACAGCGTGTCGCGGCGGCTGAAGACAAAACGGCCGCTGCCGTTGCGCAGCTCGATCCTTTCCACCGCGCTGCCGGGGATATCCAGCAACGTCCCCTCCGCGGCCGGCCGCGCCTTCTCCCGGCGCTCGACCCAGGTGATGGCCGCGGCGAGCAGGGCCAGGAATAACGCCAGGGCGAGGATCTTCTTCCAGTTCACAGCTTCCTCCGGTAGAGCCAGACGCCGATGCCGGCGGCGAACACCAGCAGCGGCAGGATGATCAGGGTATAGAAAAAGACCAGGCGGCCGGCGCTCTGCGACAGGCTGACGGTCCTGGGCGCGGTGACCTTGGGGGCGATGGCGACCAAGTCCTTCTCCTCGGCCAGCCAGGAGACGGCATTGTTGAAAAAGTTGCCGTTGGCCTGGAAAAAATAGTACTTGTTCCCGGCAAAGTCGGAGTCGCCGCAGACCACGATCCGCGATTTCGCCTTGCCGGCCTCCCGTTCACAAGCCGCCGCGATGTCCAGTGGGCCGCCCTTGTCCTCGGGGTGGCGGGTGATCTTTTCGGTCTTGACCTCCTCCTCGTAGCGGGTCTCGCCCCAGGAACTGGGGCTGGTGGCGGCAAGGAAATCCACGCGCACGCCGGCGGGGGCCGGATCGAGGCGCGCCAGGCCGCGGGACAGGGGGAACATGGTGGCATAGCCGAAGCCCTTGGTGATGGCGTGCTCGGGGTACTTGGCCACCACGGGCATGAAGTAATTCCCGCCCATGAACTGCGAGAGGGGATCGGCGTCGACCACGACGTTCTCCTCCAGGGCCAGGCCGTACTTGGCCAGCAGGGGCTTCATCTCGGCGCCTGTATGCGGGTCGAGCAGCAGCAGCAGCCGTCCCTGCTCCTGCTCGAGGTAATTTCCCAGCAGGAAGAGCTCCTTCTCCAGGAGCGGCTTCCGCGGCCCGGCGACGATGACCGCCGCCGCGTCCCCGGGCACGGCCGCCTCCTGGAACAGGACCAGCTCCTTCACCTTGAACGAGAGTTTTTCCAGTCCTGAGCGGGCCTCGGAGTAGCCGGTCTCCCCGCTTTCCCCGGGGGCGGGCTCGCCGTGCCCCTGGAGGAAGTAGATCGTCTTCTCGCCCTGGCGCGACACGTTGATGATGGCGTTGGTGATGGCCTCTTCCGACACCTCCTCGCTGCGCGTGCTCTTGCCGTCGTACTCGAACACCAGCGTGCCGTCGGTCTTGATCTCGTAGCGCTTGACCTGCTCGGGCTTCAGGTAGGGGTCGATGACCGAGGCCTTGATGCGCCCGCTGTGGAAGCGGTAGATGGCGAGCAGGTCCTGCAGCTTCTCCAGGCCGCTGTTGCCCTTGCTGAAAAAGGCCTTGATCTCCAGGTCCTTTTTCAGGCCGCGCGCCACCTGCACCGACTGGTCGGACAGGGAGTGGACCTTGCCGGCGGTGAGATCGAAGCGCTTGTGCACCTTCACCCCCAGGTAATTGACTGCCGCGACGATGGCCACGATCAGCAGGACGACCACCGCCAGGTTGGAGGCGAAAATGAAATTCAGGCGGGAATTTTTCGTCTTCAGCCGCGCGATGTGGCCGGCGAAATAAGCGGCCAGCCCGGCGACGCCCAGCAGCAGAAGCGCCAGCCCGGCCTTGCCCCTGAAGGAGGCCAGCCCGTAACTGATCCACAGGGCCGTCCCGGCCAGGACCAGCGGCAGGCAGAGGAAGTTGCCGTAATGCAGGAGTTTTTTCATGCTTACCTCCATCTCCGGAACTCGAATACCGAGCGGGTCAGGTAGAGGCCCAGGAAAATGAACGACAGGAAGTAGACGATGTCCTGGGTGTCGATCACGCCGGTGACCATGTTCCTGAAATGGGAGAAGAATGACAGGTAGGTCAGTATCGCCCGCCAGGCGCCGGGCCCGCTTTCGCCGACCCAGGAGACCACCCAGATCAGCAGGATGACCGAGAAGGAGATGGCGGCGGCGATGACCTGGTTCTCGGTGAGCGACGACGCGAACAGGCCGATGGCGATGAATACCGCCCCGAGCAGGAACAGGCCGAGGTAGGCGGTCAGCAGCGGCGCCAGCTCGGGATTGCCGTGGACGAAGGCGAACACGGCGTAGGTGGAAGTCAGCAGCAGGATGATGGCGTAGATGGCCAGGGCCGCCAGGTACTTGCCGAGGATGAGCGCCGCCGGGGGCAGCGGCGAGGTCAGCAGCAGCTCCTCGGTGCGCATCTTCTTCTCGTCGGCGAACAGGCGCATGGTCAGCAGCGGCAGCAGGAACATCAGGATGACGGTCATGTTGTTGAAGAAGGGCTCGAAGAGCATCTGGTTGATGTTGACGCGGTCGATGGGGTAGCCCGACTGCAGCATGCGCAGGGTCTGTTCGTTGGCCCAGGCCAGGATGCTGTAATAGAAAAAGCCGGCGACCAGCAGGAAGAACGCCGTCAGGATATAGGCGATGGGGGAATACAGGTAGGTCTTCAGCTCCTTCTTGGCGATGATCCAGACGCTTCTCATGACACCCTCCCTTCCTCGGCCAGGATGGCCTTCATGTACAGGGCCTCGAGCCCGGCCTTGACCTCGCGGATCCTGACCCCTTTTTCCACCAGGTGCATGAGGATCGGGTTCAGGTCCTCCGGGGGCTCCTTGAATTCCAGCTTCAGCAGCGGGCCGTCGGCGCGGGCGTCGCTGACGGACGGGAACGCCAGCCTGAGGCCGCTGGCGATCGCTTCGTCGACCGGGTCGGCGGCGGCGACTTCCAGGCTCTTCCCCCATTCGTCGCGGGTCAGGGTGGCCAGCAGCCGGCCCTCCTTGATGATCACCGCCCCGTCGCAGACCTGGGTGATCTCGGCCAGGATGTGCGAGGAGAGGATGACCGTGGCGCTCTCGCGGAAGGAGCGGATCATCTCGCGGATCTCGATGATCTGGGCCGGGTCGAGGCCGATGGTCGGCTCGTCGAGGATGAGCACCGCCGGCTCGTGGATGATGGCCTGGGCGATGCCCAGGCGCTGGCGGAAGCCGCGGGAGATGTTGCGCACCAGGCGGCCGTAGACCGCCTGCAGGCTGGTCTTTTCCACGACGCGTTCGACGGCGAAGCCGATCTTTTTCCTCTCCAGTCCGTGCAGCTCGGCCACGAAGCGCAGGTATTCCTTGACGGTCAGCTCGCCGTAGACCGGGACAACCTCGGGCAGGTAGCCCACCATCCTCTGGATCGAGCGCAGGTCTTCGCCGACGTCGATGCCGTTGATCAGCGCCCGCCCGTCGTTGGGCGGCAGGTAGCCGGTCAGGCTGCGCATGGTGGTGGTCTTGCCGGCGCCGTTGGGGCCGAGGAAGCCCCAGATCCTTCCTTTCTCCACCCGGAAGGAAATGTCATTGACCGCCAGCACGCTGGCGAACTTTTTGGTCAGGTGTTCAACTTGGATCATCCGGCCTCCTTACATGCGTTCGGGTATGTCGATCCCCAGAAGAAACAGGAGTTTTGTGACCTTGTTCCTGAAGAGCAGCACCAGCCCCAGGCGCAGGGCGCGCAGCGCCGGGTCTTTTTCGGCCAGCATCGGGAACAGGTGGTAATAGTGGTTGAATTTCTGGCACAACCCGTAGGCGTAGGCCGCCAGCGAGGATATCTCGTGGTTCTGCAGGGCGTATTCCACCTGGGTCTCCAGCAGCGACAGGTGCAGGAGCATCTCCCAAAACAGCTCCCTTTCGGCGGCGGGCAGGGCGGACAGGCTGTCGATGGCCCCGGCCGCTTCCAGGTCCGCGGCGGCGGCCTTCCTGAGGATGCTGTTCAGCCGCACCATGGCGTACTGCAGGTAGGGGCCGCTGTCGCCCTCGAAGTTGAGCGCTTCCTTGAAATCGAAGGCGATCACGGTATTGAGGTTGAACTTGACCATGAAATAGCGCAAGGCGGCCACGGCGATGGCGCGGGACAGCTTCAGCGCTTCTTCCGCCGCCAGCTCGGGGTTGCGCGCCGTGACCTCGCGCAGCGATTTTTCGTCGAGCAGGTCGATCAGGTCGTCGGCCTTGACCGCGCGCCCCTTGCGCCCGGATACCTCGATGTAGGGCTTGCTCTCCTCACCGGCCTCCAGCGGCAGTCCCATCTCGCGCACGCAGGCCGGCGTCAAGGCGACCATCTCGTAGGAGAAATGGACGAAGTTGGCGCCGGCTTCGGGGTGGCCCAGCTGGGTGAGCACCTGGGCGATCAGGTTCTGCAGGTAGGACTGGCGAACGTCGATGACGTTGTACACCCGGTTGCCCCGGCCGAACCCGCGGGGCGGCGCCGGCGCCGGCTCGGACGCGGTCATGAAGACCGGGTGGCCATCGGGATAGGAGTGAAAGGGCCGGTAATGGAAATCCCGCCCCAGCAGGTCGAACTTCCAGAGGTTGTAGGCGATGTCCTTGCCCACGTAGGTGATCGTGTCATTGGAGCGGACGATGATCTTTTCGATCTTCTCCCGCTCGTAGTGGATGACCAGGCAGCCTTTCTTTTCCGGGTCGGCGGAAGGGAACATCACGCCGCTCCCGGTCAGCTCGGCGGCCGCGGCCTTGAAAAAGTCCAGGGCGATGACGTCGCTTTCACGGGCCATCAGGTCGTACTGGATGCCGATGCGCTCCATGGTGCGGATATGGTCGAGCAACACCTGCTGGGCGACATGGAGGCAGGCTTCGTACTCGGGGCCGGCCTTGTCCTCGATCTTCTTGTGCACTTCCCGGCGCTGGGCGGCCAGGGCTTCGTCGCCGGCGAACAGCCGGTTGACCTCGGCGTAGAGGTCCCAGAGCATGGCGGCCAGGTCGGGGACCTTTTTGATCGCGGCCAGGTCCATTTTCCTGTAATGGAGCAGCCCCCAGACCACGTCGGCGACCTGGATGCCGGTGTCGTCGATATAGTTCTGCACCTCGACCTCGTAGCCCAGGAAGCGGCAGCAGCGGGCCAGGACGTCGCCCAGGCAGGAGTTGCGCAAATGGCCGATATGGGCCGACTTGTTCGGGTTGATGCTGGTATGCTCGACGATGACCTTCTCGCCGCGCGCCGGCAGCGGCTTGTCCCGGTCGCGCTGCTGGGCCAGGAGAAAGGCGTCCCGGCGCAGTGAGAAATTGATGAAGCCGCCGCCCGCGACGCGGATCTCCTCGACTTCCTCCAACCTTCCCTGCAGCCTGGCGGCGATGTCGTTGGCCAGCAGGAAGGGCTTGCTTTTCGCTTTTTTTGCCAGGGCAAAGGCCAGCGTGGTCGACAGGTCGCCGAATTTCCTCTCGGCAGGGAGGGAAAAGCCCCAATCCGCGCCGGAAAGGTCGTACTCGTCACCCAGGAGCGCCGCGATCTCTCTCTTGAGTTTTTCCTGCAGGCGCTTCATCGGGCGGTGTCCAGGTGCGACGTGCTGTTCCAGAGATCGAGAACCGCCCAGCGGCGCCCTTCGCCCTCCATGAGCAGCAGCCGCGAAAGGGCGGCGTTGCCGGTGCGGAAAACGCGGGCCTGGGCCGGGGTCAACCCGAGCAGGTTGGCCAGGATGGCGCGATTCACCGAGGCATGGCCGGCGATCAGGATGGTCAGCTGCCCGTTGGCCAGGACCCTGGCCAGGCCGGTGCTCGCGCGGGCGCAAACGGCGCTGAAGCTCTCGCCGCCCGGAACGGGAAAATCGGGATCGCCGATCCAGCGCCGGTGCACCTCGGCGAACTTTTCCCGCACCAGGCCGTAGTTCAGCCCTTCCCATTCGCCGAGATCGATCTCGCTGAACTCGGGAACCAGGGTCAGGCCTTTGCCGCGGCCACGGTTGATGATCGCCGCCGTTTCCTGTGCCCGCTGCAGCGGCGAGGAAAAAAAAGCGTCGATGGGCTCATCCTGCAGGCGCGCGGCCAGCCGCTCGGCTTCGGCGCGCCCCTTGGCGCTCAACGGGTTGTCGATGCGGCCCTGCAGCAGGTCGTTCTCGTTGTAGGCTGTGGTTCCGTGGCGGACCAGCAGGATCCGTTTCGTGATCGTGTCCATTTGTTTGGGATTATATATCAGCGCCCGGCGGCCGTCAATCCAGAAACGCTTTGCTTGAGAGCTTCTGCGGGGTTGGCACCCCCCTCGCGGCTCCGTCAGGACAGGATGGCCTTCTCCTTCTCCAGCACCCGTTCGAAGGCCTCGGCCCCGTCGCGGGCGTCTTTCAGGGCGACGGCGAGATCGCAGCTGCCGGTGAGGCGGGCGAGGTGGGCCAGGGTCTTCAAATGCAGGCCGATGTCGCGGTCATCGCTCATGATCAGGAAGACCACCTGCACGAACTTGCCGTCAGGCGCTTTGAAATCCATGCCCTGGCGCACCAGGGCCATGGCCAGGAAAAACTCGGAAAACTCGTCGGAAAAGACATGGGGCGTGGCCACGCCGCGGCCGATCCCGGTGGATTGCACGCTTTCGCGCTTGACGAACAGGCGCTTCACCCTGCGGGCATCGGCGATCATCCCCCTTTCCTTGAGAAAATGGGCGAAATCGCCGTACAGGTGGTTGGTGTCCTTGCATGTATCACAGAGGTAAATGTTCTCTTTTTTCAGGTAGTTGGCCAGTTTCATCAAAGGCTCCTTCGGGTGTCGTCAGCAGTGGCAAAAGAGCGGTCCGGTCCGGCGCAGACCAGGAACGCGCGGCCCTGGGGTTCGTTTTCCAGGCGCAGCCGGGTTCCCCAGGGGTCGGTGAGCAGATCGACGCTGCGCAGATAGGCGGGGACAAGCTCAGCCAGGTCGCCGGGATAAGCGCTGCGCGCCTCGGCATAAGCGTTCAGCGCCTCCTCTACCTGTTGGAGCTGGGAGGGCAGAATGACCGCCCGGGTCCTGTCCAGCACTGCGGCGGATTGCTCCACCGGGGTAGCCGTCCCGCTTTTTGCGGTGTGCAGCACCAGCACGACGGCCAGGGCGACCAGGATGACCAGCAGGATGAAGCGCATGGACCTATTCTATGCAAGTGAAAATGAAATTACAAGCCGGACGGAGAAAGAAAAGCAAGCGGCTTCAGGGCTCATCGCTGCCGGCCGGCGGCCGCGAATCGTCCCGCCCGCGGGTCGATATTCTGGGCCAGGAAGCCGCCCCCTCCATTCCGGGCCAAGCGGACCAGGCGGGCGATCTTTCCCCCGGCCCGGCGGTCGATGACCAGGCGCATGCGGGTCGCCGGGAACGAGGTCAGCATCTCGTAGTCGTTGTCGCTGTCCCCGGCGGCCAGCACCGGCTCGCCGGCGAGCTGGCGGCGAATATTGGCCACTTTGCCTTGGCCGAGGTTTGGGCGCAGTCCCGGAGCCAGGGCGCCACCGAAACGGTTGCCCGCGATCTTCAGCTCCATGCCGATGACCCGCCGGCAGGGGAAGCCGGTCATGGCGATCGCTTTTTCCACCAGCTGGCGGTTGCTGGCGCTGGAAACCACGACCTCGCCGCCGCGCTGTTGCCAGCAGGCGGCCAGCTCCTTCATCTCGGGATAGAGGCGGATACCGCTCGTCCAGTCATAGCGCCAGCGCCGGCGCGGGTCGACCAGGGCCCGACGCCGGACAGGGTTGCGCAGCTCCTCGCCGACGGCCATCCCGGCCAGACGAAGGAATTCGGCCACCGGCAGGCCCTG
>JBGSPO010000127.1:0-25812 GCA_041738575.1 Candidatus Aminicenantia bacterium
GAGAACGTGATCGCCACCCTGGCTCCCAAGGACGGCGCCATCATCAAAGAGGATGAAGTGGCCTGTTTTTCCTGGGAAAGCGCCCTGGGCGGCTCCTATTACCAGATCGCCTTCTCCAACAGCCTGTTCCCGCTGCTGCGCAACGATCCGTCCCTGAAATGGCTGGATTGCCCCGAGCGTTTCAGCTATACGCCGGACCTGGAGACCTGGAACGCGATCGAGCGCAACCAGACTACGTTCTGGAAAGTCAGGGCCACCGACAGCAGCAAAAACATCATGGCCGAAAGCGGCATCCAGGAGATGAAGGTCATCGTCCCGGGCGCCAAGATCGGCATCCAGAAAATAACCGACATGGACGGCAAGGCCATTTCCATCGGCGGCGCCCTTACCATGACCCGCGCCGAGCAAGTGCTCATCTACGGCAGCCTCACCTATCCGGCCGAAGCTGAATTTCTGGTCGTGCGCATCTATGCCGGTGAAGAGCTGGTCGATCAGCTGCTTTTCCGCGATGTCCGCAAGGACGAAGCGAGGTTTTTTGAAACCTCGGTGCCCAACACCGGCAGGGAGTGCCTCGTGGCCTTCCATGTCCTGAAGTCATCCTCGCCTTCGGTGCTGGTGGGCTACGAGGAGCTGAAGCTGAAAAAAGAGTGAGCCGCTCAGTCCGCTTTTTTTAGCTGGGCGACCAGCAGCGCCATAAAGAACGGCGCACCCATGAGCGAGGTCACGATCCCGACCGGGATCTCCACCGGCGGCACCAGGAGGCGTGACAGGAGGTCGGCCAGGACGAGGAGGCCGCCGCCCAGCAGGAACGTGAAGCCCACCGTCGCCTGATAGCGGCTGGCGCCCCATGACCTGGCCACGTGCGGCACGACCAGGGCCACAAAACCGATGGGGCCACAGATGGAGACCACGGCCCCGACAAAAAGCGCCAGGGCCAGGAACGAATATTTCCTGAAGGTCGCGACGTTCAACCCCCGGCTCGCGGCAAAATCATCCCCGGCTGAGATCAGCAGGAATTCGCTGCGGAACAGGAAAACAAGGAGCAGGAGCAGCGCCAGCAGGACGAGCAGAAAAAGAGCTTCCCCATAGCCAGCGACCGCGATCCCGCCCATTAGCCAGCGCAGCAGTGAAAACGTATCCGCGAAATCGAAAACGTACTGAAAAACAACGATGATCGAAGAATAGAAAAAATTAATAGCCACGCCGGACATCAGCAGCGTGTACAGAGAAGAATTCCTGACCCATTTCGCCACGCTGAAAATGAGCACGATCGCGGAGAGCGCCCCCAAAAAAGAAAAGACGTACAAGCCGCCGATGCCCAGGAACGTCAGCTGGACATTGAACTTAAGGGCGATCACGGTGCCGGCGGCCGCCCCGGACGATATGCCCAGCAGGTCCGGGGTGGCCAGGTTGTTCTTGAACAGGTTTTGGCAGACCAGCCCGGAGAGAGCCAGGATGCCCCCGGCGGCAAAGCCAAGCAGGGCCCGCGGCAGGCGCAGCTGCCAGAAAATAAAGCTGCCTGCGTTCTTTTGCAGGAGGCCACCCAGGTCGATGGCAACGACGCCGAGGAACGGAGTGCTGGCCAGCAGCAGCAGTACCAGCCCGGCAAGCAGCCAGAGTTTTTTATTCCGCGACAAAGATGATCTCCCGTCCCGCGGCCTGGATCCTGTGGAACGATACCTGGTAGACCTCGCGGAGCAATTCGGCGGAGAAGGCCTTGGCGCCAAAATAGCTCAGCGTGCCGTTCTTCAGCGCCAGCAGCTTGTTGGCCAGGGGAAAGAAGTGCTCCAGTTCATGAGACACCACCACGATCGTTTTGCCGTCCCGGTTCAGCGCTTCCAGCAACCGCACCAGGTGGTAGGCGCTCCCGGGATCGAGAAAACCCAGCGGCTCGTCGAGAAGGATCAGCGGCACGTCCTGGATGAAGGCGCTGGCCAACAGTACTTTTTTTCTTTCGCCGCCGCTCAGTGTCTGCATGTTGCGCTCGAGCAGCCCCCCCAACTGGAACTGTTCCACCCCGGCAGCAAAGATCTCCCGGTCCAGGCCGCCGGGTTTCCGGAAAATGGAGCGATAAGGATAGCGCCCGGCCCACAGGATATCGCGGACCAGGATCGGCAGGACGAAGTCGGCGGATTGCGGCAGGTAGCAAAGCCGGGCGGCAAGATCCCTTTTGGAAAAGGAGGCCGTGCTTTTTCCGCCCAGGAAAATTTCCCCCTTTTCTGCATGGAGCATCCCGGCCAGGAGCCTCAGCAGGGTCGACTTCCCGGCCCCGTTCTGGCCGAAAACCAGCACGAAATCCCCACTGGCTATGGAAAAATCCAGTCCCCGGAGGATCGTCCGTGAGCCGGCGGAATAGGACAAATTCCTGGCTTCAACCATGCGGCTCCCGCGCTCGGATCATGGGCGCCGGCCTGACCCATGCAGCATGGCGGCCAATCCCTCGGCAATCTGCGCGATCCGGGGCCCCGGCCTGAGCCAGGAAGGGTCCTTGATGATCCGCACCCGGTTCCTGGACACCGCCGTCACCATGCCCAGGGGTCGCCACAGTTCAAAGATCTTCTCATCGGCGATGCCCTCATAATGGGAAGAGATCTCGAAAATGAATTCCGGATCCAGAGCGATCACTGATTCCAGCGAGACGTTGGGATAATCCACCTTTCCCCGGTAGGCATTCGTGCCGCCGGCGATCTCCAGCAGGTCATTTAAAAAATCATTCCGACCCACGATGAACATGTTCTTCAATTCATCAGCGTTCCGTCCGGCGATGCACAAGGTGCGCACCCTCCTCCTCCCCTTCACCTGCAGCGCGACCCGCCCCAACCTGTCCCGGATGGCGCCCAGCAGCAACCCGGACTCCTTCTCGCTGCCCAGCGCCCGGCCGATCGCGCCGATGGAGTGCAGCAGGTCAGACAGGCGGTCGTGGCGCACCGTGAGCAAGCGCACATGGGGCGGCAGGGACTTCATCCTGCCGGCATGTTCCGGGTAGGCGATCACGATGTCGGGAGCCAGGGCCACCAGGGCTTCCAGGCTGACATCCAGGAAGCCGCCGATCTTTTCTATGCGCCGGGCCGCCTCGGGGTAGTCGCAGAATTTCGTTACCCCCACCAGGTTGCCGCCGCGGCCGATGGCGAACACGATCTCGGTCAGCCCCGGGGCCAGGGACACGACCCGCTGGGGAAAAAGTCCGGCCGCGGCGAGAAAAAAGACCAGGAAGGCAGAAGCATTTTTTGCGGCCGCGGCGGGCCGCAACCCGGTGTTCAATCGCCCACCTTGTATGCCGCGCCCAGCATGAAGCGCCGCAAAGGAGCCGGATACCCCAGTACTTCCTCGAACCGGGCGTTGAGGGCATTGTCCATTCGTAAAAATACGGTCACGTTCTTCAGCAGCGGCAGTTGCAGCGCCAAGGCCAGGTGGCTGAACGAGCGGCTTTCCGCGACCGTCCAGAGCAGTTCGTCGTAATCCAGGCGCCGGCCGACATAGACCATCTCGCCCGCGAGGCGGATGCCGCGGAGACGAACCAGGAGGGAGGTGCTGAGCACGTGGCGCGGCCGGCGCAGCAGCTCCCGACCGTATTGGCCGTCCTGCGTGTGCAGGTAGGTGTAGGCTGTCCGCCAATGGCAGCCGCGGAAGACCTCCCAATCGCAGTTCGCCTCCGCGCCGCGGACCTCGGCCCGGTTGATGTTGGCGAACCGCGCGGTCAACGGGCTGAAGCCGATCAGGTTGCTATAGGTGGAAGTGAAGACGGCAAGGCCGCACTCCAGGCCAGCAATGTACAGGTCGACCCCGGCTTCCAGCGAGCTCCCGGTCTCGGGAAGCAGCCCGGGGTTCCCCCAATAGGGGTTGAGCGTCTCGGGCAAAGCCGGAGCGCGGAAGCTCCGGGAAAAGGAAGCCCGCAGTTTCAGGGCGGAGTGCAGGGTGAAGGAAAAACCGAGATGCGGCGAAAGAACCCCGTCCAGGCCGTCGTATTTGTCGTAGCGCAGCGATCCCGACAGCAGCAGCCGGCCCAGGTCGGCCTGCAGGTCGGCAAAGATCGAAGCCGCGTCCATGCTCGCGCGCGGGATCAGGGTCGCGTGGTTTTCGCTGTTGGCGATCCGCTGCAGCGAGAGATCGGCCCCGGCGACCAGGTGCAGTTTTTCCAGGACCCGGACGCCGTATTTCGCCTGCATCTCCGCCACCAAGGACTCGTTGGCGAACTGCGGGGTCCAGGCATCGTCGGCATCGGAAAAATCGTAGCGGTTCCAGTGCAGCGAAGCGGTGGCGTCCAGCCGGCCCTGGCGGCCGACGCGCATGTTCATGGGCAGGGAAACGATGAAATTCTCCTGGGCGTAACCGCGCCGGGTTGTCGCGGCCCCCAGATTCCAGGGTATGCCGGCGTCCACCAGGGTGCCCAAAAAAGAGAGGCCCAGAGAAAAGTCGTTTTTTTCATAGCCGGAATGGAAGGAAAAACTCCTGCGTTCGCAGCGGTCGTTTTCCAGGCGCTCGTCGTAATCCAGCAGGTCGCTGTTCAGGAACAGGTGAAACGCCCCCAGGCGCTTCCCGAAATGGATGCTGCTTTCCAGCGTGCCGTGGCTGCCGCCGGCGAGGGAGAACTGCACTCCTTCTTTTTTACGGGTGATGACGTTAACCACCCCGCCCATGGCGCTCGATCCGTAGAGGCTGCTCAAGGGACCGCGAACGACCTCGATTTTTTCGATGAGCTGCGGGGACAGGAATGAAAAATTTCCAGCCAGCGACGATGAGGGGTCATGCAGCTTAACGCCGTCCACCAGGTACAGCATCTGGTTGACCGAGGCGCCGCGGGCGAAGCCATAGGAAAACTGGCCAGGGTTCCCGGCATTGAGCACCAGCAGCCCCGGGCATTGGTTCAGCAGCCCTTTCAATCCAGTCGCGCCCATGGCCTCGATGTGCTCATAATTCAGGATCGAGACGCTTTGCAGGGCGCGGACCAGCGGTACCTTGCCGAGGACCTCGATCTTTTCTTCGACATCAGGCTTGTCCTCCCTGCCCGCCGCGAACTGCGGCAGGAAAAACAGGCAAGTCAAAAAAATTGCAAACAGCCGGTGTTGCCCGGCCCGGGCCTTGAGAAGCGAGCGTTTCATTTTTCTCCTTGATCTGCCCTCCGCAGATGATTGGAATTATGCTGATGCTTGATAGGTCTTCCGACTCCCGGAATCTTTAAAAAGCCTTCCCGCCCGACGGGGCAGTGGCTGAGACTTTCAAAGATGCTTCCTGAACAACAGGTCCGGTCACGGCAGCGGGGGCTGTGGGGATGAACCCTCTTCCCTTGAACCAAGCCTCGATTTTTATCTTACTAGAAGTGCACAGCGTTGTCAACTGTGATGCGACCGTCATGGGATTCCGGCCATAGCCCCGGTCCGCCGGGACAGGCGGCCGGTTGAAATACGGCCTTGAATGTGGTAATTTCATGGCCATGAAACACTGGATAACCACTGCCGTTTTATTGTTGCTGCTGGTAGCAGCGGCCCCGGCCGCGGAGATCAAGCTCCTGTTGGGGATGAACTCCAGCAAGTACCTGTTCTCCGACGACGTCACATCCTTGAACCTAAAGCAAAAATCGGGGCTGACCCTCGGTTTGGGCTATGACTTCGAGATCAACCCGAAAATGGTGCTGGAGGCCGATGTCGTTTATGGAGAAAAGGGAGCCAGGAGCGAGCTCGCTTTTGCCCCCGGCAGCTCGATCGCCGGCATATACCGCAACGCCTCGCTAGGCATCCCGCTCCTTTTCAAATACAAGTTGAACCCAGGGGCGTCTCCCTATGCGGCCCTGGGGCCGGAATTCGTATTCATCCTGTCGCACCACCTGGAGATCCCCGAGCTTGAGGAAACACTCGATATTTCCGATAATACAAAGAAATTTGTGCTTGCCTTCAACATTTTGCTGGGATATGAGCTGCCTCTTGGTCAATGGCGCCTGTTCGCCGAAGTGCGCTTCAACCGCTGGCTCGGGAATTTTCTGGTCGATCCCGAAGCCACGGCCAGCACTGAGTCCGTTTCCCTGGTGATCGGGGGCGCAACCGCGCTATGACGGTCATTGAGGAGATCGCCGCCCGGCGCTCGATACGCGAATACGCGCCCCGGCCCGTTGAAAAGGAAAAGCTGGCGCGCATCCTCGAAGCGGGGCGCCTGGCCCCTACGGCACGCAACCAGCAAGATTGGCGCATCCTGATCGTCAGCGAGCCGTTGCTGAAGGAGCGCTTGATCGACGAAGCTTCTCCCCGCCAGGCGTTCCTCAAGGAGGCGCCGCTTATCCTGGCCGCCTGCGCCCTGAACCCGGAATACGTCATGCGCTGCGGACACCCGGCCTACCTGATCGACCTGGCGATCGTTCTCGAGCACATCGCCCTGCAAGCGGTGCGCGAGGGCCTGGGCACCTGCTGGATCGGTTCCTTCGACGAGGCCAAGGCCAGGGCCGTCCTGGGTGTGCCCGCACCGGTACGCATCGTGGAATTGATGAGCCTCGGCCACCCCACCCGCGTCCCTGACCCGCGGGAACGCAAGCCGGTTCAGGAGCTTTACCGCTGGGAGCGCTGGTGAAAAGCGAACCCTTCTCCATTCTGCGGGCCAACGTCAACGTCCTGCGCGACGCCATGTTCCCGATTTACGTGATCCGCGGCGAACGCAACGTCCTGGTGGATTGCGCCATCCTGGCCAAGGCCGGCGAGATCGAAACAAAACTGGCGTCACTGCTGGGGGATGAAGGGATCGCCATGGTCTTGCTCACCCATTCCCATTACGACCACACCGGGGCCTGCTCCTATCTGCAGGATAAATACGGCTTCGAGATCGTCGCCTCGCGGCGAACCAAGGAGGTCCTAGAAAACGACAAGGCGGTCGCCTTCATCGACGACCTGAACCAGAAATTCAAGCAGCTCATGAACGACCGCTCGGGTTCGGCCTTCACCAAGCCGCGCGCTATCCGCGCCGTCGGCGAACATGATCTCATCCCCTTGCCCGCCGGCCAGTTTTTCGAGGTGTACGAGACACCCGGGCACACGCGCTGTTCCATTTCTTTTCGGCTGCAGCCCGAGAACATCCTGTTCCCCGGCGATGCCGCCGGCGTGATGGAGAGGAACGGCAAGATCAAGCCCCTCTTCCTCTCCAGCTATTCCCAGTATGAACGTTCACTGGAAAAACTCTTGACCCTCGAGGCCGAGGTCCTGGCCCTGGCGCACAACACGGCCGTCAAGGGCAAAGACCGGGTTCGGGAATTCCTCAGCACGTCGCTCGCTGAGACGCAACGGTTAAAGGAAAACATCATCGCCCGGCTGGCCCATGGCCAAGATTTCGGCCGGATCGCCGAGAGGCTGCTGGCTGAGGAATATATCTCCCCGACCATCATGGGGCCCAGGGAAGCGCTGGTGATCAACGTCACCGCCATGGTGAAAAGCGTTTATCACGAGTTCGTGAAAATACCCTGAGCGCCCTTCCCGGAGGCGTTTCAGGGTTTGGTCCGGGTGCGCTTCGCGTGCTCGATAAAGGATACGAACAGGGGGTGCGGCCGCAGGGGCCGGGATTTGAATTCCGGGTGGAATTGGCAGCCGAGGAACCAGGGGTGGCTGGATAGTTCGACGATCTCCACCAGGTTGCGCTCGGGGTTCTTGCCGCTGATGCGCATGCCCTTGTTCTCCAGCATGTACTCGAACTCGGGATTGAATTCATAGCGGTGGCGGTGGCGTTCCGAGATCTTTTCCTGCTGGTAGATCCTGTAGGCCAGCGACTTTTTCTTGAGGATGCAGGAATACGCGCCGAGCCTCATGTTGTGGCCCATGTCCTCCACGTTCATCAGTTCCCGCAGCTTGAGGAACACTTTGTGCGGGGTGCGGGCGTCGAACTCCGAGGAATTGGCATCGGCCAGGCCAAGGACATTGCGGGTGAATTCGATCGTGGCCATCTGCATGCCCAGGCAGATGCCGAAATACGGTATGCCGTGCGTCCGGGCGTATTCGACCGCCCGGATCATGCCCTCGATACCCCGGATGCCGAAGCCGCCGGGAACCAGGATGCCGTGGACGGAACGGAATATCTTCCCGGGATCCTCCTGGACCAGGCTGTCGGAATCGATCTTTTCCAGCTTGACCCGGACATGGTTCGCCGCCCCGGCATGGAACAGGGCCTCGAAAAGGCTCTTGTAGGCATCGGAATGGCTGACGTACTTGCCGACGATGGCGATTGTCACCTCGCGGGAGAGCCCCTTGATGCGCTTGACCCACTTTTCCCATTCCCCAAGGCTGTTGCGCCCCCCTTTAAGCTTCAACTTCTTCAGGATAGTGGCATCCAATCCCTCTTTCCTGTAAATCAGCGGGACCTCGTAGATCGTGTTGACGTCAACGGCGCTTCCGACCGCGTCTTCCCTCAGGTTGGCGAAAAGGGCGATCTTTTTCTTGATGTCCGTGGGGATCGGGGTTTCGGCGCGGCACAGCAGGATATCGGGCTGGATGCCGATCTCCTGCAGGGCCTTGACGCTGTGCTGCGTGGGCTTGGTCTTGAGCTCGCCGGCGGTCTTGATGAACGGGACCAGGGTCAGGTGCACGTACAGCACCTGTTCATCTTCCAGCTCCAGCCCGACCTGGCGGATGGCTTCCAGGAACGGCAGGCTTTCGATGTCGCCGACGGTACCGCCGATCTCGACCAGCACGACATCCGCGCCCTTGCCCGCCTCGAAGACCGCCGCCTTGATCTCGTCGGTAACATGCGGGATCACCTGGACCGTCTTGCCCAGGAAATCCCCACGGCGTTCTTTCTGGATCACTTTCTCGTAGATGCGTCCGGCGGTCCAGTTGCTTTTCTGCGACGTCAGCGTCGAAGTGAATCGCTCATAATGGCCGAGATCAAGATCGGTCTCCGCACCATCCTCGGTAACGAAGACCTCGCCGTGCTGGAACGGGCTCATGGTGCCGGGATCGACGTTCAGGTAAGGGTCCAGCTTGAGCATGGCGATCTTGTAGCCGTAGGATTCCAGCAGGTTGCCGATAGAGGCTGCCGCGATCCCCTTGCCCAGGGACGAGAGAACGCCACCGGTGATGAAAATATACCTGGTCTTGGCCATGTTAACTCCTCAGTAGTTTTTCGATCCTGGCGATATCCTCGGGGATATCCACGCCATGAGAGACGAAATCGGTGCGGACGATGCGGATCGGCCGGCCCAGGAACAGGAAGCGCAATTGCTCAAGGTTCTCCCTCTCTTCCAGCTCCACGGCACCGCTGGCCACGAATAACTGCAGCATCTCCTTGGTATAGCCATAGATGCCGATGTGCTGCAGGAAGCCGTTAAAGCGATTTTCTTCTGCGAAGGGAATGGGGGCACGGGAGAAAAAGAGGGCGCGATCATGGCGGTCACAGACCACCTTGACCACGTGCCGCGAGTGAAAATCATCGTAAGAATCGCTGTGGCGGGCCGCGCTGACAATGGCCTCCGCTGCCAGCGCCCGGCACACGTCGCGGAGCAGTTTTTCGGGGACCAGCGGCTCATCGCCCTGGATATTGACCACGGCGTCGAAATCCTTTTTTTCCACCACGGACCATACCCGCTCGGTTCCTGTTTTTATAGCACTATCGGTCATTTCGGCTTTCCCACCGAACCCGGTCACCTCGTCGCGGATGCGCACGTCGTCGGTGGCCACAATGATGTCGGCGAAGCAATCCGATCCGGAGGCCTGGCGGTAGACCCGTTCGATCATGCTGCGGCCGGCGATGCGGGCCAGGGGCTTGCCGGGAAAGCGGCTGGAGCCGTAGCGGGACGGGATGACGGCCGCGACCCTCATTTCACGATCTTGGCCTCGCTATCCCGCGTCTTGCTGTCCAGGGCCTTCATCTCCATCTGGCAGGATCCCTGGAAGAATGCGCCGTCCTCAATGATGAGCTTGGGCGAGGCGACCGAGCCAATGACCCGCCCCTTGGAAAAGATCTCGATGCGCTCCTTGGCCTTGATCGAACCCTTGACCCGGCCGTTGATGGCGATGCTGACCACGTCGATGTCAGCCTCGATCTCTCCGGTCTCTCCGATGATCAGGCCGTTGCCGGAGAGGATCTTGCCCTTGAAGACACCATCGATGCGGAAGTTCTCCTTGAACTTGATGTCGCCGATGATCTCGCTGTCGCGATCGATAAAGCCGCTGATCTTCAGCGGGGTCTCAATTTTGTTCATGTTACTTCTCCTTGCACAATATGGCAAAAAGCCTGTCGAATTCTTCCAGTGAATTGAAGAAGATCTCCACCTTGCCCTTGCCGCTCTGGGCATAGACCAGCTTCACCTTGGCCGCCAGGCTGTGAGTCAGGCGGTTCTCCATCTTGACGATGTCGGGGTCGAGGCCGGGCTTGCTTTTCCTGCCGCCCGCCTCGTATTTCTTGACCAGCATTTCCGCCTGCCGCACCGACAGCCCCTTGCGCATGACCTGGGCGGCGGCAGACAAGATTTCCCCATCATTTTTCAAGGCCAGCAGGGCACGGGCATGCCCCTGGTCGAGTTTGCCCTGGATGATGGCCTCCTTGACCGGAGCCGGCAATTTCAACAAACGGAGAAAATTGGCCAGCGTCGCCCGGTTCATGCCCAGCTTTTCCGCGGTTTCCTGCTGGCCTTCTCCGCTTTGGGCGATCAGGGCCTCGATGCCTTCGGCGATCTCGATGGCATTGAGGTCCTCGCGCTGGATATTCTCGACCAGCGCCTTGGCCATGACGTCGTTGTCGGAAAAATCCCTGACCACGGCCGGGATCTTTTCCCAGCGCAGCAGCTGGGCTGCGCGCCATCTTCTTTCGCCGACGACCAGGAAATATTTGCCATCGCGCTTGTAGACCACGACCGGCTGGATAATGCCGTCTTCCTTCATGGAATCGGCCAGCTGCTGCAGGGCGTTCTTCTGGAACGTTTTGCGCGGCTGGAAGGGATTGGGGTGGATGCTGTCCACGTCAAGGTCGATTAGCTTGTGTTTTCCAAGCGGTTCGTTGGCAATGATCGCCGCGATCCCCTTGCCTAGTACTTTGCGTTTCATTTTCCCGTCATCTCCTTGGCCAGGGACATATAGGCGCGGGCTCCCGCCGATTTGATGTCATAAAGCTGGATGGGCTTGCCGAAGCTCGGCGCCTCGGACAGCCGGATATTGCGCACGATCACGGTGTCATACACCTTGGACTTGAAATACTTGCGCAACTCGTCCTCGATCTGCCGCGACAGGTTGGTGCGCTCGTCGTACATGGTCAACAACACGCCCTTGATCTCCAGGACGGGGTTGAAGTTCTCCTTGATGCGGCTGATGGTGTTCATCAGGTCGGACAATCCCTCCAGGGCATAATATTCGGCCTGGATCGGGATCAGCACGTTATGCGCCGCGGTCAAGGCATTGATGGTCAGCAGGCCCAGGGAGGGAGGCAGGTCCATCACGATGTATTCATACTCTTCACCCAGCTCGAGCAGGGCGTTCTTCAGGTAGAGGTGGTTGCTGTCATCGGAGACCGCCTCCATTTCAAAACGGGCCAGGTTGCGCATCGAGGGGATCAGGCTCAGGTATTTCAACTCGGTGCCGATAATGGCATCACGGATGCCGGCTTCTCCGGCCAGAACGGAATAGATGTCCTTCTTCAGTGCGTTCTTGTCCAGGCCCAGTCCGGTGGTGGCATTGGCTTGGGGGTCGAGATCGATGAGCAAGACATTTTTTTCGGCGATGGCCAGCGCCGCTGACAGGTTGATGGCGGTCGTGGTCTTGCCCACTCCCCCTTTCTGGTTGGCAACAGCAATAATTTCACTCATGGTTTTCGCGTTTCACGTGAAACATTCTCCAGTTTGAATACGACCAGGTTGTCCCTTGAGGGGATATTATAGCGGGTTTGGCGGACATTTGCCACCGGATTCTGAATTTTCTTGATTTTGTCGAGCGAGGAGATGAGCAGCAGCTCCCGCACCTTGCGCCGGTAGACGAATTCAGCCAGCGCCTCGATGGCCGGGAAGCCCCTGGCGGCCAGCGCGCTGTCGCCACGGCCGTGGCCATGCATGAATTCCTGCACCGCCCCCTCCCAAACCGAGACATTGTCCAATCCCAGGTGGCGCCGGGCTTCATTTAAAAAAACGACCTTCTTGTGGATTGTCTCGACCAGTATGAAATTTTTTCCGGGCAGGGAAATGGCCAGGGGAATGCCCAGCAGCCCGCCGCCGCTGCCGGCGTCGATCAGCAACGGCGCGGAAACGAGGTTTTTCAGCAGCAGGGTTTCCGCAATCAGGGCGCCCAGCGAGTCGCGGGTCGAGCGCCGCGAGACCAGGTTGACCTTTTGATTGTAAGCCAGGAGAAAATCAACGAAATCGGCGATGGCCATGGCGCTTCACCTCGGAAAGGCGGCCTGCGGCACGCGGCACAGCCGAAAGACCGCCGGGAAATGTTTCACGTGAAACATGAACCGGCGCCCCGGGTCAACGGCGGCTTTTGACAAAAACAAAATACACGGCGGAGAGCAGCCAGACGGTGAGCACCACGGGGACGAACTTGGCAAAATCGACCAGCAGCAGGAAAGGGGCGAAGAATACCAGCACGATGGCCGCCACGGCCAGCACTTTGTTAACGATCGTCTTGAACAAGGTCAGAAGTTGAAATACATTTCGAATTCTTTCGGGTGCGGGATACCGGCGATCTCGGCGATCTCGGCGCGCTTGATCTTCAGCCACTGCTGGATGAGCGCGTCGTCGAACACGTTATTGTATTTCAAGTACTCATTGTCCCGTTCCAGGCAATCCAGCGCTTCGGCCAGGTCGGCCGGCAGCAGCTTGATCTTATCCTTGAACACCTTGGCATCGGGAATGGCGCCGTCGAAAGGGCCGAAATTGTATTTTTCCGGGGAAAGGTTCTTGAACACCCCGTCGATCCCCGACAGCAGCATGGCGGACAGGAAAAGGTAGGGATTCGCGGCGGCGTCTCCCGGCCGGTACTCGAGACGTGTTTCGTTCTCGGACACGTATGCCGGGATACGGATGGCCGCATTACGGTTGGAGGTGGCAAAGATCGCCGAAACCGGCGCTTCGAAGCCCCGGACCAGCCTTTTATAGGAGTTTGTGGACGGGTTGGAGAGGGCGCTCAGGGAACCCGAATGGAACAACAAGCCCGACAGATAATGCAGCCCAGTATCGGAAAAGTTGGCATAATTCCCCCTTTTAAGGAAAATATTAACCTCGCGGTTCAGGATGAATTGGTGCACGTGCCAGCCATTGCCGGCCCTGCCGAAAAAGGGCTTGGGCATGAAGGTCACAAAGAGGCCGTGTTTCTTGGCCAGGTTGAACAGGACATACTTGATGATCACTGCCTGGTCGGCTGTTTTGAGCAGGGGGTTGAACCTGGTCTCGATCTCGTGCTGGTTGACGGCAACCTCGTGGTGGTGGTACTTGATGTCGATGCCCAGTTGCTGCAGGATGGCCACGGCCTCGTTCTTGAAGTCGACATGCTCGTCCTCGGGCGAACCGGCATGGTACTGGTTGCCATGGGACTCGCTGTCCTTCTCGAGAAAATAGTAACTCGCGTCGTCCCGGACCCCGAATTCGGCCTTCTTGAAGATAAAAAATTCGAATTCCGGGCCGAACAGGGCCTTGGAGCCGATCTTGGACTTGGCCAGGGCCTCTTCGGCCTTGGCCGCCACGAAGCGCGGATCTTCGGAAAAGCGGGTGCGGGCGCGGTCGGTCAAATGGATGGCCGCCATGAAGGCCGCTGTTTTCCTGGCACGGAAAGGATCGATGATCATGGTCTCCAGGTCGGGGATCATGACCATGTCGCTTTTCTCTGGTTTGGCGAAACCGTACGAGGAGGCATCGAAACCCACACCGCCCCGGATCAGTTTTTCGTCCAGCATGACGGACGGGAGCAGGAGGGAATGAAGCTTCCCCTTCAGGTCAAGCGTCTTCAGGTCGATGAACTCGACCTGCAATTCCTTCAGTTTTCGCTGCGTGGCAGCCAGCATGTTTTTTTCATTCATTACTGCCATATACTCAATATTATTTTTTTTGTCAAGGCTTGACAGGCTTGGGCTTTTCTTCTAAGATGACGCGGTAAACAGGAAGCGGCGAGATGGAAATGAGTTTTTTTTCCACATTTGTTAAAATTTTTGTGGAAAATGGTGAAAGCGATGGACAATCTGCAAAAGTTGAAAAACTACCTGAAAAGCGTTCTGGACGAGCCCACGATCAAAAAATGGATCGACCCCCTGAAATATATCGGCACCCTGGAAAACACCCTTTTCCTCGGCGCGCCTGACAAAAAGAATCTGCAGTGGGTCAAGCAGAACCTCCTCGAGGATATCAACCATTACACCAAGAATAATTTCAGTTTCATCACCAAGATCGTTCCCCTCGATGAAGAGGAGAATGCTCCGGAATCAGGGGCGACGGCGGAAGCTGCCCGCAAGAACGCGAACCATGATTCCCGCCTGCAGAAAAAATACACTTTCGAATCGCTGGTGCAGAGCGATTCCAACCGCATCGCCTATTCCTTCGCCCACAGCGTGGCCGAGTTCCCCGGCAAGTCCTACAACCCCCTTTACATTTACAGTGATGTCGGCCTGGGAAAAACCCACCTGATGCAGGCCATCGGCAATCGCATCATTGAGAACGACGATAAAGTCAGCGTCGTCTACCTGACCACCAGCGATTTCATGAACGAGTACGTGGAATACACGCGGCTGAGCAAGCGCTCAGATTTCATTAAAAAATACACGTCGGTCGACGTGCTGCTGATCGATGATATCCAATATATCACCAAGTGGGGCGGCACCAGCGAACAGTTTTATTACATTTTCAACAACCTGATCCAGCAGGAAAAGCAGATCGTCATCTGCGCCGACAAGCATCCGGACAATATTCCCGACCTGGAAAAACGCATCAAGTCCCGCTTTGAAATGGGAGCCATCGTCGACATTTTCCCTTACGATCTGGAGGCGCGCATCGCCATCCTGCAAAAAAAGATCGCCGAGAGGAAAAACATCTATCACAACGACTTTTCCATCCCCAACGAAGTGATTGAATTCCTGGCCAATGCCATCAAGGACAATATCCGCAAACTGGAAGGGGCTTTGAACCGGCTGCTGGGCTATGCCGACCTGAAGCACGCCGACCTGCAGTCGGACACCATCACCCTGCCGTTCGCCAAGGAAGCGCTGCGCCCGTACATTAATATCGAAAAAAAAGCCATCACCATTGACACCATCCAGGAGTTCGTTTCGGAAAAATTCGATATACGCATCGAGGAGCTGAAGGCAAAGAATAATTCCCCGAAGGTCGCCCTGCCCCGGCAGGTCGCCATGTACCTGGCCAAGAAATTGACGCACTGTCCTCTGGTCGAGATCGGGGCGGCATTCGGCGGCAAGCATCACACCACTGTGCTGCATTCCATCAACAAGATTGAAAAAATGCTGCAGGCGGATACGGACTTTTCCAGAAGAGTGAATTCCTATGTTGAATTTTTCACCGACTGATGTTTCCCACAGCCCGCGCTATTTTTCAACACGCCGCGCGCGGATGGGAAACCAGTGCCCAGAAGGGAAATGGCCGATATCCACTTTTTCAGGTTGCATGTTTTATTTATTTTGATTATGATGATATTTCATAGAAAATACTAAGGCAGGTTGCAAATGAAAATTTTTGTGGAAAAGGCAAAGCTGGAAAATGAATTGCGTCTGTTCCAGGGCATTTTTGAAAAAAAAGCCATTATGGAGATCCTGCAGAACATCAAGCTCACGGCGTTGGAGGGAGGCGTCCTGGAACTGGTGGCCACCGACCTGGAGATCGGCCTGGTCACGAACCTGCAGGTGGAGATCAAGAATCCCGGTTCCTTCACCGTCAACGGCAAGGATTTATACGACCTGGTTTCCAAGATGCCGGACGGCATCATCGAGATCTCCGAGGATAACGACCTGCAGGTAATGATCACCAACGAGAAAAAAACGTGCAAGTACAAAATGCTGGGACTGCAGTCTTCCGATTACCCCGAGCTGCCGACCAATGATATGGAGAACTCCGTCCCCCTTTCGCTAACAGATTTCCAGGCCATGATCAACAACTGCTATTACGTAATCTCCCCGGAGCTGAAATTCAACCTCGGCGGCGCCCTGATCACCATCGCGAAAAACAAGCTGGAAATGGCCGCCACGGACGGTCATCGCCTGGCATATTCCTTTTTCAACGCCGACACCGCGGTAAGCGAACCCATGGAATACATCTTGTCCCGCAAGACCCTGCTCGAGGTCCTGAAGATCGGCAACTCGGGAGAGATCGAATTCGCTTTCGACAACAACAACCTTTTTTTCAAGCACAAGAACCGTGTCCTGTGTTCGCGCATCGTCGACCAGAAATTTCCCAATTACAAAACGGTCATCCCGGAAAAAACGGAACAGACGGCGGTCGTAAAAAGCGAGGAACTGCTGCAAACGCTGCGCCGCATCCTGATTTTTAAAACGCGCAACAACGGCGTGCTGTTCAAATTCTCCAAGAACAAGCTGGTCCTGGAGCGCACCACCCCGGAAAAGGGGGAGGGCTACGACGAGATCGCCGTGGAATACAGTGGCAAGGCCGTCAGCGTTGGTTTCAATGGCAATTTCATCCTCGATTTCCTGACCCATATCGAGTCCGAGAAGATCGGCATCGGCCTGAACGACAGCGAGAGCTCTTTCCTGTTCAAGCCGCTGGACGGCAGCGGCGCTCATTTCATCTACATTGTGATGCCATTGAACATCTGATCTTGGCTTGGTAGTAAAAAAGTTAGAAATTAACGGTTTCCGGAACTTGAATGGTTTTGCCATCGCTTTCGACCCGGATAAAAACCTGATCTTCGGCGCCAACGGCAGCGGTAAAACGTCCATCATCGAGGCGCTTTTCCTTCTCGGTTTCGGAAAATCCTTCCTGCCGGTCGGTCGCCGCGAGCTGGTCAATTTCAACGCCAGCGGTTTTTTTCTTAGTGCCGAGGTGCTCAATAACTCAGGAGAAAACAAGGTTACGGCCTGCCTGGACAGGGGATTTTCCCTGAAGCTGAACGAAGCGAGCTCGCCGCTGGCGCAGGTGAGCCGCTATCTCTATCCGTTGTTCTTTTCCCACTTTCTTTACAGCCAGACCATCGACGGCGTCACCCATCTGCGCAGGCTGGTCGATCGCTTCATCTATGGCCTGACCGCCCTTTACTTGCATGACGTTTTGCGCTATAATACCACTTTAAAACAGAAGAATTACCTGCTGAAGAATTTGGCAAGAACGATCCATAATTCAGAGCTGAACAGCTGGAACACGCTGTTGGCCGAAACGGGAAGCAAGATCATCGAAAAAAGAATGGCCTTCACGGAGCGCTTGAATGCGGCGATCAATGACATATTCGGGGGCGCTCTCAGGATGAATTACGAACCCGCCTTGCTCACGCCCGGCCCGGTTTCCGCCGCGGCGCTGCTGGGAGACCTCGAGCGCGTGAAGAGCTCCGAGCTCCGCAGCCGGCGCTCCCTGATCGGCCCGCAGCGCGATCGCTTCGAGATCACGGTCGATGGGAAAAAACTGCAACTGTTCTCTTCGGGCGAAAAGAAAAAATTCCTGGTCATGCTCTATATGGCCTTCATCGAGCTTTTCCGCCAGGGCCGGAGCGAATACCCTGTTTTTTTGATGGACGACTACGATGCGGCCATGGACGAGACCAACCTGGAGTACGTGTTAAGCCACTTCCCGGCCATGCAGGTCATCGCCACGTCGGTCGCCCGCAACGAGCGCTTCGCGAACCTGCGCGAACTTAAAAAGGAGACGTAATCGTGGACAAGACCAACGCCAGTTTCGAAGACAAATCCTACACGGCGGAAAACATAAAAGTTCTCGAAGGCCTCGAGGCCGTGCGCGTGCGCCCGGCCATGTACATCGGCAGCACCGGCACGTCCGGGCTTCATCACCTGGTGTACGAGGTCGTGGACAACTCGATCGACGAGGCCATGGGCGGCTTCTGCGACAAGATCGAGGTGACGGTCCACTTCGACAACTCGGTCACCGTGAGCGACAACGGCCGCGGCATTCCGGTCGACATGCACAAGGAGGAAGGAAAAACGGCGGCTGAGGTGGTCATGACCACGCTGCATGCCGGCGGCAAGTTCGACAAGAACAGCTACAAGATGTCGGGCGGCCTGCACGGCGTCGGCGTCTCGGTGGTCAACGCCCTCTCCTCCAAGCTGGAGCTGGAGATCAAGCGCGGCGGCAACGTGTATGTCCAGCGTTATTCCTGCGGCAAGCCGGTCTCGGCGCTGAAGCAGGCGGGAAAATCGGCCAAGCGCGGCACCAAGGTCACTTTCTGGCCCGACGAGGAGATCTTCGAGACGATCGAATTCAACTACGGCGTCCTGGCCCGGCGGCTGAAGGAGCTGGCCTTCCTTAACCAGGGGCTGACGATCGTGCTGAACGACGAGCGCGTCGACAAGAAGGAGGTTTTCTACTACAAGGGCGGCATCGTCGAGTACGTGAAGTACCTGGTGGGCTCCAAGGAGCGCGTGCACAACACGCCGATCTTCCTCGCCGTCAAGAAAGACGACATCGAGATCGAGATCGCCTTCCAATACGTGGAGTCGTACAACGAGACCCTCTTCTCGTTCGTCAACAACATCAATACCGTCGAGGGCGGCACCCACCTCACCGGCTTCAAGTCGGGGATCACGCGCACGATCAACAACGTCGCCCAGGCCAACAACCTGTTGAAGGACTTCAAGGACGTGTTCTCCGGCGACGACGTCCGCGAGGGGCTGACGGCCGTGGTCTCCATCCGCATCAAGGACCCGCAGTTCGAGGGGCAGACCAAGGCCAAGCTCGGCAACTCCGACGTCAAGGGCATCGTGGAGTCCTTTGTCAACCAGAAGCTGGGCGATTATTTTGAACAGAACCTCAATGTCGCCCGGGCGATCATCAACAAGGTCCTGTTGGCGGCCAAGGCCCGCGAGGCCTCCAAGAAGGCCAAGGACCTGGTGCGGAAAACCAACCTGCTGGAGAGCACTACCCTGCCCGGCAAGCTGGCTGACTGCCAGTCCAAGAACCCCGAGGACAGCGAGCTGTACATCGTCGAGGGCGACTCGGCCGGAGGCTCCGCCAAGCAGGGCCGAGACCGCCGCTTCCAGGCCATCCTGCCGCTGCGGGGCAAGATCCTCAACGTGGAAAAAGCGTCGGCCTCCAAGATGCTTGAAAATGAGGAGATCAAGAAGATGATCGCCGTCCTGGGCGTGGGCATCGGCAAGGAAATGTACGACATCGATAAGCTGCGCTACCACAAGATCGTGGTCATGACCGACGCCGATGTTGACGGCTCGCACATCCGTACCCTGATCATGACCTTCTTTTTCCGCCAGATGCAGTCGCTGATCGAAAAGGGCTACCTGTACCTGGCTCAGCCGCCGTTGTACCTGATCAAGAAAGGACAGGCCAAGGTTTACTTGAAGAACGAAAAAGAGTTGGAGAGCTACCTGTTCGCCAAGATCGGCGACGAGGTCGTCTTCTATAACAAGGATTTCCGCAGCGAGATCCTGAAAGGGCAGAAGCTGCTCAAATTCATCAAGCTGGTGCACAAGAAGAATCTGCTGATGAACAACCTGGAAAAGCACGGCATGTCGCGCCCCCTGACCAAGAAGCTGGTCAGGACCATCGACAGCGAGAGCGACTTCCAGGACAAGGCCAAGGCCAAGGCCATCGCCCAGCAGCTGGAGAAGGACTCCCTGTGCAAGAACGTGGAGATCAAGTTCGACAAGGAATTCGGGGCGTATACACTGGATCTCGAGTTCGAGTTGAACGGTGTAAACATGCACAAGATCATCGACCACGACTTTCTCACCGGGCCGGAATTCTCCGACATCAAGGAGCTGTACGGGAAGCTGGACGAGCTGCCGTCCGCCCCCTATTTCATCGAGATCGGCAAGGAAAATTTCGTGCAGGACAACCGCAAGGAGCTGGTGACGTTCCTGTTCGAGCGGCTGCAAAAAGGGCTGACCATTCAGCGCTACAAAGGTCTCGGCGAAATGAACCCCGATCAGCTGTGGGAGACGACAATGGATCCGGAGCACCGCACGCTGCTGCGGGTCGGCATCAATGATTTCCATGAATGCGAGGAAATTTTCGACACCCTGATGGGCAACGATGCGGCCAAGCGCAAGGACTTCATACTCATGAATGCCCTGAACGTGCGGAATCTCGATATTTAAAGGAACCAGCCATGGACGAAAAAACCAAGGAAAAAGAACCCAGAACGTCCATCGAGGAAGTCGCGATCGAAAACGAGATGAAAACCTCGTATCTCGACTACTCGATGAGCGTCATCATCGGCCGTGCCATTCCCGACATCCGTGACGGCTTGAAGCCGGTCCATCGCCGCTGCCTCTTCTCCATGCACCAGACCGGCTCGCATTACAACCAGCCCTACAAGAAGTCGGCGCGCATCGTCGGCGACGTGATGGGCAAGTACCATCCGCACGGCGACGCCGCCATCTACGATACCGTCGTGCGCATGGCCCAGGACTTCTCCCTGCGCTATCCCCTGGTCGACGGCCAGGGAAACTTCGGCTCCATCGACGGCGATCCGCCCGCGGCCATGCGCTACACCGAGGCCCGGCTGCAGAAGATCACCAACGAGATGCTCGGCGACCTGGAGAAGGGAACGGTCGATTTTGTTCCCAACTATGACGGTTCGCTGACCGAGCCGGAGATCCTGCCCTCCCTGCTGCCCATGCTGCTGCTCAACGGCACCTCGGGCATCGCCGTGGGCATGGCCACATCCATCCCGCCCCACAATCTCGCCGAGCTGGTCGACGCCTTCACCCATTTCGTCGACAATCGCGACGCCAGCATCAGCGAGCTGATGCAGATCATGCCCGGGCCCGATTTCCCCACCGGCGGCTTCATCTTCGGCCAAAACATGATCCAGTCGGCCTACGAGACCGGCAAGGGCAGCTTCGTGGTGCGCGCCAAGGCCGTTGTCGAGTCCGACAGCAAGGGGCGGCAGAAGATCGTGGTCACCGAGATCCCCTACCAGACCAACAAGTCCAAGATACTGGAGAATATCGCCGAACTGGTGAAGAGCAAGCGGCTGGAAGGCATCTCCGACCTGCGCGACGAGTCGGACCGCGACGGGATGCGCATCGTCATCGAGATCAAGAAGGACGAGATCCCGGAAGTCATTCTGAACACGCTGTTCAAGCACACCCAGCTGCAGACGAGCTATTCCATCATCCTGCTGGCCATTGTCAACCAGCAGCCCCTGCAGTTCAACCTCATCGAATACTTCAATTATTTCCTCGGCCATCGCAAGGAGATCATCCGCCGCCGTTCGCTCTTCGAGCTGGACAAGGCCGAAAAAAGGGCCCATATCATCGAGGGCCTCAAGATCGCCCTGGGCAAGCTCGACCTGGTGATCAAGATCATCCGCGGCTCGAAGAACCGCCCCGAGGCCAAGGCCGGGCTGGTGGAAAAGATCAAGCTGACCGCGGTCCAGGCCGACGCCATCCTCGACATGCAGCTCTACCGGCTGACCGGGCTGGAGATCGAGAAGCTGGAGAACGAATACATCGACCTGATCAAACTGATCAACTACCTAAAGGAGCTGCTGGCCAGCGAGCGCCTGATGCTGAACGTGATCAAGGAGGAATTGCGCAAGGTCAAGGAGCAGTTCGCCGACAAGCGCCGCACCGTGATCGTTGAGAAGCAGTTGTCCGAGTTCAAGATCGAGGACATGATCAAGGACGAGGATTTCGTCATCTCCTACACGCGCAACGGCTATATCAAGCGCACAACCCTCAGCTCCTACCGCAGCATGAACCGCGGCACCATGGGCAAGAAGGGGGCCGGGTTGAAGGAGGAGGACGTCATCTCGCGGGTGTTCGTCGCCTCGGCCCACGCCTATATCCTGGCCTTCACCGAGATGGGGCGCATGTTCTGGATCAAGGTCTACGACATCCCCGAGGGTGACAGCGCCGGCCGCGGCAAGCCCATCAACCGCCTGATCGGCATCGGCCCCGAGGAGCGCGTCTGCTCGGTCATCAACGTCAAGGAGTTCCCCGAGGACCATTACGTCATGCTGTTCTCCAAGCAGGGCTACGTGAAGAAGACCTCGCTGGCCGAATTTTCCCATCCGCGCAACAACGGCATCATCGCCGCCGAAGTGCCCGAAGACGACCGCCTCCTGGAGGCGGTGATCACCCTGGGCGGAAACGACGTGATCCTGGGCACCTACCTGGGCAAGGCGCTGAAGTTCAATGAGAAGAACGTCCGGCCCATGGGGCGCGGCGCCCGCGGCGTGACCGCCATCAAGCTGGGCAAGGGCGACTTCGTGGTCGGGGCCGACGTCATCGCCGCCAACGACAAGTATATCCTGACCGTGACCGAGAACGGCATCGGCAAGAAGTCCGACCTGGCGCTCTACCGCCTGCAGAACCGCGGCGGCAAGGGGCTGATCAACATCAAGATCACCGAGAAGCTGGGCAAGGTCGTCGGCCTGGTCACCCTCAACGAGGAGGACAGCGAGATCATCCTTTGTTCCGAGAAGGGCATCATGAACAAGCAGGACACGTCGGAACTGCGCTCCAAGGGCCGGGCGACCCAGGGCGTGCGCCTGGTCAACCTGAAGCCCGGGGACCGGGTCGTGGCCATCGAAAAAGTGAAACAGGAAGAAAAGTGATCAGCGCGACAGGTGCTGGAAATTGCTGTTGATCTGCGCCAGCAAAGCCGGCATTTCGATATTCCTGACCTCGGCGATCTTCTGCGCCACCCGCATGACGGCTAGCGGCGTGTTGGTTTTTCCCCGTTCAGGCTCCGGCGCCAGGTAGGGGGAATCGGTCTCGCTGAGCAGGCGGTCGAAGGGCGTCGCCGCGACAATGGCGCGCAGCTCATCCGCTTTCCTGAAGGTGACGATGCCGGAGAACGACAGGAAATATCCCCGGCCGGCGATCGCCATCGCATCGGCCATATCCCCGGTATAGCAATGGAACACGACCGGCGCGACGAATTGCTCCTGGTCAAGAATCTCCAGCACCCGCGCTTCCGCCTTTCGCGAGTGGATGACCAGCGGCAGCGAGCGTTCGCGGGCGATGGCGACCTGGCGCCGGAAGACGGCCTCCTGGTTTTCGCGCGTCGCCAGGTCGTAATGAAAATCCAGGCCGACCTCGCCCACGGCCAGAACGGGGCAGCGATCCAGGAAAGCGAGCAGCCTTTTTTCGATCGCCGGCGTATAGTTGTCCGCCCCATGGGGATGGGCGCCCGCGCAGGCCGCGATGGCCTGATGGTATTCGAGGATCTCCGCCGTCCGCTCCAGCGACGCCTCCTGGTAGGGGTCGCCGACCGTGACCAGCCGGCTGAACCCGGCCTGGAAGCATTGGTCGATGATGCGCCAGCGGTCCGGGTCGAAACAGGGATCGTCCAGGTGGCAGTGAAAATCGATATATCCGGATTGGTCCATGGGGGCATTATAATCCAACGGACGGGGCGGGGACAGGGGTGGCTGCCGCAAGATCGCCGGGCGGCCGGCGAAGTTGACGCTGGCCTGGCGGAATCGTATAATGGCGGCGAAATGACCAGGGTCAGCGGCTTAACGAAAAACAAGGTGGCGGCGATACTGAAGATCACCGAGGATCTCAACCGCATCAAGGATATCGATTCACTCCTGGACCGGGTCCTGCTCGAGGCCAGGCGTTTTTCGCGGGCCGATGCCGGATCGATCTACCTGCTGGAGAACCGGAAGTTGCGCATCAACTACACGCAGAACGATACCCTGATGGAGGAAGAGAGCGGCGCGAAATTCCTGTACCAGAACCACGAGATCGACGTGAACGACAAGTCCATGGCCGGATACGTGGCCATGACCCGCAAGCCGCTGATCATCGCCGATGCCTATGGCCTGGGCGACGGGGTTCCCTACCGCTTCAACCGCTCATTCGATGAGACGGCCCGCTATCGCACGCGCTCGGTGCTGACCGTTCCCCTGATGGCCAGCCAGAACCGGCTGATCGGGGTCATGCAGATCATCAATTCCCTTGACGAAAACAGGCAGGCGGTCCCTTTCCGCAACGAGGACGAGCTGGTGGTGGCCTATTTTGCCAACCACGCGGCCGGCAGCATCGAAAAGGCGAAGATGACGCGCGAGATCATCCTGCGCATGATCGGCATCGCCGAGCTGCGCGACCCCGAGGAGACCGGGGCCCATGTCAACCGCGTGGGGGCCTACTCGATCGAGATCTATTCCAAATGGGCAACGAACCACCAGCTGGCCGATGCCGAGATCAAGAAAGTGCGGGACATCCTGCGCATCGCCGCCATGCTGCATGATGTCGGCAAGGTGGCGATCTCGGACACGCTGCTGAAAAAACACGGGCCGCTCGCCCCCGACGAATTCATGCAGATGCAGAAGCATGTCATCCTGGGCGCCCGCCTTTTTAAAAACTCCACCTCGGACTGGGACGACATGGCGGCCGAGATCGCGCTCAACCACCACGAAAAATGGGACGGCAGCGGCTACCCGGGAAAGGTCGGCGACGTCAGCGCCGACGATTGGCGTCCGGGACCCGGGAAAAAAGGGGAGGAGATCCCGCTCTTCGCCAGGATCGTCGCCCTGTCCGACGTCTACGACGCCCTGTCCTCGCAGCGGGCCTACAAGGAGTGCTGGGCCGAGGAGAAGGTGCTGGGCTACATCCGCGCCGAGCGGGGAAAACAGTTCGATCCCGAACTGGTCGACGTGTTCTTCTCGATCTATGGAGTCATCCGGGCGATCAAGGACAAGTATGGCGATCATTGAGACGCCGGCAGCCCGCGACAGCCTCACTTTTGCCGGCGGCATCTCCCTGGACAAGATCGGCAGCCTGATGCCCTACAAGGTCAAAAAGTTCCTGCTGGTCGCCAGCCTGTATGACTACTTCATGCTGGAGGAAGACGGGCGGCTGCAGGACCTGCTTTTAAAGACATACCAGCTGTGGCACCTGGGCTATGTACCCGGCTTCGTCCGCGTCAGCGGCGGCGAGCAGGCCCTGAAGCGCATTCAGGAGGAAAAATTCGACCTGGTCGTGGCGGTCATGCGCCTCGGGGACATGGACCCCTTTTCCTTCGGCCGCCAGGTGAAAGCGCTCGACCCCGGCCTGCCGGTGATCGGGCTGGCCTACAACACGCCGGAATTGAAGCGCCTGCTGGAGATGGATGACGGCACGGCCCTGGAACGGATCTTCGTCTGGCAGGGTGACGGCCACGTGCTGTTGGGAATGATCCAGTTCATCGAGGACCGCATGAATGCCGCCAGCGACACGCAGCGGGTCGGCGTGCAGAACATCCTGCTGATCGAGGACTCCATCGATTTTTATTCCTCCTACCTGCCGCTGATCTTTTCCGTGCTGCGCGACCTTACCGAGGGCCTGCTGAAGGAAGACCTCACGTTTTCGCAGCGGCTCCTGCGCCGCAATGCCCGGCCGCGCGTGCACTTGGCCACGACCCACGAGGAGGCAGCGGGGATATTCGAGAAATTCCAGGGGCAGTTGCTGGGGATCATCAGCGATGCCAGCTTCCCGCGGGACCGGGTCGTCGATCCGCGAGCGGGGATCCGTTTCATAGAGATGGTGCGGGCCCGCAAGCCCCATATCCCCATGCTGCTGCAATCGAGCGACGAGGGAGCGGAGGGCATGGCTTCCGGTGCCGGCATCTCCTTCCTGTCGAAAAATTCGCCGACCCTGCTGCGCGACTTGAAGCAATTCCTTTCCAGCCACTTTGGCTTCGGCGACCTGGAGCTGCCCGGGACAGGAACCGAGGGCGGGACGCGCGTCGCCAACCTCAGCCAGCTGCTCTCCGATGCCGCGGACCTGCCCGCC
>JBGSPO010000141.1:0-11856 GCA_041738575.1 Candidatus Aminicenantia bacterium
TGCGGGCACGACGCCCACATGACCCACGTGCTGGCCGCCGCCAAGCTGCTCGCTTCGGTGCGCGACCGCCTGGCCGGCACCGTGGTCTTCATCTTCCAGCCCTGCGAGGAAGGGGCGCCCAAGAAGGAAAAAGGCGGCGCCGAGAAACTGATCGCGGCGGGCATCCTGGAGAACCCCCGCCTCGACGCCTTGTTCGGGCTGCATGTGCTGCCTGACCTCCCCGCCGGGCAGGTCGCCCTGCGCCCGGGGGCGATCATGGCCAACGTTTCCTGGATCTATATCCGCATCCAGGGCAAGGCGGCGCACGGCGCCTTCCCGCACCAGGGCATCGACGCCATCGTCGCCGCCGCCCAGGCCGTCACCCAGTTCCAGACGCTTGTCAGCCGCAGCAAGGACCCGGGCGCGAAGGCCGTGCTGACCATCGGCAAGATCAACGGCGGCGTGCGCAGCAACGTGATCGCCGAGACGGTCGACATGGAGGGGACGGTGCGCACGTTCTCCGACGAACTGGAAAAGCAGATCCGCGCCGGCATGGAGAACATTCTCCACGGGCTGGAAACGGCCTATGGCGTCAAAACCAGCCTTGAATTCGAGAAGGTCAATCCCGCGGTCATCAACGACGCGGGGCTGCACGACCTGGTCGTGCCGGTGTTCCGCCGGGCGCTGGGCGAAGCCAACGTGATCGCGACCGAGCCGCTGACCATCGGCGAGGATTTCTCGCTCTACTCCCGTCGCCTCCCCTCCCTTTTCTTTTTCCTGGGCAGCGGCGTCGGCCATGCCCTGCATTCGCCGGCCTTCACCATCGACGAGGAGATCCTCAGGACCGCCCCGGCCCTGCTGGCTGCGGCGGCGTATGCTTATCTGGAAAAGAATGGTGACCGATGATCCGCAGCAAGATCAAAAAGATAAACCCCGCGCGTTCCAACAAGATGATCTTCGCCGTGGCCGGCGGGCTGGCCCTCGTGCTGCTGGCCTTCTTCTCCCTGGCCATCCTCAGTGGTGGCAGGGGTGGCAACAGCCACTCCATGGCCAAGACCCTGTCCTACCTTAAAAACACGGAAGGGCTGATCGAGATTCAGGCCATGGAACCCTTGAAGCGGGCAGTTATCGTCTACAACAGCGACTCCAAGAACGCCGGCAATTTCGAGAAGGTGGCCCATTACGCTGCCTTGCGCCTCTCCCGCCAATGGCCCGATTGTATGGTGCAGCTGGCTATGAACCGTATCGACCGTATTGTATATAGTGTCCGCGTCCGCGCCGGCAGCATCGCCGAAGAAGGGGCACTCCCCGAGCCGGGGAATCCGCAGTAAAAGTCTTTTTTATCCCTTGACCACCAGTAGCGGCCGCAACCGGGCCACCTTCTCCGAGATGCCGGCCGCCACCGTGACCGCCACCACGTCGTCGATGTCCTTGTAGGCTTCGGGGATCTCTTCCTTGAGACCCTGGCTGGAAAGGCTGCACACCGTGATGCCGCTCCTTTGCAGGCGCTCGCGGACGTCAGCCTCCCCGGCCAGTTTGACAGCCTGGTGGCGGCTGAGGCGACGGCCGGCGCCGTGGGCCGAGGAGGAGAAGGTCAGCGCCCCTCCGGCGACGGTTCCGCGCAGGACATAGGAGCGGCTCCCCATGCTGCCCGGGATAATGACCGGCTGGCCCACGTCCCGGTAGGCAGCCGGCACCTCGGGGTGCCCTGCGGGAAAAGCGCGGGTGGCGCCTTTGCGATGGACAAGAAGATCGACAGACCTGCCCCCCAGTTCATGGGTCTCGAACTTGGCGATGTTGTGGGCCTGGTCGTAAACCAGGCGCAGTCCGAGTTTCCCCCGGCCCATGCCCAGGATCTCCTCCAGGATCAGCACGACCTCCTCCTGCAGCAGCTGGCGGTTGGCCCAGGCGAAATTACTGGCGGCATTGAGCGCCTGCAGATAGTTCCTCCCCTCGGCGGAGGCGCTGGCGGCGTGAACCAGTTGCGGGTCACGCAGCTTCAGGCGCTCGAGATTGCGCTTGCGGAACATCTCGATATAGTCGGAGGCGATCTGGTGGCCGAAGCCGCGCGAGCCGGTGTGGATCATGACGGCCACGCGGCCCGCCTCCAGGCCAAAGCATCGGGCTGCGGCGGGATCGTAGATCTCCTCCACTTCCTGCACTTCGATGAAATGGTTGCCCGATCCCAGCGTGCCCAGCTGGGAGGAGCCGCGCTCGCAGGCCTTGGGGCTGATTACCCCCGGCCGGTCGAAAGGCAGACAACCGCCCGACTCGATGAACTCCAGGTCGTTGGCGTCGCCGGCGAAATTACGGACGATCTCGCGCGCGCCACCGCTGAGGACGCGCTGGAACTCCTTCTTGTTCAGCCGACAGATGGCGCGCGGCGTCAGCCCGGTGGGGATGCGCTGCAGTACGGCATGGCCCACGCGCTCGCGAGCGGCAATGAACTCCGCTGCCGGGATGGAGCTGGCCAGCAGGCGCACGCCGCAGTTGATATCATAGCCGACGCCCCCGGGCAGCACGATGCCCTCGGCGGCGGCAAAAGCCGCTACGCCGCCGATGCAGAAACCATAGCCGTAGTGAATGTCGGGCATGGCCAGCGAGCTCCCCACCAGCCCCGGCAGGCAGGCCACGTTCACCACCTGCTCGATCGAGGCATCGTCCAGCGCTCCCTGCAGGATGGCCCGCGAAGCGAAGACCTCGGCATCGGCGGACATGCCGCGCTCGGCGCCCTTGCCCAGGCGCCAGCGTCCGGGAGCGATCTCTTCAAAACGGCGCGGCCCGGGATTCATACGTCGAACACGATGGCGGCGCGCAGCACGCCGTTCTTTTCGACCACGCGCAGGTTGTGGTAGGTGACCGACTTGACCTCGATCTTGGGAGAGCTGCGCCGGGGAGCAAGCCGCAAGCGCGCTTCCAGCCACTTCTTGTCGGCGCGGCTGAAATCGACGGCGCTCACCTTTTTCCCGTCGCGATACGCCAGTTCCAGCACCGCGGCCAGGAAATTGACCAGGACGTTCTCCGGGCCGTCGCCGTGGAAGCGGAAGGCGACGAATCCGGCGCCAGCGCCTGGGCGGGGGTTCCTGCCGAAAAGGAGGAGGTTCAGCCCGCGCAGGGCATTGCCGTAGAGTTCGCGGAAATCGCGCCCCCGGAAGCGGATCCCCGAGTCGGCCGTGGTGGAGAAGGTCTCATAATTTCTCATCGAGGACCAGGCCGCGCAGGAGCCGGCGGGTGAACTCGCGCGTGTCCGGGCGCTGCAGGGCCACGTGGACCAGGGTCTCGATGTAGCCCAGGGTGGTACCGGCGTCGAAGCGCCGCCCCTCGAAGAAGTAGCCCAGGACCTGGCGCTGCTTCATCAGCTCGACGACCGCGTCGGTCAGCTGGATCTCGGCGCCGGCCCCCTTCCTGCCGCGCTTCAGCAGCGGGAAGATGTCGGGGGTCATGATGTAGCGGCCGATGACGGCGTAGTTGGAGGGGGCGGTGCCCAGCGCCGGCTTCTCCACCAGCTGCTCAATGCGGAAGACCCGCTCCTCCAGGAAGGGGCCGGTGGCGATGCCGTAGCGCGGCGTATCCTCCGGCGGCACCTTCATGAAGGCGATGACCGGGGACTGGTACTTTTCATACACCGCGATCATCTGGGCCATGGCCGGCTGCTCGGAGAGGATCAGGTCGTCGGGCAGCGAGATGGCGAACGCTTCGTTGCCGACGGCCTCTTCGGCCAGGGCGATGGCGTGGCCGAAGCCCAGCGCCTGCTCCTGGCGGATGTAGGAAAAATTCTTGCGGTAGAAGTCCTGCAACCCGTCCAGCAGCTGGGTCTTGCTGTGGCGCTCCAGGAACGCGTCCAGCTCGCGGTTGGGGACGAAATGGCGCTCCAACGCTTCTTTTCCCGGCGCGGTGATGAAGACGAAGTCGGCCAGGCCGCTGGCCACGGCTTCCTCGACGGCATATTGGATCAGGGGCTTGTCGATCACCGGCAGGATCTCCTTGGGCACCTCCTTGGTGGCGGGTAGGAAGCGCGTGCCCACGCCGGCGACGGGGAATACGATCTTCATTGGCATGACCCCATTTTACCCGTTTTTGCCTCCCCTTTCAACTGGCGCAGGGGCAGGGCCTGGAGAGGCGATTTTCCTTGACAGTTCGATATAAATAGGGTATATTTTGGCCTCACCGGTCAGTATTTTCAAAAAAAGGAGTGTGATCGCAAGTGGCATTTGTCGAATTGCAACAGGGCGAATCTTTTGAGAGCGCCCTGCGCCGGTTCAAGAGAAAAGTGCAGATGGAAGCTATTATCAAGGAAATCAAGAAGCACAGCGTCTACTTGAAACCCGGCGAACGCAAGCGCCTGAAGGCCGCCCAGGCCAAGAAGCGCATGCGCAAGCGGATGCGGAGAGACATTTCCGAGCTGTAGAGACCTTGGCAAGCGGGGCGTAGCGCAGCCTGGTCAGCGCGCCTGCCTTGGGAGCAGGAGGTCGGTAGTTCAAATCTACTCGCCCCGATTTTCAGGCAGGCACCCGTAGCTCAAAGGATAGAGCAGCTGACTTCTAATCAGCAGGCTGAAGGTTCGAGTCCTTCCGGGTGCGGTATTTATCCGGGGAGGATGATCCTTAGCGGGTGCCGCTCCAGGTGCCGTTCAGCGTCGCCAGGGGGAAATTCGAAAAATACCCGATCAGGGTGCCGGCCATGTGCGTATCGTCGGACAGGGCGCCGGAAAACAAGTAAACGAGGTTTCCAGAATATTCGTTGTAGTAGATCTGGACCGTGAATTTCAACGTCGGCTCGGTCAAGGTGTAGCTGCCCAGGGTTGTCCCCTTTTGATTATAGACACTGCCGCCCTCATCGTCTCCCTCGAACTTAAGGAACAGGTCCGTGGGATCGTTTCCGGGGAAATTGATGCGCACGGTCCACTCCCCCTCGATGATGGAGCCGCTTTTCTTGCTGCAACCGGGCAGAACGAGCAGCAGGAGCAGCGGGAGCGCGATCTTCATGACATGGCGGCTGGTTCTCATGGTTGCCTTCCTCCAATGGCCCGCTTATGCGCGCGAACCATGGCTGATGATACCGCAGTGGAAAAATAAGTCAACCCGCCCTGGCGTGGCCGCGCATTGCAATCGCCCGGCGAATGTGCTAATTTCTAAGCAAACACCCAAGGAGGGGATCATGAAAAAAAGCAATTTGAACTGGCAGAGCGTGTTACTGGGAGTTGTCCTGTGCGCCATGCTGGCCATTTTCATCGCCAGCAAGGCCGCCGACGCCCAGACCACCCAGCAGCAGGCGCGCATCCTGCAGCGGGCGGCGAACATGTCCGACGTCTATGAGAAAACCCTCAACCTGGAGACGAAGCTCGTCACCCTGGAAGAGCGGCTTATCCGCATCGAGCTGAAATTAGACGAATTGGGTATGGACATGAAGCGCGTTCAAAAGGCCCTGGACCGGCTGGAAACGGGGAAAACAGGCAAATAGGGATCGAATCCCTGGTCCTTCTTCCAATTCAGTTCCGCGGCTCCTTGCCCATGTAGACCTGGAAGGCCTCTTCGGCCGGCTTGCCGTAGACGGTAATGGCCGTGATGGCGTTGGCCAGGCGGATGGCCTCGTCCAGGGGTTTCTGGTGGATGTTGCGCCCGGTGGCGTTGCCCATGGCGCCGGAGATGAAGATCTGCTCGTGCAACTGCTGCAGGAACGCCCGGGGTTCCATGCTGGAGCCGCCGGCGCAGACCACCTTGGTCCTTCCCGCCGCCTTGATCGCCTGCTTGAAGATCTCCGCCGACTTCTGCCCCTCTGTCTTGGGGTAGTTCACCTTGACGAAATCGCTGCCCAGGGTGGCGGCCACGCCGGTGGCGCCGGCGATCAGCTCGGGCGCCTTTTCGTCCTTGATCGCCTTGCCGCGCGGGTAGATCCACAGCACCGTGACCAGGCCGTGATGGTGAGCCCAGTGCACCGCCTGCGCCGCCTCGCGGATCATGGCGTTCTCGTATTCGCTGCCCAGGTAAATGGTGTAGCCGACCCCAAGGATGTTCAGCCCGGTGTTCTTTTTGAACTCCACCACCTGGCGCACGTCGATCATCTGCGTAGAGACCGGGTCCTGCTGGGCGGTCTTCACCAGGTTGGTTTTGGAATTGAGTTTGACCAGGTAGGGAATGTCGGGGTAGTCGTTGCCGTAGAGCGAGATCAGCCCGAGCTGGGTGGCGAAGACGCCGATCTCGGCCTGGCTGGCGATCTTGAACAGGTGCTCGGGGTCGGCGTCATCGGCGGCGATGCCCTCGCCGTAAAAGTCGTCGTTCAGGTGCTCGATCTTCTGGTCGCCGGCAAACAGCATCAGCCGACCCGACCCCAGGGTTATCTCGTCGTAGTTGTCCAGGTATTCATTGAGCGTCCCATTGGGGACATCGGCCGGGATATAGGTTTTTTCTTCCATGAGAACCTCCTTTTTGAATGATGCATCAATGATATAGAATAAAATTTATTATTTCAACAACCGCGGTCGGGGCTGAAGCAAAAAAAAACCCGCCCTCGGGGAGGGCGGGTCTCTTTTGACGTAGGAATAGAAAACTTGTTGCCGAAGCTCCTTAATAGATGGCGTAACAGGCGCCGTAGCCGACTTTATTGCAGCCGTACTTGATCCACATGAAGCCAGCCTCGCCCCAGCCGGTGCCCCAGGAGTTCTTCAGCAGCCAGGCGCCCTTGGCATCGTCCCAGCCGCAGAGGATCACGGCATGGTTGATGCTGCTCACTTTCTTTTTGCAGGTGGTGAAGACGCCGCCAGTGTAGGCCTGGAAATAGCGGTCAACATAATACCCGACCGAAACCGAGCCATAGGTGTAGATGGCGGTCTTGATGGCGTCGACCGTAGGCACGGTGCTGCTGGTGCCGACATACGCCCAGGAGGCGGCCGGGTACCAGGTCGGCGAAGCGCAATAAGCGCAAGCGGAATCGAGTGCGGTATAGGGGAAACAGGCCTCGGGCATGGCGCCGGGATAATAGGGATTGCCGGCGTCAATCATGTCGAAAGCGAAGAAGCCGCCGTTGCAGCCCCAGTCCCAAGGGTTGCAGGAGACCAGGTGCTGTTCTGAAAGATCATAGGTCACGCCGGTTTTGAACTTGATGGCCGCTTCCAGCCCGGCGATGGTGGAGAACGCCCAGCAGGAACCGCAGCTGGCCTGGTTCTTGATGGGCGTGTAGGTTCCGATGAACGAAGCGGGCAGAGTGGCCGCCACCATGGCGCCTTCGCCCGGCTCATAAGCCCTGGAATTGAGCGGTTTCAGCTCGGGCTTGAAATTGCACAACTGCTCGATGCTGTACTGCATGGCCGGGTTGGGACCGATCTGGAAATCCCAGCCGTTGGCCTTCATCTCGGCGCGCATCTCGGCCAGTTCCCGGTCCAGGGCGGCCCTTTTGGCGACCGGGTCGTCGGCCAGGCGCGTCTCGGTGTCCGTGCTCATCAGCGCCGGAACTGACAGGAACGCGGCGCAAACCGCCAGCAGGCAAATCCCGAAAACCCATTTCTTCATCCCTTTCATTTTGCTTTTTCTCCTTTGTTTTATGGAATAATTTCTCCAAAAACCACGGTAACATAAACCACACGGCTGTCTTTCATCGACCCGATGATAGATATCCAAGTAGTTGAACGCAATCCGCCAAAATGCTTAAATCCGGTTGTATATTTTTTTTGTTTTCCATACAACTAAAGTTGTATTCCCCTTTGGGCAAGACTATAATCCCCCTGATGGCGTTGAAAACCAAGCTGGCTTTATTCATCGCGGGATCGGGGCTGGTCCTTTCCCTGTCCTACATCTGGCTGAACCACCTGACCATTTCCCACTCGGTGAACGAGCAAAAGCACATCCTGGGAACAAAGGTGGCCACGCGCGCCTTCGAGATGGTGGCGAACGAAAAGAAGCGCATCGGCACCATCTGCTTCGACTGGGCGGCTTGGGACTCCATGTACGATTATGCCGACAAGCCGACGCGGGAGTTCGAGTCCCAATCCATGCCGGCGGCGGTCATTCCCGAATACGACATGAACGTCATCATCGTCCTGAACCGCATGAAGAAGACGATCTACCACGAGGGCTATGATCGCCAGCGGCGGCGCCCCGTGCGCTTCGATCCCGGTCACCCCAAGAATGTTTCCCTCTGGAGAAAGCTGGCCCTCGACTATGACCGCCCGTCGCTGCAGAGCTTTTTCAGCGACTCGGAGCACGGCCCGGTGATCCTGGTCTCGTCGCCGATCCTGCACAGCGACGGCCGCGGCCCGATCAACGGCCGGGTGATCATGGGCCGCCTGGTCAACGAGGACTTCAACGAGTGCATCGGGGCCGCCATCCAGGAGAGCACCACGCTGCTCGACCCACTGCTGCTGCCGGGCTACCTCGATGCCGGTCAGCAGAAGCGGCTGCGCCGCGATGGCCTGCTGCTGACGGAGAGCAAAAAACTGTTCCGCGTCTTTTGCACTTATAACGATCCCGCCGGCCAACCGGTCTTCATCATCCGTGTCGATGCCGATCGCGCCCTCTTCCGCCTGCAGGAGAAAGCGTCGCGCAACTTTCTCGTCGCCCTGTGGCTGAGCACCGTGCTGCTCGGGCTGCTCCTTTTCGGCTTCATCGACCGCATGCTGCTGAAGAGGCTGGAGGACATCTCGCGCAAGACCAGCGACATCACCACCTTCGAGGACCTCTCCATCCGCGTTCCCGAGGAGCAGCGCGACGAGATCGCCCAGCTCAGCCAGAACATCAACAAGATGCTGCAGCGCCTGGAGAACGAGAACGTCCGCCAGCGCGAGATGGAGAACCGCCTGGTCATGAACGAGAAGCTGGTGGCCACCGGCCGGCTGGCGGCCAACATCGCCCACGAGATCAACAACCCGCTCTTCGCCATCGCCAACTCCATCGCCGTCATCAAGCGCCGGCTGAAGAACGCCGGCGGCGATGTCGGCGAGGTCCTGCCCCTGGCCGAGAAGGAGATCGCCCGCGTGCGCAAGATCACGCGCAAGCTGCTGGACCACGGCAAAGTGAACCTGGAGACTTTCACCTGGAGCGACATTCACAAGATCCTGCACACGGCCTGCGAAGTATTGAAGCTCAGCAAGCAGACCGGACGCACCGCCATCGTCTGCGCCGCCGGGGAGAAGGAACTGCCGGTCCTGTGCAACCCGGACAGCCTGCAGCAGGTCTTCATGAACCTGATCGTGAACGCCAGCGAGGCCATGGCCGGCGGTGGCGAGATCACGATCGCCGTGGAGCACCGGCACGACGCCTATGCCATCCATTTCCGCGACCAGGGCCCCGGGTTCCCCGACGCCATTCGCAGGAAAATCTTCGAGCCCTTCAACTCCTCCAAGGACGCCAAGGGGGCCGGGTTGGGCCTGTATATTTCCTACCATATCATCAAGAGGCACGGCGGCACCATGACGCTGGATGACGCGGGCGCCAGTGGGGCGCACCTGGTCGTGACGCTGCCGAGGTGCGGAGGAACGGAACATGCCTGAAAAACCCGGCCTGCTGATCGTGGACGACGACCCCGAGGTGCGGAAAAGCCTGCAGATCTGGCTGAAGAACGAGGGGTTCCAGGTATTCACCGCCGCCGACAAGCTCCAGGCCATCGACCTGATCCGCAAGCAGGAGATCGCCGTGTGCCTGGTCGACCTGCACCTGAAGAAAGAGGACGGCCTGCGCCTGGCGGGCGAGCTGAAGGCGCTGGACGAGCTTCTTAAGATCATAGTCATTACCGGATATCCGAGCTACGAAAGCGCCATCGACGCCATGAAGACCGGCATCTTCGACTACATCTCCAAGTCGACCGAGAACGACGCCATCCTGCGCAAGCTGCGCGCCGCCGTGGAAGAGCGGCAGCATGAGCGTTCCCGGGTAAAGGCGATGGACCAGGCCCATGTCAACGTCATCCTGCTCGGCCACCACCAGCTGGTCCGCGAAGGCCTGGAAAACTTCTTCAAGGAGAACCCCGAGTATCGCCTGCTCCGCGTCTATCACTCCTATGAATACATCCGGAAGGACGACTTCAACCTGGAGGCGGCCCTGGTGCTGATCTGCTCCTCCTGCAACCAGGAATACCTGAATGACGCGGAAGGGTTTTTCTCGCGCCTCAAGATCGTCTTCCCCAATGCCAAGTCGGTGATCATCAACTGCGCCTGCGACGACGGGCAGAAAAAGGAATTCCTGCGCCGCGGCGTCAAGGGCTTCCTGCCGGCCAACATCGGCAAGGGCGTCCTCAAGAAAGCGCTGGGCTGCATCCTGAGCGGCCAGGTCTGGGTCAGCCGCGAGCTGTCTCAGCAGCTGCTCAACGAACTCCTGGTGGACACCCATCCCGAGCTCCTCTACAAGAAGCCGGTCGACTCCTTCAACCTGACCGACCGCGAGGTCGAGATCCTGAAAGCCCTGGCCTCGGGGCTGTCCAACCTGGTCATCAGCGAAAAACTTTTCCTGAGCGAGAAGACCGTCAAGACTCACACCCACAACATTTTCCGCAAAATGGGGGTCAAGACGCGCACCCAGGCGGTGATGAAGGGGATGGAATTCCACATCATCTGATCGGCGCGGCGACGGCAGGCGGCCGGGGATCAGGAAGGGCGCTCAGTCACTATTGAATATCTTCAGCCACTGCTCGACTTCGTTCTGGGAAACGCGGGTGTTCACCCGCTTCAGGGTCTCTTCTTTCCGGCCCTGGGAGACGAAGGCTTTTTTCAGGGTAAAATAAAACTCGATGGAGTTGACGGTGCGCACTCCCTTTTCCTTGGCAAAGGTCTTCAGCTCGCGGTCGGTGGTCACCAGCACGGTCTCCTTGACATGCTGGTAATTCTCCAGGATGCGCTTGATCTCGTCGTCGGCAGTGAGGCCGTAACGCGGATATACCACGGTCAGCTTGGAATTGATGGGGTTGCGCAGCTCGCTCCCCTGCGGCTCGCCGTCGAAGACGAGCGTGACCTTGGTATTCTTGCTCTCCTGGAACTTCCTGACCAAGGAGATCATCTTGCCGCGCGCTTCCGGGTCGCCGAGCGAAAAATCGGGAGCACAGCCGATGAGGTTGTTGCCATCGATGATGTAGGGCATCAGATCTCGACCGTTTCCCCGGGCTGCAGGATGAGCACCTCGCTCGCCGGGCCGACGCGCTCTTTGAATTCCTCGGGCGAGGATTGGATGTGCGGGAACGTGCCGTAATGGATGGGGACGACGAGCGGGACGCGCAGCAGCTCGACGGCCCTGGCCGCCAGGCGCGGCGTCATGGTGTAGCGCCCGTCGATGGGCAGGAAAGCAATGTCGGGGCGGTACATCTCGCCGATCAGCTGCATCTCCAGGGTCAGCCCCGTGTCGCCGGCATGGTAAACGGTCTTGCCGTCCATGACGATGACGATCCCCGCCGCCGTTCCGCCCAGCCCGGCGCTATGGAAGGCCGGGACCAGCGAAATTTCCACGCCGGCCACGATCACCGTGCCGCCGATGCCCATGCCTTCGGCCTTGAGCTTGCGCTCCTGCGCGGCCAGCGCGATCTCATGCAGGGCGACCAGGGTGGCCCCGGTCTGCTGGCAGATGGCAAAGCTGTCGCCCAGGTGATCGCCGTGGTCATGGCTGACGGCAACGATGTCGGCGCGGTCGACATCCTGGACCCGCAGTGACGCCTTGGGGTTGCCGCTTAAGAAAGGATCGACGTAGACGATCCGGCTCCCCTCGAGTTTGAGGGCGGAATGCCCGAGCCAGGTGATCTTCATGCTCCCTCCTCAGCCCGGGGGCCAGGCCATGACACGTCCGCCCAGCACATGCAGGTGCAGGTGCAGGACCGATTGCCCGGCCTCGGCGCCGGTGTTGACCACGACGCGATACTGCGCAAGCCCGGCGCTCACCGCCACCTTGCGGGTGGCCGCGAGCAGGC
>JBGSPO010000169.1:0-3584 GCA_041738575.1 Candidatus Aminicenantia bacterium
CCGACTTGGAGAACATGCCCAGCAGGATCAGCAGCACGGCGATGCCGGGGATGGCCGTGCCGCGCATGGCGGTGAGGTCGAAGGTCCCGGTCTGGCCGTAGATGACGATGAAGCCCAGCAGCATGAACACGGCGCCGAAGAACGTCACCAGGAACGCCTTGTCGGCCTTGAGCACGAACTCGCGCTCCCGGTAGAAGCCGATCAGGCGCCAGCAGGCGATGGCGGCGATCTCCCAGAACAGGTACATGAAGACCAGGTTGGCCGAGAAGACCAGGCCCATCATGGCGCCGATGAAGAGCAGCACGATGAAGTAGTATTCGTTCTGGTTCTCCTCGTGGCGGATGTACCCCAGGGAGTAGATGACGATCAGGGCGCCGACGAAGGAGGAGGCCACGGCCATGAAGATCGACAAGGCATCGGCCACGACGACGAAGTCGAGGCCCATGGCCAGTGTCTTGCGGAAGGCCAGCTCACCTCCCCTGAGCGCGAAGGGGACAAGCAGCATGGAGGAGGCGGTGGTGGCCAGGGCGAGCAGCACCGACAGGAACGATCGGGCTCTCTTGGAAACAAGGCCGGCCAGGGGGATGGCGAAGGATCCGACGATGGGCACAAAAACCGTGAGTAAGATTAGGGTTTGTATGTTGTTTGTCATGATTTTTTAAGGTTCATTATAATAATTTATAAAAAGATGTCAAGTGCGGTTCCGCCGGATCTCCTCACCGGCCGCCTGCATCCCCGCGAAGTTCGCTCTTCCATGGCCGCTGCGCTTGCTTTCGCCGGGGGGATGGGTTATAAGATGCCCATGGAAACCAAGAAGATTCATGTCATGCAGAAGCTGCTCAAGGCCAATGATGCGATCGCCGCGGAGATACGCCGGGACCTGAAGGATAAGGACATTTTCTTCGTCAACCTGATGAGCTCGCCGGGCTCGGGCAAGACCACCCTGGTCGAGGAGACGGTCAAAAAGCTGGGGAAAAGGATCAAGGTCATCGAGGGCGACATCCAGACCACGCTCGATGCCGAACGCATCCAGAAGCTGGGCATCCAGGCCTACCAGATCAACACCGGCCCCTTCGGCGGCGACTGCCACCTGGAGGCTTCCTGGATCCGGACGGCCATCGACGAGCTGGGGGCGGACGGCATGGATTACCTGTTCGTGGAAAACATCGGCAACCTGGTCTGCCCGGCCGAGTTCGACGTGGGCGCCCACATGAACGTGCTGCTGATCAGTGTCACCGAAGGCGAGGACAAACCCCTGAAATACCCGCTGGCCTTCCAGGTCTCCCAGCTGTGCCTGGTCACCAAGACCGATTTCCTGCCCCTGAAGAATTTTTCGCTGGCGAAATTGCGGGAGAACATAAAAAAAGTGAACCCGGCCTGCGCCGTTCTTGAAGTGTCATCCCAAAGCGGCACCGGGCTGGAGAGTTGGATAGAAATATTGAAGAACAAGCCGAAGATGAAATAAAAAGTCTCGGTTCACGGTTTACGGTTGACGGTGTACGGCAAGAACAAAAAAGACAAGATTATGTTCCATGCAGCTCTTTATGAACAAATACTATTTTTTCTCCGGTTTTTGACAGGGCGAAGCCTTTGTGTTATCCCATTCCCCAGGGAGAAGGGCAATGAAAAGAACTTTCCTTGTATTGATCGGTATGCTGTCTTTCTTGGTGCTTCCGCTTTTTTCTGGAGACAAAAACGTGATCGTGAAGATCGGCCCGGCACTTTCATTCGGCAATCTCAAGGAATTAAGTGCCGCCGCGCTGGTGTCCTCGGTCTTCCCTGGGGTCGAGATGGCGGTTCGCTGCGCAAAACGGATCGAGCTCTGGGGCTCGTATAAATTCAGTAAAACGGAAACCCGCATTGGTCATGGCTACGACGATCTTTTTCGCCTAGATGCTTTCGCCGCGGGCTTGCGATACAAGCCATTCCGGCTGCAAAATGGCGAGCCGTTCTTCGGCATTGGCCTGGACTACTATCACTTTGGGGATGATTTGGAAGGGGACGGCTTCACCTACTTCATCCTGCCGATGAAATCCACGGTCGGGCCGTACGTTCAAGCCGGGACGTACGTGCGCGTTCTCAAGGCGGTGCAAGTCCAGTTTTTTTTCAAGTACAACCTGGTCAAGCACACCTTGAAGCGGACGACCCAGTGGGGGACCTATCATTATCGGACCGATTTCAGCGGCCTGGAGTTCGGCCTGGGGATATTGTTTTGCATCTACGGAAAATGATCGCGGGGGGCAGCATGAAAAAGTTTTTAATGAAAACAATCGTTTTTGCCCTCATGGCGGCGAATTGTGGGTCACCAGGCTGCAAGAAGGCTGAGATCGTCAGCGAAGCCGACGTTCTCGGGACTTGGGAGATCAAGGCCTGGAACTGGAAAGAAACTCAGTATTATTCAAATTATGAGATGCTGGGGACCTTAGTGTTTTCCCCGGTTTCCTTTGAAAACTGGCGGGGCGTTTGGGTCGACCTTACTTTCACGCGGGACGGCTCGCTGCAGGTATTGAGCGGTTATGCCGAGCTGGCGAACCTGCCCATCATCACATTCGAATGCTGGTTCGGTTCGGGCTTCCCTGACAATCTGGCTTTCAGGGGCATCGTGGAAGACGGCGGGATGATCGGTTCCGGGGGGTTTTATTGGGATATCCGCTGCTATGACCATTGGGAGTGGGAAGCGGTCAAGAAGTGAAGGAGAAAAGGTAAAAGTGAAGAATAAGAAAAACTCCAAATCACAAATTCCAATCCCCTTGGCGGGACTTTGTCCAAAACAAAAGAAAGTGTGAGTGTTAGTGAAGATACTAAACCGATTTCTTAAAGATTCCGGTTATTTTCTTATCTTACTTTTTACTTTTAACTTTTTACTTTTAACTTTGGCTTCAGTGCCCGTGATCTCCTTCAGGTGCATCTCCCTGCCGCCAGTGACCTCGATGGCGGTGGAGCCGCAGGCGGAACAGGCGAACTCGGGCTTCTCGATCACGGTATCGCGGCCGCAGGCGCGGCAGGTGATGCGCACCGGGAGGATCTCGATGACCAGCCTGGACCGAACCAGGGCAGCATGCTCCTTTTTTAATATGCGGTAGGCGGAGTTCAGCAATTCCGGGACCACGTGGTGCAGGCGGCCGATGCACACGGTCACGGCCTTGACCGATCCGAGCCCCTCTTTTTCCTGCACTTCCAGTACGCTCTGCACCAGGGCGGCGGCGATCGATCCCTCGTGCATCAGCAGATGCGGGGCAGGATCTCCCCGACCGGAGGCATGACGATGCGCTCGCTGCCCGTTTTCGTGGCCATGACCACGCGCCCGGGATTTTCCGCCGTGATGGCGCCGATCACGCGGGCCCCTTTACCCAGCGCCTGGCCGCGCAGGAGCCGCAACGCTTTTTCCGCGTCACGGCGCGCCGCGATCATGACTACCTTGCCCTCGTTGGCCACGTGCAGGGGGTCGAAGCCGAGCAGGTCGCAGACCGCGGCCACATTTTTCGGGACGGGCAGCCCGCTCTCCTCGATGCGCACGCCGAAGGGATTCCCCTGCGCCAGCTCGTTCAGCGTCTGGGCCAGGCCGCCGCGGGTCGGGTCGCGCA
>JBGSPO010000053.1:0-25245 GCA_041738575.1 Candidatus Aminicenantia bacterium
CGGTGGCCAAGGTCAACCCCGGCCTCTGCCAGGGCTGCGGCACCTGCGTGGCCTTCTGCCGCACCAAGTCGATCGACATCCAGGGCTTCTCCCACGAACAGGTCCATGCCGAAGTGCTGGCCCTGCTGAACCGAGGTGAACGCGATGCCTGATTTTGAGCCCAAGATCGTGGCGTTCGTCTGCAACTGGTGCACCTACGCCGGGGCCGACCTGACCGGCACCAGCCGCATGAAGTACTCGCCCCAGGTTTCCATCATCCGCTTCCCCTGCACCGGGCGCATCGATTTCATGCTGCTGCTCAAGGCCTTCGCCGGCGGCGCCGACGGCATCATCGTCTCGGGCTGCCACCCCAACGACTGCCACTACAGCAGCGGCAATTTTCACGCCCGCCGGCGCTGGATCGTGTTCCGCGGCCTGCTCGACTTCCTGGGCATCGACGTGCGCCGCGTGCAGTTCTCCTGGGTCTCGGCCGCCGAGGGGGCCAAGTGGGCGCAACTGGTGAACGAGACCGCCGGGCACATCCGCGGTCTGGGGCCGTTCACCGGCTACCGGCGGCTGCGCGGCCTGGGCGTCGAGTAAGGGGGCGGCATGAAGGCATTGCAGGAAAAAGCGCGCGAGCTGCTGGCGGCGAAAACGGTGCAGGTGGTCATCGGCTACGGCCGGGGCAGCGGCGGCACCGCCCGGGCGGTCTTTATCCGCGAGGCGGCGCAGGCCGGCCTCCTCGTTTTCGATGGCTCGTGTTTGCAGAACCTGGCCGTTTACCTCATGAAGCCCGAAGTACGCAAGCTGGGCAAAGCGGCGCTGGTCGCCAGGCCGGCTACCCTGCGCACCATCCTGCAGCTGGCGGCTGAGAACCAGATTACGGAAAACAGCCTGCTGGCCCTGGTGCCGTCCGGGGAGGAGATCGTCCTGCTGGCGACTTTCGCCGCCATCGAGGCACACGTGGCCGCCCAGGACAACGACCTGAGCGCCGCCGAAAAGGAGGAGCTGCAAAAATTCGCGGCCATGGGGCTGGAGGAGCGCCGGCAATTCTGGCAGGAGCAGTTCTCCCGCTGCCTCAAGTGCTACGCCTGCCGCGCCGCCTGTCCCTTGTGTTATTGCACGCGCTGCACGGTCGAGTGCAACCAGCCGCAGTGGATCCCGGTGCCGGCCCACGACCTGGGCAACCTGGAATGGAACGTCATGCGCGCCATGCACCTGGCCGGCCGCTGCGTCAACTGCGGCGACTGCAGCCGGGCCTGCCCGGTGGGCATTCCCCTGTACCTGTTGAACCAGAAGCTGATCAGCGACGTGTTCACGAACTTCAACTCGCGCAGCGGCATCTTCGCCAAGTCCGACAACGCCCTGTCGACGTTCAAGCCGAACGATTCCGAAGATTTCATCAGGTGAAAGGCATGGAAACTGACAAGCGATCGATCGAACGCGAAGCGCTGGCCAAGCTGGTGTCGCAGTGGCTGAGCCAGGGCAAGCGGGTCCTGGCACCGAAGCATTCGGGCGACAAGGTCGACTTCGCCTGGGTGACGACACTGGACGAGGTCAGCTTCGGCCACGTGCAGACCGTGCAGTCGCCCAAGGCGGCGCTCTTTCCCCGGGTGGATGAGCTGTTCTCCTTCCGCAGCGCCGACGGCCGGGTCGAGATCAGTGAACGCGACCTCGGCGCATTGCCCGAGACCGTGGTCTTCGGCCTGCGGCCCTGCGACGCCGCCGCTTTTGCCGTGCTCAAGGCCATCTTCAACTGGGACTCGCCTGACAGCCTGTTCTCGGCCCGCATGGCCAGGACCACCCTGGTCTCTGTCGCTTGTTCCCGCGACGACGAATACTGTTTTTGCACTTCCATGGGCGGTGGCCCGGGCGCCGTCACCGGCAGCGACATCCTGCTGACCGACATGGGGCAGGGATCCTTCCTGGCGGAGATCGTCTCCGCCAAGGGCCGGGAGGCGGCGATGGCTGCCGGTCCGCTTTTCGGGCCCGCTACCTCCGCGGAAAAGGAGAGCCGGCTGGCCAGGGTTGATGCGGTTTTTGCTCCCGACGCCGTAACGGCCCCCATGGCCCGGCTTTTTGACGACACCGCCTTCTGGGAGGAGCAGTCGCGGCGCTGCCTCGGCTGCGGCGCCTGCGCCTACGTCTGCCCGACCTGCGCCTGCTTCGATATCCAGGACGAGGGCGGCGTCTCCGGGAAGCGGCTGCGCTGCTGGGACTCCTGCGGCTTCGGCCTCTTCACCCTGCATACGTCCGGCCACAACCCGCGGCCGCTGCAGAGCCAGCGCTGGCGCCAGAGGCTGATGCACAAGTTCGCCTACATGCCCGAGCGCCAGGGGGTGCTCGGCTGCGTGGGCTGCGGCCGCTGCTCGCGCGCCTGCCCGGTGGACATGAACATCCTCGAGCACCTGCGGGCCGTCGCGGAGGCAAGACCATGAGCCCAGCCGATATCTTCAAGCCCTGGCTGATGAAAATAGAGCAGGTGACCGAGGAGGCCCCCGACGTAAAAACCCTGCGCCTGGTTTTCGCCGACGAGCGGCAGGGCAGCGAATTCGCTTTCCGCACCGGCCAGTTCGGAGAGTACTCGGTGTTCGGGGAAGGGGAGTGCACGTTCTGCATCGCCTCGCCGCCCACCCGCGCCGGATATATCGAATGCACCTTCCGCAAGGCGGGGCGGGTGACCACCGCCCTGGCCGGCCTCGAGCCCGGCGAGACGATCGGCTTCCGCGGGCCTTACGGCAACGTCTTCCCCATCCAGGATTGGGAAAACAAGAACCTGCTGTTCGTCGCCGGCGGCATTGCCCTGCCGCCCATGCGCAGCGTCATCTGGAACGTGCTCGACCTGCGCGACCATTACAAGGACGTCACCATCGTTTACGGCGCCCGCACCGTGGCCGACCTGGTCTACAAGCGCGAGTTGGCCGAATGGGCCGGCCGTTCAGACGTCAAGCTGATCACCACCGTCGACCCCGGCGGCGAGACCCCTGACTGGCAGGGTGAAGTCGGCTTCGTGCCGGCCGTGCTCGACAGGATCGCTCCCGCCAGCCGCGACACCGTGGCGGTTGTCTGCGGCCCGCCGGTGATGATCAAGTTCACCTTCCCGGTGCTGGCCCGGCTGGGCTTCGCCCCGGAAAACATCTTCACCACCCTGGAAAACCGCATGAAGTGCGGGGTGGGCAAGTGCGGCCGCTGCAACGTCGGCAAGCACTTCGTCTGCAAGGACGGACCGGTCTTTACTTTAGCCCAGTTGCGGAATATGCCCCAGGAGTACTGAGGGCGGCGGTTCCGTGCGGCGCAAACGATGAACGAGGAGAAGGGGATGGCCCGATGAAGCCAGTCTGGTCGCTGCGCCGGTTTTTCATCCGCAATTTGACTCCGGCCCGCAGTTTCATCATCAGTTTCCTGCTGGTCATCCTGGCCGGGACCGTATTGCTGCTCCTGCCTTCGTCGGCCGCCAAGAAACCTCTCACTCCGGTGGACGCATTGTTCACTTCAGCCTCCGCTGTCTGCGTCACCGGCCTCACCGTGGTCAACATCGGCAGTGACCTCTCCTTCTCCGGCCAGATCGTCACCCTAATTCTGTTCCAGATCGGCGGCCTGGGCATCATCACCTTCTCGCTGCTGCTGTTCGGGCTGATGGGCCGCAGCCTTTCCTTCCGCGGCCGGGAACTGCTGCAAAGCACGTTCCTGCATACGCCGCGACGCGACTTCTTCCGCATCCTGCGCTTCGTGGTCGTCGGCACCTTTGTCATCGAGGGGGCGGGGGCGTTGCTGCTGTTCATCCGCTTCCTGTTCGACTTTCCCCTGGGCAAGGCTTTTTTCCAGGCGGTTTACCATGCCGTGTCGGCCTTCAACAACTGCGGCTACTCGCTTTTCACCAACAACCTGATGAACTACCGCGACGACTGGGCGGTCAACATGGTGATCGTCGCCCTGATCGTGCTGGGCGGGTTGGGTTTCATCGTCATTTACGAATTGTTCAACCGCTGGCGCGGTAAAACCAAGAGGCTGTCGCTGCACGCCAAGGTGGTGCTGATCACCACCGCAACGCTGATCGCCGGCGGCACACTGCTGTTCTACTTTTTCGAAGCGGGCAATATATTGAAGGATATGGGCATCCCCGGCCGCTTCCTGGCTTCCCTGTTCCAGTCGGTCACGCCGCGCACATGCGGCTTCAACACGGTGGACATCGCCTCCTTGACCAACGCCACCATCCTGCTCATGATGATCCTGATGTTCATCGGCGCCTCCCCGGGATCCACCGGCGGCGGCATCAAGACCTCCAGCTTTGCCCTGCTGATGCTCATGATCTTCAACCGCGTGCGCGGCCGCGACAGCGTGACCATCTTCAACCGCAGCGTGCCGCAGGAGATCCTCGGACGCACCATCGCCATCGTCTTTGCATCGGCCATTTCGGTGCTGATCATCGCCTCGGTGCTGCTGCTGGCCGCCGGAAGCCCGGGAGCTCACGCCCAGGCCAGCCGCCACCTTTTTGTCGAATACGTCTTTGAAACGATATCCGCCTTCGGCACGGTCGGGCTCTCGATGAACGTGACGCCAAGCCTGAACGATATCCAGAAGCTGGCGATCACGCTGCTGATGTTCATCGGCCGGGTCGGGCCGATCACCCTGGCCTTTGCCTGGTCACGGGCGAAACGGGGGCTGGTTTACGCCGAGGAAGCGGTGATGGTCGGATAAGGAGTGTAAAATGAAACGCTGCATCGTCATCGGCCTGGGGATATTCGGCAACAACATCGTGCGCGAGTTGAGCGAGAAAGGGTTCGAAGTGATCGCCATCGACAAGAGCAAGGAGGCGGTGCAACGGATCCGCGACCTGGCCAGCAAGGCCATCGTCGCCGACGGCACCGACAAGGAGGTCATGGAACAGATCGGCATCCACGAGGATGACACGGTCATCATCTCCTTCGGCGAAGACTTGGCCGCGGCCACCCTGATCACCCTGCACCTCCGGCAGTTGAACGTGAAGTCGATCATCGTCAAGGCGCCCAACGAAGAACACAAGATGATCCTGGAGAAGGTCGGCGCCACGGACGTGATCATCCCCGAGAAGGAGATCGCCAACAAGGTGGCGCGCAGCCTCATCTCTCCCAACGTTTTCGACTACCTGCCGCTTTCCGAAGATTATATGATCTACGAAATGGCCCCGCCCGAGAGCTTCCTGGGCAAGAGCATCGCCGCCCTGGAGCTGCGGTCGCGGTACAACGTCATGGTCATCGCCGTCAAGGATATCCTGTCCGACAAGGTCGTCACCCTGCCCACGGCCGATTATGTGATCAAGGATGGCCAGGTGATGATCCTGGTCGGGAAGGTCAGCGACATCGAAAAGATCCACTAGGCACGGCCTCGACCCCCGGCAGGGGGATGGCCTTTTGCCGCGTTTTAAGGTACAATGGACGCTCAAAGGTGCCCGATGCGTCTATCCGATTATCTCGATCCTGACCTGATCCTGCTCGACCTGCCCGCGCTTGACCGAAGCGAAGCCCTTGCGCAAATTGCCGCCCGGCTGTCTGAAAAAAAATTGATCAGTGACCGCGATGAGTTTCTGTCCGACGTGAACAAGCGCGAGGTCCAGGGTTGCACCGCCATCGGCCGCTGCATGGCAATCCCCCATGCCCGCAGCAAGACATTGAAGAAGATCGTCGTCGCCATGGCGCGGCTGCGCGCCGGCATTGATTTCAGCGCCGAGGACGGAGAACCGGTGCGGCTCGTTTTTCTGATCGGGACCCCGGAGGACAGGGCGGGTGAATACCTGAAAGTGCTGGCCCGCCTTTCCAAGCTGCTCAAGGAGAACGGCCTGCGGCAGGAACTGCTCAGGGCCGGGAGCAGTGCTGAAGTGCTGGAACTGTTGGAGCAGGCTGAAAACAAGCTTCCCTGACCCGGCGGCGGAATCTCTTTGCCCGTTGCTGCGCTCTACAGGTCCATGCGGATCGGCAGGGTCACCGACGCGATCTCGTCCCAATGCAGCTGGCGCTGGATGGCGAAGGCCGTCTCGTTGTGCAGCATCTTGTGATAAAATTTCTCCCGGCGGAAGGTCAGCTTGCCAGTGAACACGGTGGAGCGGGGGAATTCCTTCTTGATGTCCTTGCAGAGCCGGGTGGCGCTTTCCACCACGTCCGTGCCTACGGCATAACGGCTGTCGGCGGCGAAACCCAGGTGGCGGGCCAGGTCGACGTACTTCTGCAGTGTCTTTTTTGTCGCTTCTTCAAGATTCTTCATTTCCTCGGCCCCCTTGAACGCTCCTGAATCAACGACGGCCACCGAAGCGAAAACGAAATTCTTGTAGAGGTTGGGAAAATTGCGGATCACCGACAGCACGGTGTGCACGCCGAAGCCGTTGTAGGCGCTGACCAGCTGGATGGCGGTCATCTCCTGGGTGTCCGGCTCGTCGCTATTGGCCTTGCGGCTGGTGGGGATGTCCATCAGCAGTTCATCCAGCTTGCGTACCGCTTTCTTGACGCTATTGTAGTGCCCGCGGATCAAGTAACAGAGCGACACGAAAGCCCCCGTGATCACCAGGGTCATCCAACCGCCTTCGCTGAATTTTTCGTAGCTGGTGACCATCAGGATGGTGAAGCAGAGGACGAACCCCGTCAGGTGCACGGGCAGATGCTTTTTCCAGTGAATTTCTTTTTTGCGGTTTTTTATGAAGTACGTGGACATGCCGATCTCCGAGATGGAAAAAGTGAGGAAAACATTGATCGAATACATGACCACCAGGCTGGAAATGGATCCTCGGGTATAAAACAACAGTAAAATAGACGCCCCGCCCATGAGCAGGACGCCGTTATGCATGGTCAGGCGTTCCGAGAGCGAAGCGAAGCGGTGCGGCAGCCAGGAATCGATGGCCATGTTGGCCATGATGCGCGGGCCGTCGATATAGCCGGCTTGGGCGGCCACGAAGAGGATGGCTCCCTCAGAAAGGATCGTGACCAGGGCCAGGGCATACCCGAAAGACCAATCGCTGTAAAGGGCGTTGGCCAGAATGGTGTTCAGGGTTTTGCCGCTGCCGGGCGTGACCTTCAGCAGGAGGTAACACAGGAAAAGGCCGCTGGCGGTGAAGGCCAGTGAGGTGGACATGTAGAGCATGGTCTTTTTTCCGGTCTGCACCCTGGGTTCGCGCATGATCTGTATGCCGTTGGAAACGGCTTCGATGCCGGTGTAGGTGCCGCCGCCCAGGGAATAGGCGCGCAGGAACAGAGCCAGCATGCCGACCCCGCCCAGGCTGGATAGGCCGATGTTGAAATTGGTGTGGATCTCACGGGCGACCGGGCCGATCTGCGACAAATGGGAGAGAATGCCGTACCCGATCATGAATACGTGGGTGACGACGAAAACGATGAATATGGGGGCCAACATGGTGACCGATTCCTTGATGCCCCGGATATTGAGCACGATGAGCACCACGATCAGGAAGAGCTCGAACAAGATCTTGTAACCGTGAGTCTCAACCGGCAGGAAGCTGAAAAGCGCGTCGCCGCAGGCGGCGATGGAAACGGTGATGGTCAGCATGTAGTCGACCAGCAGCGCGCTGCCTGAAAGCACTCCGGCTTTGGCTCCCAGGGTATGGGTGGCCACGATGTAACCGCCGCCGCCATGGGGGAAGTGCTCGATGATGCGCGAGTAGGCGTAGGAGATGATGAACACGGTCAGTGAAGTGGCCAGGGCCAGGAAAACGGCAAGGTAGGTATGCTGGCCCAGGGCGCGGAATGCCTCCTCCGGGCCATAGGAGGATGAAGAAAGGCCGTCGGCGCCCAGGCCGATCCAGGCCAGCAGCGGCACCAGCGAGAGCTTGTGGAAGATGGATGGATCCTTGATGTTGCGCGGCGCGCCGACCACGGTATGGCGCACTTTTTCCAAAAGCGAATCGTGTTCGTCCGAGCCGTTCAGGGTCATGAATTTTCCTTGGATTTTACTGATCGGACCGGGATGTCAAGTCCCGTTCATACTGATAAATTCTACACGTTTCAGCCCGGCCTGTCAAATTGCATGGTCGGGAAGCGCAGTTGACAGTGGATTTCCTTTATGATACTGAATATTGGGCAGCGGTTCGCTCCGTTGCATGAAAGCCGACCCGCCGCCTGGGAAACAAAGGGTACGCATGGCTCTTGTAGTGGACCGACGCGATTAGGGGGGCCCATGGAAGACGAACAGCAGAGCACCTTGAAAAAAAAGATCCAGATCCTGTTCCAGCTGGGGAAATGGACCGACGTGGTCAAGTTGTGCGATTCCTATGGCGAGAAATTCGGCAAGGACGTGGAAGTTGAATTGATCCGCTTTAAAAGCGGGCGGCACATGGGGATCCCGGCGCCGGCGGCGAAGCCGGGAGTCGAAGAAAGAACGGCTATCCCGGAAAACAAGGTCCAGGCCCCGGCAGTTGAACATATCCTCGTCTCCGACCCGAGCATCCCTCTCATCCCCCCGACACGAGCGGATGAGCTCCCGTTTATTCGCGAGGAAAAATTCGCCTATGATTCGAGCCCGGAAGCCGATGACCTGGATGTCGGAGATGCGTTCGCCGAGGACGAGCTGGTCATCACCGATCCCTTCGCAGAAGACAAGCCCGAATTCCGCCTGGCTCCCGAACAGCCGCCGGTCTCCATCAGCGAACCCGGAGCCGCCCCTGACGATGTCGTGTTCGGCGCCGACGAACTGGAAACGGGCAGACCGACGGCAGACGCACCTGATCATCAGTACGAGGACAACGAGCCCGATTTCGAGAATATGGGGTCCATGACCCTCGACGCCGAACCGGACCTGGGCCCGTCCGATCCAGGGGAGAAACCTCGTTCCGAGTCCCGGTTGGAGCCGCAAGCGACCATGTTCTCTCCCGAAAAGGATAAGACCCTGGACGAGCTTTCCCGCTCAACCGGAAGCCGTGACGATCTTAACGAGGAGCCCTGGGCAGCCAGGACGCCTGCGATCGCAAATCCGGAAGACGGCGGAAAAGTCAGGCGCCCGGCCGGGCCGCTGCCGGAATCGTCGGGCCAGAAAGCCCCGGGCCGAAAAAAAACGATCGGCTCCAGGCTGGTGCTGCTGGTCGTCCTGCCGCTCGTTGCCGCCGTGGCCCTGTGGCTGGCGCTTTCAGGGAAACTTGATTTTTCAGGGACCGAAGAGCCCGCGGCCGCCCCCCAGCCCAGCGCTGCTCCCCCGGCTTTGAAGAGGACCCGGCCGGCCAAGCCGGTCACTGCTCCGGCGTTGTCGCCGCAGGCGATCGAACTGGAAAAAACGTTCGCTGAAAAATTTCAACTGGCCGAGGAATTGAACAAGAAAGGCGACCTGATCAAGGCCTGGGCGGTGCTCCTGGAAGCCAAGAGCATCAAGGTGACCGAGCCGCTGCGCCGGCTGGAGGAACAGCTGGCGCAGAAGATGCGCGAGGCCGAAGCGCAGGCCAGGAAGGAAACGGAGACCATCCAAAACACCTGGGAAATGGAGAACCAGGCGTTCGCCGAAGCGGAAAAAGCGGGCACGATCGCCGCCTGGAGGGCATTCGTCAAGAACCACCCCGGAGGCGAGCTGGCGCTGCGCGCTGAAAAAAAGATCGCCGGCCTGGAAAAGAAAGAGCAGGAGAACTCCCAGCAGCTGCTGCTGGCCAGGATCCAGCAGTCCCAGAAGGTCCGGCTGCGTGCCGCCTATCTGAACATGAGCCAGGCCGATGTCGCCGCCCTGCCGCATCCGGGCGGCCGGGTTCCGGCCCAGCTCGAAACGTACGAGCACGGCGGAGAGAAAGTGATGCTCGACTTCGCTACCGGTTTGATGTGGACCTTGTGGAAAAAACCCATGGCGTATGACAAGGCCAGGTGGTGGGCCAACCGCGTTACCGCCGGCTACGGCAACTGGAGGCTCCCCACCACTGAAGAGGCATTGTCGCTGCTGCAGATGGACCGCGGGCTGTATGCGGGAGTGGCCGATCTCGTCGTCTGGACCGGCGACCCGGTCAGTGACCAGCCGCGGACCGTCTGGGCGCTGCGCTTGCCGGCCGGGCAGTTCGCCGCCGCCGCCCATAACCAGATGCATTACGTCTGGGCCGTGCGCAAGGCCGGCAGATAATCGTCCTGCGGACCGTCCGTACTCGAGCCAACGGAGCAGCCATGAAATACGTCGGAGCCCATGTCAGCGCGGCCGGCGGGGTGGAGAACGCCCCGCTCAATGCCGGCAGGATAGGCGCCCGCGCCTTCGCCCTGTTCACCAAGAACCAGAAGCAATGGCAGGCCAACCCCCTGACCGCGGCCAGCATCGCCGTTTTTAAAAAAAATCTGTCCGCCTCAGGCATTGCCCCCCGCCATGTCCTGCCGCACGACAGTTACCTGATCAACCTCGGCCACCCCGACCCGGAAAAACGGCAGCGATCGGTCCTGGCCTTGCTCGACGAGGCGCGACGTGTTGAGCAGCTCGGGCTGCCTTTCCTCAATTTCCATCCCGGCAGCCACCTGGGCCTGCTCGCTGAGGATCGCTGCCTCGACATCATTGCCGACGGCATGAAGCGGATCCTGGCCGAGACCGAGCGCGTGGGGCTGCTGGTCGAGGCCACGTCCGGGCAGGGGGGGAACGTGGGCTATCGTTTCGAACACCTGGCGCGGATCCTGGAGCGCGTGGCCAGCCCGCAGCGCAGCGGCATCTGCCTGGACACCTGCCATATTTTTGCCGCGGGCTATGACATCCGCGACGGGGAAAGCTATGAAAAGACCCTGGGGAGTTTTGACGCCATTGTCGGCAGGCACTACCTGCGCGCCGCCCACCTCAACGATGCCAAGGTCGAGCTGGGCAGCCGCAAGGACCGCCACGACAGCATCGGCCGCGGCAAGCTCGGCCTGGAGGCCTTCCGCCTGCTGATGAACGACCCGCGTTTCGACGACCTGCCGCTGGTGCTGGAGACCATCGACGAGACCCTCTGGCCGGCCGAGATCGAGCTGCTGTATTCCCTGGTCGCGGCCAGGGAGAAAAAAGAAATTATTTCATTGAAAAAGTCGCGCTGAAATTCTATTATATGTTCCCATGAAGCGGCACAGACCCGGCCGTTTAATCTTGTGGCTTTTTTTATCAGCTGCCGCGCTGAATGCGGAGCAGGCCGTGATCTACCTGCGCCTCGCCGATTCCCTTACCCTGGACCCGGGGAGATTCGAAGATTTTTATTCGCAGGAAGTGATCGCCAACGTGTTCGAGGGGCTGGTGCGCCTGAAGCCCGGCACGCTGTCCGTGGAGCCCTGCCTGGCCCAGAGCTGGGAGTTCCACGAGAACGGCAGGCGCTGGGTATTCCGGCTGCGCCGTGATGTGAGGTTCCACGACGGCAGGGAATTCAACGCCTCCGCCGTCGTGTATTCATTCAGAAAAAGGCTGGCCGGCAAGGAAGGCCCCTACCGGCCTTTCGGCAGGATCTTTCCCTTCATGGCCGCCGTGCACGCCATCGGCGCATGGAGCGTGGAATTTGTTCTCGAGAGGCCCTACGCGCCGTTTCTCCTTTCCCTGGTCGACCTGCGCGCCGCCATTGCGGCCCCCGGCGCCATGGACGGCTCCGTGTTCACGCCGATCGGTACCGGCCCCTTCATGGTATCCGCGCCGGTTGTGGGCAAGCCGCTGCTCCTGAAACGCAACCCGGCCTACTGGGATGGTCCGCCGCGGATCGAGCGCGTGGTGTTCAAGAGCGAAAAAACCGCGACCGCCAGGCTCGCGCAGATCAAGAACGGCAGTGTCCAGGCCGTGATGATCCGCTCGGCCGCCGAGTATGGTGAATTGGCCGGCCGAGCCGACATCGGCATCCTTTCCCAGCCTTCACCCAGTACCGGCTATCTGGGCTTCAACGGCTACCGCCCCCCCTGCAACCAGTTATCCGTGCGCAGGGCGTTTGCCCATATGCTGAACAAGCGGGTCCTGGTCCGGCGTGTTTTCCAGAACCTGGCCCAGCCCGCCGGCCCCTTCCTGCCCAAACCGCTACCCGGGACCGACGCCGGCGCGGTGAGTTATGAATTCAACCCGCAAAAAGCGCAGCGGCTGCTGCGCGAAGCCGGATGGGGCAGGGGTTTTGCCTGCAGCCTGTATTATTCCGAGGGACAGTTCGGCATCGAGGAGATCGCCCGGGCCATCATGGCCAAGGCCCGGCTGGTCCAGGTCACGGTGCGCCTGGTCAAGCTGCCCTTCGACCGTTTCTTCAAGGCGGTGCAGAACGGCGAGCCCGACCTGTTCCTGATGTCCTGGGGTTTCACCGCCGACCCGGTCGTTTTCCTGAACCCGATGTTCATGCTGGTCCCCGGCAGCGGCAGGATGCTGGCGGTCAGCCCGGCCTATGCCGGAATGCTGGCCAAGGCTGAAACAGCCATCGATGCCAAGGAGCGGGACGGGTATTGCGCCGCTGCCCAAAGGCTGCTGGCCAGCGAACTGCCGCTCCTGCCGCTGTTCCACTTGAACGAAATAACGGCATACAGCAAGCGGCTCAAAGGGTTGCGCCTGGACCCACTGGGCCTTCTGCTTTTCAAAGAGGCGGTCCTGGTTCCGGAGTAGGCCCGATAAAGGCTATGCCTGCTCGCTCCGGGGATCACGTCTCGAGCGCTGCTCTTTTCCTCTTGCGCCAGGCCATCCACACCATGAGCACGGTGAGCAGGATCAGGCCGACGAACATGGCGCGCGCTCCCCACAGGTAGGGGTGGCGGCTTTTTTCTTCGCCTTTCATCAGGAACTTGGCGATGGCCTCCTGGTAGGTCCAGGCGCCCAGCACCACCAGCATGTAGACCGGGGTGACGTATTTCAGGACGAACTTGAATACCCGGGGAACCTTCAGGTCGGAACCCAGGTGCATCTGTTCCCAGCCCTTCTTCACGCCGAAGATCCAGGAAAAGATGATGATCTCGATGGTGGCGAAGACGACCAGGCCGAAGGTGCCGGCCCAAAAGTCGAGCTCGTCGAGAAAGCCGAACTTGAAGAAGGCGACCACCAGGATCGCGCAGGCGGCCATTACGGTGAATACCGCGTTGACCGCTTTTTCGCGCCGCCACTTGAATTCGTCCTCCAGGAAAGCGACGGCCGGCGAGGTCAGGGCCACCGAGGAGGTGATGCCGGCGATGAAGAGCAGGAAGAACCACATGGCGCCGAAAACCTGGCCAAGGGGGATTTTTTGAAAAATGACCGGCAGCGATTGAAACCCCAGGTTGAAGGCCCCCTCGCTGGCGATGATCCGAGTCTCGGCCAGGCCGAAGAAGGCCACGGCCACCGGGATGGCGATGGTGCCACCCAGGATGACCTCGGCGAACTCGTTGGTCATGGAGGTGGAGAGGCCGTTGAGGGTGACATCGTCCTTTTCGCGCAGGTAGGAGGCGTAGGTGTTGATGATGCCCTGCCCCAGGCTGAGAGTGAAGAATATCTGCCCGGCGGCCACCAGCCAGACCGTGGCCTTACTGAGCTGGCTGAAGTCGGGATTCCACATGTAGGCGATGCCTGAAGAGACCGAGGAAACGCCGGCGGGGGGAGTGCCCAGGGTGAGGACGCGCGCGGCGAGGATGATGCCGAAAATGAAAAGCACCGGCATGCCGATCTTGGCCAGGACCTCGATGCCCTTGGAGATGCCCTTGCGCAGGAAGTAGTAGTTGATCGACAGGGTAAGGGCAAAAAAGAAGATGATGGGCAGCCAGGAGGCGAAGAACTGGTTGTGCTCGATGCCCTGGAAGCCGCGCAGGAACTGGCCCATGGCCTCGCGCGTGGTCAGGCCGAAATACTTGCCTGTTCCCGAGAACCAGGCGAAGCCCAGGGTCCAGGACTCGATGAAGTTATAATAGATAACGATAGTGAAGGGCAGGGAGATGCCCAGGGCGCCGATGTACTTGGCCGCCGGGTGCCGCCACATCAGGGTGAACATGCCGGGGGTGGTGCCGTGGCCGTGGACCCCGCCGTGGCGGCCCATGGTCCATTCCACCCACATCAGCGGGATGCCGAGGAAGATCAGGGCGCAGAAGTAGGGGATCATGAAGGCGCCGCCGCCGTTGGCCGCCGCCTTGACCGGGAAGCGCAGGAAGTTGCCCAGGCCGATGGCGTTGCCGGCCATGGCCAGGATCAGGCCGATGCGCGAAGCCCATTGGGCGCGGCCGCCGCTCTCGGTTTTTTTCTTCTTGGCCAGCAGCACGCGGCTGAAGCAATAGACGGTCAGCAGAAGAATCACTCCCCAGGCCGTGGCCATGAAGATCCAGCCCCACAATGAAGGTCCTTGGTTCATGCGCGTCCTCCTCGGTAAGAGCAGATTCTAGATAAACGACGAGAGGAAGTCAATTGTTGGAAATGTTCACCGTCCGGGAACTTTTGATTGCTCGCAGGCGGCTTCCCGGTTTTTGCGCCGTTTCCAGAAGGCGTAGCCGGGTATGCCCGCGGCCACCAGCAGCAGGCCGAGCAGCGAATTGACCAGGGGAGCGCGGCCGCTGGTGAAGTTGGCGATGTCGGAATACAGGGTGAAGACGACATAGATCATTGCAAAAATGATGAACAGCACCGGCAGCAGCGGATAGCCCCAGACCTTGTAGGGCCTTTCGTGATCGGGCATTTTCCGGCGCAGGACGATCACGCTCAGGGCGGCGGCCGCGTAGAAGATCCAGGAGACGAAGATCAGCATGTCGGTGAGCTGGTCGAAGGTGCCGCTCAGGATCAGGATCGAGGTCCAGACGGCCTGCAGGACGAGAGAAGGCCCGGGCGTGCGGAAGCGGGGATGGACGTGCTGCAGCTTCCTGAAGAACAGCTTCTCACGGGCCATGGCGTAATAAACGCGGGCCGACATCATCAGCGTGCCGTTGACCGTGCCGAAGGTCGAGATCTTGATGGCGATGGCGATCAGGCTGCCGCCCCAGGAGCCGAGGAAAGAGGAGGCCACGTCGGTGGCCACCAGGTAGGACTGGCCCGTGCTTTCGGCGGCCAGGTACTTGCTGCCCATCTCGTGGACGGGAATGATGTAAAAATAGGCCAGGTTGATCAGCAGGTAGACCGAGATGAAGACGACGGCGGCCGTGATCATGGCCCGCGGCATGTTCTTTTGCGGGTTCTTGATCTCCCCGGCCAGGTAGGTGAGGTTGATCCAGCCGTCATAGGCCCAGAAGGCGCCCGACATGGCGATAATGAAGGCCAGGAACACCGGCGCGCCCCCGCCGCTGAAGCTGACGGCCGACTGGGTGAAGTTGGCCAGGCTGCCGTGGCCGATGGTGAAGGCTAGGACCACGATGGCCAGGATGACGGCGATCTTCAAAGCGGTGAATAGGATCTGGATGGCGCTGCCGAAGCGCACGCCCATATAGTTGACGGCGGTTAAAAAAAAGATCAGCAGTATGGTGCAGCCCTTGAGGCCGATGAACTTGAAGGGTGTGATGTTGCCTACCCAGGGGATGTGCAGGGCGAACGCTTCCCAGGCCGGGCCCAGGCGCGGGAAAGTGAAAAAATAGCCCAGGGAATCGGAAAAGACGTAGGCGATGGAGGCGATGGAACCGGTCTGGATGACGATGAAAACGGCCCAGCCGTAGAGGTAGCCGGCGAACTCGCCGTAACTCTTGTTGAAAAAAATATACTGGCCGCCGGCCTGGGGGAACATGCCCGAGATCTCGGCGAGGCTCAGCGTGCCGAACAGGGTCATCAGGCCGGCCACGACCCAGACCAGCAGCAGCAGCAGGGGCGACTCGAGCTGGGAAGCCATCAAGCCGGGTTTCTTGAAGATGCCCGAGCCGATGACCGAGCCGATGGCGAAGGCCACGGCCGCGATCAGCCCGATCTCGCGCAGCAGCTCAACGGGTTGCTTCTTTTGCGCATTGTCCATTTTTTCCCTTTTTCCGGGCCGGGGACCGGCGGTTTTGGATTAAAGAGCATTATAGGGAGAAGATCGACTAAAATCAATGGCAATGAAGCCAAAGTAAAAAGGCAAAAGTCAAAAGTAAAAAGACAAAAGTAAGAGAAGGGGGATCGGCAGGCGCAGCGGCATTCCTCCCCCATGGGGACGCTTCGCGGCCGGAACGCCTTGTGGACGCCGAGGAGACGGCCATCGGTTCCCGGATGCCTCAGCGCTCCGGGAAAAAGTGGAGGGGAATGGCGCGAGAGCCTGCCACAGACGATCTCAGTTATTCCATTTTTTTGAAGCCAGGGGCGGCACTTATTCCTTTTTTTTGCCTTTTGCCTTTTGCCCTTTGCCTTTCTTTTCTCTCCCGACCTTGATCACCAGATCGTTCGCGACGACCTCGATGCGGGCGCTGCCGCCTTGTTTCAGGCGGCCGAAAAGCACTTCGTCGACGAAAGGGTTCTTGATCTTTTCCTGGACCAGGCGCGCGACTTCGCGGGCGCCGAAGATGCGGGAGAAGCCGCGCTTGGCCACCCAGGCGACGGCGGCCGGGCTGACGCTCAGGCGCACTTTCTTTTCCAGTAGCTGCCGGGCGAACTCGTCGATGATCCTGCGGACGATGCGCGCCACCACGCCCTGGTCCAGGTTGCGGAAGGTGACGACGGCGTCCAGGCGGTTGCGGAACTCCGGGGAGAAAAGCTTTTCCACGGCCTGGGTGACTGTGCCGGAGAGCGGTTCGTGCTGGAAGCCCACCGCCGCCCTCCCCAGCTCCTTGGCCCCGGCATTCGAGGTCATGATCAGCACCACGTTGCGGAAATCGGCCTTGCGGCCGCTGTTGTCGGTCAGGGTGGCGTAGTCCATCACCTGCAGCAGGGTGTTGAAGATGTCGGCGTGCGCCTTCTCGATCTCGTCCAGAAGCAGTACGGCATAGGGCGCTTTGCGCACCGCGTCGGTCAGCAGGCCGCCTTCTTCGTAGCCGACGTAGCCCGGGGGAGCGCCGACCAACCGTGACACGGTATGCTTTTCCTGGTATTCGCTCATGTCGAAACGCAGCAATGGGACGCTCAGTACTTCGGCCAGCTGCCGGGCCAGTTCGGTCTTGCCCACGCCGGTGGGGCCGACGAAGAGGAACTTGGCCACCGGCTTGTCGGCCTCGCGGAAGCCGGCGCGCGACCGCTTGATGGCCCAGGCCACGTTCTCCACGGCCGGGTCCTGGCCGAACACGCGGGACTTCAGCTCGGATTCCAGCAGGCGCAGTCTGCGGTTCTCGGACACCGAGATGCTGCGCCGCGGGACCTTGGCGATGCGGGAGACGACCTGCTCCACGGCGTCGATGCGGATGGCCAGCGGGCCCGCCCTGGGGGGAGCCTTCATGCGCGCCAGCGCCCCGGCCTCGTCGATGACGTCGATGGCCTTGTCGGGGAGAAAACGGTCGTTGATGAATTTGCCCGACAACTCGGCCGCCGCCCGCAGCACTTCGTCGGCGTAGGTCACCTGGTGGTACTCCTCGTAGCGCCGGCGCAGGCCCAGCAGGATCCCGTAGGTCTCCTCGATCGACGGCTCGGGAATCTCGATCTTCTGGAAGCGGCGCGAGAGGGCGCGGTCCTTCTCGAAGTATTTCTTGTATTCCTCGTGGGTGGTGGTGCCGATGCAGCGCAGCTTGCCCTGGGCCAGCACCGGCTTCAGGATGTTGGCGGCGTCCAGCGACCCGCCCGAGACCGCGCCGGCGCCGATGATGGCGTGGATCTCGTCAATGAAGAGCACGGCGTTCTTCTCGCCCTGCAGGGCGGCCAGGACTTTTTTCAGTCGCTCCTCGAAGTCGCCGCGGTAACGCGTGCCGGCCAGCAGCGCCCCCAGGTCGAGGGCGTAGATGCGGATGTTCTTCAATGCCGGCGGCACCTTGCCCTGCACCACGAGCTGGGCCAGCCCTTCGGTGATAGCCGTCTTGCCCACGCCCGGGTCGCCGACATGGACCGGATTGTTCTTGAAGCGGCGGCAGAGCACCTGCAGCGTGCGCTCCAGGATGTCCTCGCGGCCGATCAGCGGCTCGCTTTCGCCGGCGCGCGCCTTCTCGGTGAGCTCGCGAGTGTACAATTGCAGGAATCCCCCGGCCCTGCCGGCAGCCGGCCTTTTCCTCGGCGCGCCCGGAGCTTCTTCCCCGGCGGCGCCCGCGTCCTTTTCAGCGGCATCCGCGCCGTGGGAGATCATGCTGAGCAGGGTGAAGCGGTTGATGCCCTCGCGCAGCAGCAGGTAGGAGCAGAAAGATTCCTTCTCCTCGAGCAGGGCGGCATACAGGTCGCCGATCTCCAGGAGCTTTTTCTCGGCCGCCACCGAGTGCACCACGGCCCTTTCCATCAGGTCCTGGAAGCCGAGTGACGGCACGGGGTCGGCCTTGGCCGCCTTGGGCACGTGCTCGTTCAGGTAGATCTCCAGCTCCTTCTTCATGAGCTCGATATTGGCGCCGCAGCCACCGATGATGCCGGCGCCGGCGGCGAAAAAGAGGGACGCGTAAAGGAGGTGCTCCGGTGTCAGGTACTCATGCTTGCGGCTGCGGGCGTCGGCGAAGGCCACCGCCAGGATGCGGTTCAGCTCCTCCTGGATCTCCATCTTGTCCATGGGCAGCCTCAGGCCTCCTCCAAGGTGCACTTGAGGGGGAATTCCTGCTGGCGCGCCAGGGCGAGAACGCGGGCGACCTTGGTGCGGGCGATGTCGTAGCTGTATACGCCGCAAACGCCGCTGCCGCGGCGGTGGACGTCCAGCATGATGCTCTCGGCCTCGGGCCCCGGCTTGTGGAAGACCTGTACCAGGATGTCGACCACGAATTCCATGGTAGTGTAGTGGTCGTTGTGCAGGATGACCCGGTACATGGCGGGCGGCCGCAGTTCGGTGCTGTCCTGCGCTTGCTGGTCGGAGTCGCTCCCGAAGTTGAATTGATTTTCTCTTGCCATCGGCATCTCGCTCGTCGTCCGCATTTTATCCGAATCCCCCGGAGGTGTCAATCAGCCATAGTGGCAAGCAGCCCTCTCAGCGAGGGCCTTTTGGGCAAGTGACAAGTGACAAGAAAGAAAAGAATCATGGGTACGATATCGGGATCGTGCTGTTCCCTGCCACTCGTTACTCGTCACTCGTTACTGCAGGGAGCGGCCAGGTCTTGAATTTTAATTATTACTGTTTATAATCTCACCTGGTGAGGTGGAACATGAAAAAATCGCTTATCCTGATCTTGTGCGGCCTGCTGCTCGGCGCTGCCGCGGCCTGGGCCGTGATCGAGTTCGTTGTCCCGCGCTGGCACCGTTCGGCGGTGGACAATACGTTTTGGCAAGTGACATCGAAGCTGGACGCCGGCGGCGAGGCCTACGCCTACCTGCACGCCGAACAGCTTACCCGGGCGGTCGCGGACATCATGGCCGGCCTGGACCAGAATGTCTCGGCCCTGCCTGAGGCCCAGCGGGCCAAGGCCAAGCAGGGGCTGGACATGGCCGGGCTGCTGTTCAAGGGCTATGGCCTGGACGAGATCAGCGGCCTGGGCTTCAGCTCCTTCGCCGTCAAGCCCGGACTGCATCGCGTCCGCATGGTTCTCCACCACCGGCCGGGGCTGAACAAGGGCCTGATCTGGAATATCGCCGGGCCGACGCCCCGCTCTTTGGATGAAATGGAGCTGCTGCCCGCAGACACGGCGCTGGCCTTCGTCTCCGACTACAACCTCGTGAAGCTGATCGAATGGGTGACCCGGGTCGGCCCCATGATGGCCGCTCCCGGGGCGCAGGGCTCCGCCGCTCCGACGCCCGACCAGACCATGGCCATGATGAAGGCGGGGATGCAGACCATCGGCATCGACGCCGATCGCCTGTTCAAATCCTACGGCGGCCGCCTGGGCTTTTTGCTCACGCTGGACCCGGAAAAGCGCGTGTCCCTGCCCCTGGGGGCCAAGCCGCTATCGATCCCCGAACCGGCCTTCGCCCTGCTCGTGCGCGTCAACGATAACTATCTTTTCGATACCCTCAAGGGCAAGCTGACCGCCACCGGCCACAACAAGGCCAGCGAGGCCGGCGGAGTGAAGAGGATCACCTTCCCGCGCCTGCCCGCGCCGTTCCCCCTGGAGCCGGTCATCGCCCAGAAGGGAGAGTGGCTGTTGGCCGCTTCGCAGGTCTCCCTGGTCGAAGGTATTTTCGCAGGCCGCGGCCCCCGTTTGACCGCCAGCACCGCCTTCAAGGAAATGGCCTACAAGCTGCCTCGCCGCGGCAACGGCTTCGGCTACGCCAGCCCGCTGCTGCCCCGCCTGGTCGCCCAGGCGCTGCGCGAGAACATGGCCGCCTTTCCCGTCCCTGCCGCCCTGGAGAAGATCACGAAATTCGTCGAGCAGGGCAAAGGGCTTTGCCAGGTTTGGGAAAATTCCGACCAGGGCCTGATTTACACGATCAACCACGGTTTCGAGATCTCTTCCCTGCCGGGGCTGGTCGGCGCACTGATGGAGATCGCCGCGGAGAAGGCCAAGACCGCCCAGGCGGCGGTTCCGGCGCCGGCGGATGGCGAAAAATCGCAAAGCGACGAGTGACACGCAACCAGGCTGACGGCCGCCCGGGGCAAAGGAGAAATCCAGGGGGAACTGTTAAGAAGGCGCTTCCTGGCGCGTGAAGGCATGGTGCAAATGAAACGGATCAGTGTTCTGCTGCTGTTCATGCTGGCATTCTCCCTGGCGGCCCAGGATGAGCCCATCGTCGTGCCCGAGCCCAGGGAGAAGGGCGCGTTCTTTTTCGAGGCCACGGCGCAATACCTTTCGTTCAACAGCCCCGACCTGGACGGCACCATGGTGCTGGGCAATGCCGAGCAGGTTTTTTATATCCCAAAGATCAAGCCCAGCCTCGGTTTCGGGATCGGCGTCGGCCGCCGCTTCCGCTCGGGGCTGTGGTCCGTCTCCTACCTGGTCTCGGGCCACGATGCCGTCTTCCAGGGCAAGGACAGCACGGCCGTGTCGCGGCTGGTGCAGCTGAATTCGCGTACGTTCCTTTTCCGCACTGCCCCGCTGCGTTTTTTCATCCATTTCGGCCTGAATTTCCCTTGGCTGAAGGTGCGCGAGAATGTTTCCGACCGCAGCGGCAGATTCTCGGATGCCACCTACCTTGGGGTGGGCGCCAACGCCGGCGCCGGCCTGCTCGCACCGGTCTCGTCGCGCATGTTCTTCAGCGGCAGCCTGATTTACCGCTTCATCGGCTATCTCTATGCCAGCGGCCCGGTCAAGGGGATCGACGTGACCGATCTCTTTGACGACGTCAGCGGCCCGCGCCACCGCAGGTATCTCCGGGCGCCGGTGATCGCGTTGGAGCTCAGCTTAGGATACGATCTCTAAGAGATCCTCAGGTTCGACGTTCGATGTTTTTAAGCACTCGTTCAAGGGTAAAAGAGTTCAAAGGTTCACGAGTTCGGGAAAAGGCATTTCCCGAAAGCAATGCCTTAACGCTTCACCCCTTCAACTCGTCAACGCTTCAGCAGTGCCTTTCAACGTCGAACTTCGAACCTCTTCCCAAGTCATTTAGTAGAGGGATCCACTTGCATTTCCCGCAATCGCCATATAAAATCGACAAAAGGAAATAAGAACCATGGCCAATTGCATGAATTGCGGCGCCGTGCTGACCGGGACACTGCTGGTCTGTGAGTATTGCGGAACCCGCCAGGACGTCGACCTGTCGGTGGTCCATCGCTTCACCGTCGAGGAACCGCGCTCCGACCGCTTCTGCCCCCGCTGCCACGTCCCTCTGCAGACCGTCGACCTGCGCGTGGGAAAGAAATTCCTCATCGAGCGCTGCGAGCAATGCCTGGGACTTTTTTTCGATCCCGGCGAGCTGGAGGCCTTCCTGGACCAGGTGGTGACCAACGTGCGCGCCGTCGATCCCCAGCGCCTGGGCGAGGTGGAGAACGTCAAGCGCAGCCATGAGTACCCGGTTTCCTATATCGACTGCCCGGTCTGCCGCCGCTTGATGAACCGGATCAATATCGGTTCCCGCAGCGGCGTCATCGCCGACCAGTGCCGCGACCACGGCCTGTGGCTCGACGGCGGCGAGCTGCGCCAGGTCATGGAATGGATGAAGGCCGGGGGCAAGCTGGTGCAAAAGGAAAAAGCGCTGGAAATGGCCCGGCTGGAGCTCGAGTTGGAAAAAAAGAAACTGCAGTTTGGCAAGATCGACCAGGCCTTCTTCCATACCCGCCCCGAGCCCGACCGCGCGGACCTTGAACTTCGTATCCTGCCGCTGCTCGGCAAGTTGCTGCAGAGGATATTTCGCTTTCAGGAATAAAACTCGGCGTACGGCGTACGGTAACAGCAACGGGCGATCTAGCGTGACGCGTAACGCGTGACGAGTGATGAGGAAGGAGCTTGGCAAAGGGCGTAGGGCGTAAGGTGTATGTGAAGAAAATTCCAAATATCAAGCACCAAATTCCAAATAAATCCCAAATTCCAATAACCCAATGACGCAAACGAAGGCCAAGCGATCTTATAGAGTTCATCTCTTGACTTTTACTACCACTGTCACTACCACTTGAAGTTCGTCGGTTTCCCATATAGCGGATGCGCGAGCCCAATCTTTACAACCGCGGCAAATGGGGTTATGCTGGATTCGCTTATCGGGGAGGTGGAACCATGAGAAAAATCGTTTTCATCGCGGTCCTGGCCCTGTTTCTAGGCTGGGGGACAGCCCCGGGACAGGATCAGAAAGAGGTGGTCAACCTGCTGTCTCTACACGAGGGAACGCTGCCGGCCATGGAACCGGCGTTCTATGGAGGCTGGCCGGCTGTCAACCTGCTCGACGACAGCCCTGAAACGGGATGGGCCTGCGAAACCGGGCGCATCAAGGAAAACGTCTTCGTGTTCGAGATGGTGGCGCCGGCGGTGATCGAGCGCTTCGAGTTCGACAACGCCCATGTCGACGATGACGGGGCCGGCGCCAAGGACATCACGGTGGAGGTTTCGGCCGCTTCCATGAAGGCCGGCTTCGAGAACGTCCTGAAGGCGACGCTGGCTGACAAGACCGATCGCCAGGCCTTTCCGGCGGCCAGGGCGGTCAGCGGCCGCTGGGTGCGACTGACCATCCATGGCAATTACGGCAGCGAATCCTGGAGCGAGCTGCTGTCCTTTCGCGGCTTCGGTGCCAAACCCGCAGTCGCTGCCCCGCTGGAAGGCGTCTCGGGCACCTACGATTCCAGCTATTCCAAGTTCCACGTGCGCCAGCAGGGGACGGCCCTGGCCGGCTGCTACGAGTTCGACGGCGGCCTGCTGAGCGGCGCCATCGAGGGACGGCTGATGAAGATCACCTGGCAGGAGGCCGGCGGTCCGGATGACCGGGGGCCAGCCATCATGGTTTTTGCCCCCGACGGCAAGGGGTTCCGCGGTTTCTGGTGGCGTGTCGGCAACGAGAAGAAGGCGCCGGACGGCGAATGGGAGGGGAAAAAGCTCAGCGCCGAGGTGGGCGGCTGCCCCCATTGGGCCGGATCACTGGGCGGCGAGATTGAGAAAAAGCTGCTGAGCGAGGGCCGCGCCCGCGTCTACGGCATCCTCTTCAACCTCGATTCGGCCGTCATCCGCCCCGAGTCCAAGCCGGTCATTGACGAGGTCCTGGCCGTGCTGAAAGGCGAAACGGGCTGGAAAGTGACCATCGAGGGGCACACCGACGCCACCGGCAGCGAAAGCCATAACCTGGACCTCTCGCAGCGGCGTGCCGACTCGGTCAAGGCCTACCTGGTCGCCGGCGGCATCGCCGTCGGCCGCTTGCAGGCGCAAGGCCTGGGCGAGAGCAAGCCCGTCGCCGATAACGCCACTGAACTGGGCCGCGCCCAGAACCGCAGGGTGGAGCTGGTGCGAGAGTAGCCCAATCGCCAGCGCTCGGCTCAGGGTGATGTCAGCAGTTCCTGGGAAGAGAGAGGGAAAGCAGAGGGAAAGGCAAAGGGAAGACAAAGTGGGAAAGAGTTTCTGAAAGGGCTTTTCCCACTCTCTCTACCCTCATTCTTCCCTCCCTCTTCCCTCTGTCTTCCCTGAGCCTGTACCGCAGTGCGGACCGTGAGCCTTCCATGGAACGGTTGACTTGCCTCGGCGCTTGCCGTATGATGGGTCCTTTTCATGCGGAGGAATGGCCATGAGACGCCCGACACCGGACATCATTGACCTGACCCATTTCATCAGCGCCACCATGCCGGTCTTTCCCGGCACCGAGGCGCCCCGCCTGGACGAGGCCTACACTATCGAGCGCAACGGCTTTGCCGAAAAAATGCTCCATCTCGTCTCGCATACCGGGACCCACATCGACGCCCCCGGGCATATCTTGCCCGGCGCCACCCGGCTCGACGGATTTCCCGCCGGCCGTTTCCTGGGGCCGGCCGTGGTCATGGATGTCTCCGGGGTTCGCGGCCGCAGCATCGAAACCGGGGATATCGAGGGATACGGAGCGCGCTTGCGTGATGCCGATTTCGCCCTGCTGCATACGGGCTGGGCGGAACACTGGGGCCTTCCCAAATACTTCGGTCCCTACCCGGTCCTCTCTCCCGCCGCCGCCCAGTGGCTGGCGGGCCTGGGACTCAAGGGCTTCGGCGTGGACACCATCTCGGTCGACGTGATCGACTCCTCCGCCCTGCCCGTCCACCGCGCCCTCTTCGCCCAAAACCTGGTGATCATCGAGAACCTGGCCGACATGAAGCCCCTGCTCGGCAAGGAGTTCGTCTTCTCCTGCCTGCCGCTGAAGATCGTCGATGCCGACGGATCGCCTATTAGAGCTGTCGCGATCCTGAATTCGGCGATCTGAGGATCGCGGCTCGGCATACGGCTTACGGTAGACGGCGTGCGGTAACAGCACAGAAACGATCTATTGTGACGGGTGACTAGTGACGAGTAATAAGTGACGAGGTAAGACTGAAATTCCAAATCACAAGCACCAGGCACCAAACAAGCACCCAATTCCAATTGACCAATGAGCCAAACCAGGAGGTAGATGGGTAGAAGGGTTAAGAAAAATCAAGGAACTCGCTGTCAGTGCCGTTGTCCCTTCAACTCATCTATTCATCAACAAGTGCCCGTTTCTTTGTTTTGGACATTGGAATTTGGGACTTGGGATTTGTTTGGAATTTGATGGTTGATGTTTGGTGCATTTTATTCTTGCCGTATGCCGCGTATCGTCTGCCGCAAACCAAGTCTCCCATGTTCATGAACCATTTCTCATCCCCGAGAACTCGTCCTCAGCGAGCAAAGACCAGGCCAGGGCGCCGCAGTAGCCGTTGTTTCTGGCCGTGTCCACGATCGTCTGGGGCGAGCGGCTGGAGTTTCTGGTCGGGAACTCGCCCAGCAGCAGGGGCCGGTCGAGCCCCAGCTCCGCCACCGGCCGCTCCAGGGGCGCCGCCTCCTGCCAGCGGTCGTACCAGTGCACCTGGTAGAAGTCGAGGCCGCAGTGTTGCGCCAGGGGCAGGCCCGACGCATTGCCCAG
>JBGSPO010000041.1:0-3843 GCA_041738575.1 Candidatus Aminicenantia bacterium
GCCGCTGGAGCCGCCGGCCAGGATGCCCTCGCGCAGGGCCAGCTCCCTGGCCGCGTGGAAGGCCTCGCGGTCGGTAACCTGGAACATGTCATCGATGACGCTGAAGTCGGCACAATGGATCAGGAACTCATCGCCCAGGCCTTCGATAAGGTAAGGGCCCGGCTGCACCATCTTCCGGTGATGGAAATACTCATAGAAAACCGAGCCGACGGGGTCCACGGCCACGACCCGGATCTTCGGGTCCTTTTCCTTCAAAAAGCGGGCCGTGCCGCCAATGGTGCCGCCAGTGCCGATGCCGGCCACGAAATAATCGATGCGCCCCTGCATCTGCTCCCAGATCTCGGGGCCTGTACCCAGGTAATGGGCCTCGTTGTTGTCGCGATTGTTGTGCTGGTCGGGGAAAAAGCAGTTCGGCGTCTCCTGGGCCAGGCGCGGCGTGATCTTGTTGTAGCTGTCGGGATGCTCGGGAGGCAGGGTGGCATCGACCATGTGGATCTCCACGCCCAGGGCCCGCAGCTGGTCGAGCTTCTCGCGACTGATGCGGTCGCGGACCACGACCTTCAAGCGATAGCCCTTCTGGATGGCGATCAGGGCCAGGCCCATGGCGGTATTGCCGGATGAATTCTCGATGATCAGGTCGCCTTTCTTTATCTTCCCCTCTTTCTCCGCCTTCTCGATCATGAAGCGGGCGATGCGGTCCTTGCAGCTGCCCATGGGGTTCAGGAACTCCAGCTTGGCGAACACTTCTCCGGGAATGTCGGCGGTCACGCGGTTCAGCCGCACCATGGGGGTGTGGCCGATGACCTCAATAAGACTATCGTAGCATTTATTATCGTTCATCATTTTCCCTTGGAATATATGGCTGCGGCAGAAGAGTTATTGTATATGAAAAGGGGTTGGCTGTAAAGAACGGCCATGCGGCCAGCAACCCCCCCGGGCCTGGAAATCGGCAGCCGGGGCAAGCCGCGGCGCTCAGCCGCCGCGCTTTTTTTTCATGGCCGGCGAGGATTTTTTCCCGGCGGCGGACAGGAATTTAAGGTAGCCCGGGGGCGCTTTTTCGATCTGGATGCCCAAGCCGACCGGCGCTTCTTCTCCCTGGGGGTTTTTCTTCTTTTCTTTCCACACGACCAGGCCGGTGACGGCATAGATATCGTCGGCGGCGGCAAGGAGTATCTGCAGCCGGCTATGCTTGCGGATGACCTCGGTGGTGGCGATGCACATGCCGCGGGGGGAGATGTTCACCGTGACCCCCATCTGTTCCAGGCCGTTCCTGCTGATGTCGACCAACAAGCTTTTCTTGAGCCTTTGTTCCTTGCGCTTTTTCATGGCCACCTTTCGATAATGTAGCTGTTCCACTGCAAAAAATCAATAGCAATCCCGGTACCAAGTGCGGCCTTGAAAAAAATCGCATGGAAAAATCTTGCAAATTCAGGGAAATCCTTTGAAAAAATAAAAAAATCCCTCATAGCGTCCAGCCTGTTGCCCACATATGTCCAAGCCAATGATGGGTAATTTCTATACAGATGGTACAAAAAACTCCTAAAAAAAATATTTTGTTGACAACAGAAAATATCAATGCTATATTTTTGATATCATTTCGATAGCATACCAGGAGGTTCGAATGACAAAAGAAACCAAAGGGCAATCTTTCAAGGGTTGGGCCATGGTCGCCGTGCATGTGGGGCTGATCCTGGCCATTGTTTTGATCTTTCTCGCCGGGGTGAACACGGTTCATTGGTCGCTCGCGCAGGTACTGCTCTCCCTGGCCCTGCTGATCGTGGTGTCCGTGATCCTGCCCCCGGGCTATTTCACCCTGCAACCCAACGAGGCCAAGGTGCTGGTATTGTTCGGCAAATACAAGGGGACGGTCAGCGACGACGGCTTCCATTGGACCAATCCGCTGGCATTGGCCGTGCCGCGCGGCAGATACACGGTCTCGCGGCGCATCCGCAATTTCGAGATCGAGAAGCTGAAGGTCAACGACAAGCGCGGCAACCCCATCGAGATCGCCGCCGTGGTGGTCTGGCGCGTCGTCGACACGGCCCACGCCCTTTTCGATGTCGACCACTACGAACACTACGTCAAGATCCAGAGCGACGCCGCCCTGCGCCACCTGGCCAACTGCTACCCCTACGACCACGGCGAGGAAGAGGAGGAGATGACCCTGCGCAGCGGCATGGACGAAGTGGCCCTGGTCCTGAAAAAGGAACTCCAGGAACGCCTGCAAAAAGCGGGCGTGCTGGTCGAGGAGACACGCCTCACCCACTTGGCCTACGCCCCGGAGATCGCCAACGCCATGCTGCGGCGCCAGCAAGCCGAGGCCATCATCGCCGCCCGGCGCAAGATCGTCCATGGCGCCGTCTCCATGGTCGAGATGGCGCTGGAAGACCTGAAGAGCAAGAATGTCGTCGACTTGGACGAGGAGCGCAAGGCGGCCATGGTCAGCAACCTGCTGGTCGTGCTGTGCGGCGAGGCCGAAGCCCAGCCTGTGATCAACGCCGGCACGCTCTACAAGTAAGCGCCCGGCAACCGGCCCATGCCCGCTAAAAAAGCATTCCTGCTGCGCCTCAGCCCGGAGATGTGGGAGGAGCTGGAACGCTGGGCGGCCGACGACTTCCGCAGCGTCAACGGCCAGATTGAGTCCATCCTGAACGAGGCCATCCACCGGCGCCGTAAAAAGGCGCCGGCGGCCTCGGCAGTGGGCGAGGCGCACACAGGCGGAACGCCCGCAGACGGGGAGAAACCATGAAGAAGCTGATTTTTCTGATCCTACTCTTCATCCTGCTGCTAGCCATGCCCTTGGCTGCCGCCGGACCCGGGAAGATCCGGGATATCGCCCACCCTGGGTCCCGGATGCGTTGACTACCAGCCAATGAACCAAGGAGGAAGACCATGATGAACGGAACCTGCCCCCTGTGCGGCGGCAAGGAAATATACAGCGGCGCCGGCGTGAAGGGAAAGTCGGGGATGCACGACAGCAACTGCATACCGGTCTCGCTTTTCCGTGCCGCGGCCTTGGACAACTTCGTCTGCGGCCATTGCGGCTACGTGCAGAGCTTTGTCGCCAAGGAGAAAGACCTGCTGGCCATCAAGAAGAAGTGGCCGTTGGTGCTATAGCTCAGACCCGGAGGCGCTGCCAAGGGCAGCCGGCAACCGGGCGCCCCCATCTTTGCCAAAAAAAAGCGGATGCGCTATAGTGTATGCCTGCCGCCCTTCCCGGCGGGGCGGCGGGCATACGATGCAGAAGAAAAATGCGCTGAAACTCCTGCTGCCCCTGGCGGCGGTTTTACTCCTGCTGGCCCTGTTTTTATCCCGGCAGGCCTTTCAGACGGGGATCCGTGTCGACGTCAGCCCCGTCAGCGCCAGGAAAAGCAATTTCCATTTCATCCCCGAGCACTGGAAAGAACCCAAACTGCGGCAATTGAGCCAGAATGAGGATTTCAAGGACCTGCGCTTCGACGATCAACTCGACCTGTTCCTGAAACTCTGCGACTGGACCCATGGCCAATGGCCGACCTCCATTCCCGACCCCTACCCTCTCAGCAACGCCGTGGATATCCTGGCGGACATCCGCTCCGGCAAGACCGGCGGCTTCTGCGGCCAATATGCCTATGTCCTGGCCGACGTATTGAAGTCCATGGGCTTCTTTTCCGTGCGCTACGTCGAATTATGGAGCGCCGGCGGGGAAAGCCACTTCGTGGTCGAGGCGTGGTCGGACCAGTTCGGCAAGTGGATGATCCTCGATCCGACGGAAAATGTTTACTATGTTCTCACGGGGTCGGGCCTGCCGGCCGATGCCCTGGAGGTGCGGTCCGCCCTGCTGCAGGGCAGCGGGGTCGCGGC
>JBGSPO010000046.1:0-3833 GCA_041738575.1 Candidatus Aminicenantia bacterium
GACCGGTCCAGGCGCGGCACCACCGACGAAACCATGGCCGCGGTCACCCGCTTGGCCTGGGTGGACGGCATCAGGGCGGAAAAGTGCCGCTGCGACAAGACCCGGGGTGTCGGCACGCGGCTGCGGAAAATGATGGTCCCGTCCCGGAACACGGCGGCGGCCGTCGTCGTGTTGCCGACATCAACGGTCAAGAGCATCGGCCTCCTCCTTGCCCAGCGATCGCAGGCTTATTTTCCCGCGGGCCAGGAAGAAGAGCCCCAGGAGAAAGGGGGGGAAAATGGAGACGGCATGCAGGACGAAGGCATAGGAGAGCGCCGGGCCCTTGGGCACCAGGAAAAGCCCCAGCGCCAGCTGGCAGAGGTAGTGGAAGGTGCCGATGTAGCCCGGCGATGACGGCACGACCACGCTGATGGTGGTGATCACCAGGGTCACCAGGGCGGCGCTCCAGGGCAGGCGATAGCGGGTGACGAAGCCGAAGGCGTGGAACAGCAGCTGGCAGGTCAGGGCGTAGCTGGCCCAGATCAGCAGGGAAAGGGCGGCAACGGCGGCATAATGGCCCCGTTGCTGCAGCGGCGAGACGCCGCAGAGGAACTGCTCCAGCAGGCCCCGGGCCTTGGCGGGGGACGCGCCCGGGACGAAGCGCAGCAGCCGGTCGCAGGCCGCCAATGACTTCTGCTTGAACTTTTTCAGCAGTAGCAGCAGGACGGCCAGCGCCGCGACCAGGCCGAGCATGACCGCCCCGCTGTGCCGGACCCAGGGCGGGAAAGGAAAGAGCAGCAGGGCCAGCCCCAGGAGGAGCAGCAGGGAGGTCACATCCATGAGCCTCTCGATGACGATGGTGGCGAAGATCGAACCGGGGGCGATCCCGGTCCTCCTGGCGCAATGCCAGGTGCGCACGAACTCGCCCAGGTGGGCCGGCATGAAGGTATTGGCCATGTAGCCGATGCTCAGCGAGGTGAAGAGGAGGCCGGTTTCTGTTCGCGACACCGGCGCCAGCAGGTAGCGCCAGCGCCAGCTGCGCAAACCCAACCCCAGGATGACGGTAGCCAGGGCGGGCAACAGGTACAGGTAATCGGCTTCCCCCAGTGCCCGCAGCATTTCGGAGACATCCACCCGCCGCATGGCCAGGTAGATGAAAATCAGGCTGACGGCGATGCCGACGCCCGCCTGCCATCGTTGCCTGCTTTTTTTACTTGCTTCCATCAGGCCTCCTGTATAGCAAATCCATAGCGCAAAGTCAAAAGCGTTGAAATTGAATTTTTTTTCCTGATGTGTTAAAAATAATCGAATTCGCCCGGAAGCAAATCCGCCGAGGAGGCGTGCCATGGAATTGTCCTCCTTTCAGATCAGCAAGATCGAGCTCATCGCCGAATACGAATCGGCGGTGATGGAGTTGTACTGGGTTTACAGCGAGAAATTCCCCGAGCACAAGACCTTCTGGATCGACATGGCCGACGACGAGCGGAAAAACGTGGAGTGGATCCACTCGACCATCGAGCGCATCAAGGCCAACAAGATCGACTACAACCGCGACCGTTTCAACATCGAGGCCATCCGCACCTCCATGAATTTCATCAAGACCCAGGTCCGCGAGACGCTGGACAAGCCGGTCAGCTTGCAGACCGCGCTGTCCAACGCCGCCAGCATCGAGGATTCGCTGGCCAAGAAAAAATTTTTCGAGATCATCAAGGACGACAACCAGGAGGCACGCCTCCTGTACCAGAAGTTCGCCGCCGAGAACCAGAAGCATCGCGAGAAGCTCAACCTGTTCCGGCAGCGCTTCAAGTAGGGCCCGGCCGTGGCGGACGAGGAGGTGGACATGCCCATCGTGAGGATCACGATGCTTGCCGGCCGCGACGACGGCAGCAAGCGACAACTGCTGCAGAGCGTCACCGCGGCCGTGACCTCCTCCCTGGGAGTGGCCGCCGACAGCGTGCGGGTGATCCTTGAAGAGATCCCCGAGGATCATTACGGCGTCGCCGGCCTGCCGATCCGCGCCTACCGCGCGGCCAAGGCCGGAAGCGCGAACAAATAGGCATGCCGGGCCCTCGTCCTTTTCCGGCTGCAAACTGGAGGATGCCATGCAAAAAAAACTTATTTTCATCGTTCTCATGGCCGCGATCATGCCCATGACGGCGCAGGGCGGCTTCGATGCCGACGTATTCAAGACCGCGGGCGGAGACGTGCGCATCACCTTCATCGGCCATGGTTCGCTGGTTTTCCAATTCAACGACCTGCGGGTCTACGTGGACCCCGACGGCCGGCTGGCCGACTTCGCCAAGCTGCCCAAGGCCGGCCTGATCCTGGTCACCCACCAGCACGGCGACCATTTCGATCCCAAGGCGATCGCCGCGCTGCGCCAGGCCTCGACGGAGATCTTCGTCAGCCCCTCCTGCCTGCCGCTGCCGGCCGGGGCGCGGGTCCTGAAGAACGGCGATCGCGTCGAAACCTCGGGTTTGGCCATCGAAGCGGTCCCGGCCTACAACATCGTGCAGCAGCGCCCCGATGGCCGGCCGTTCCATCCGCGCGGCGAGGGCAACGGCTACGTGATCACGTTCCCCGGCCTGCGCGTCTACGTCGCCGGCGACACCGAGAACATCCCCGAGATGGCCGAGCTCAAGGACATCGCCGTCGCCTTCCTGCCGATGAACCTCCCCTATACCATGCCCCCGGAGATGACGGCCGCGGCCGCCAAGTCGTTCCGGCCACGGGTGCTCTACCCCTACCATTTTTCGGACACGGACCCGCAACGGCTGGTCGACCTGCTGCGCGCAGAGCCCGGCATCGAGGTGCGTGTCCGCAAAATGAACTGAAGGCCTATCCCGCCCCATGCTGGGCAGCGATTTCCGAGGCTTGGCCGAGGCCGTCACCCAGACCTACGGCGACGACCCCTGGTTCTTCCTGAGGGAGCTGGCCCAAAACAGCCGCGACGCCGGGGCACATCAGATCCGGGTCAACGCGGAAACTTCCGCGGCAGGCGAGGAAACGCTCACGTTTGCCGACGACGGCCGCGGCATGACCCTGGCCCATGCCCGGCGCTTCCTCTTCCGCCTCTTCGCCTCGGACAAGGGGGGAGACCCGGCTGCGGCCGGCCGCTATGGTATCGGCTTCTGGACGATCTTGCGTTTCCAGCCTGAGGCTATCATGCTGCAGTCTCGCCAGGGCGACGACGCCTGGGCCGTTTCCCTGGACGCCGGACTCAATGTCAGCACCGCCCCCTGCCTGTTGATCCGTCCCGGCACCACGGTCGTCCTCACCCGTCCCGCCGTCCATTCATCCCCCGGCGAGTTCTCCCGGCGCGTGGAATCCGGGCTGCGCGCCTACTGCCGCTACCTGCGGCGCAACGACCTCCGGGGGACCATGCTACCCCTCTGGTTCGCCGGCAAGAACCTGACAGAGCCCATGACCCTTCCCGGCCCGCTGAGCTTGTCGTTCCGCAGCGGCCCGGTGGAAGGAGCCGTGGGGCTGGGGGAAAAACCCGAGGTCCGGCTCTTCGCCCGCGGCCTGCCGGTCTGGCAGGGAACCGCGCTGGGCCAGATGTCCCACCTGCAGACCGACGCCGACATCCGCGCTGAGGTCGGGTTCGGCCTGGCCCCGGTCTTCCTGCTCAACGGCAACCATCTGGACGTGACCTTCTCCCGCAGCCTGGCCGTGGAGAACCGGGCGCTCGACCGGGTGCGCAAAAAGGCGGAAGCGGCGCTGCAGCGCCTGCTGGCCGCTTCCCTGGAAGCCACTTTTCCCAGGAAATGGCCGCGGCGGCTTGGCGACCGACTGTTGGCCTCGCTCGCGCTTCTGCGCCGACCCGGCTGGCTGTGGCTGGCGCCCGTCCTGCT
>JBGSPO010000079.1:0-12820 GCA_041738575.1 Candidatus Aminicenantia bacterium
CAGGGGTCGGCCGGCGGCGAGCCCCTGCTCCCGCAGCCAGGCATCCGCCCATGCCGCTTCCGCCGAGGTGACGACCAGGGTGGCCGGCAGTTCTTGAGAGGTTCTCTTGCCGGCCAGGTGCTCGATGATCTGCAAATAGCCGTATTGCTGGTGGCCGCGGTCAGGGCCGCGCGGGACCCGCTGCCCGAGCAACCATCCGCGGCCGTCCCGGGAGTAGCCGGCGCTGGAGCCTATTCCGGCCAGGCGGAAGAACAGGGCGGAAGAGAACGAGTTGGTGAACAGGATGCCGCGGCTGAAACGCCTTTGCCTGAACTCCCGCAAGCTGGAAAAGAATGAGCGCGGGGTCCAGCGGTCGGGAAGGGGGATGATCTCGTCGATCTCCGGGATATTCAGGAAAATGTCGGCCAAATAGCGCTTGGCCGCCACGGACAGGCGCTCACCGGGAAAATGTTCCTTGAAAGCCCGCAGGGCGGGCAGGCTCATGATCCCGTCGCCGATCCAGTTCGGGGATCGGATGACGGTGCTCATTGGGGAAAGCCGCGTCAGGACTCGCTTTCCGGCTCGACCTCTTTCTCGCTTTCCTCTTCCTCGAGGTCGGCTTCGACTTCGGCCTCCTCGCCTTCCAGCCCGGCTTCCGCCGTCACGGTCGCCCCTTCCAGGGTCGCGGCTTCCTGGCCGAAAATGTTGTCTTCCTCGTTGAGGACGTCGAAATCTATTTTTCCCTGCCTGAATTCTTCCATGGCCACGGTCAGCGTGTTGTCGCTTTTGATGTCCACTTTCCTGTGGGCGCCGCCGATGAGCTGCTTGGCGCGGCGGGCGACCAGGATGGCCAGTCTGAACTTGCTGTCAATTCCGTTCAAAGGTTGCACGTATTCCTCCAGAAGATAATTGATTATATCAGATATGCCCCCGCACCGCAACAAGAATCGTGACGCGTAACGCGTGACGAGTGACGCGGAAGAACGAAAGGTCTTAATTGCTCCGATTGACAGGGGAGGTTCTGCCGGCGATGTTCATTCCCCTTTTCCAATTATGGTATACTTTAAAAAGGAGCGAAACGTGGCAAAGATCATGAACGGGATCGATGTCCTGCCGCAGGCCTTTGACAAATTGATCGGCAGGAAAAATGTCGCAATGGTCACCGGCTCCTCGAACATCGACTCGGCCGGAGTGCCCGCCTATCGGGTAGTGCAGCAACTGGCCGGGAGACGCTTGAAAGCCATCTGGTCGCTGCAGCACGGTTTTTTCATCGACAGGCAGGACAACATGGTCCTGTCGCCCTCGTTTTTCTGGAGCGCCTGGGGAGTGGATGTGCGCAGCCTGTACGGGGAGAAGCTGCTGCCCGATCACGGGTGGCTGCGGGGGATCGAGGCCCTGATCGTCGATCCCTTCGATGTCGGCACCCGGGTCTACACCTTCGTCAACCACCTGGTCATGCTCCTGCGCTGGCTCTCGGGGCGCGGCGTCGAGGTGGTGGTCCTGGACCGGGCCAATCCGCTCAACGGCCGCGACCTCGAGGGCACCATGGCCCGCCCGGATCATTTCAGCATCGTCGCCCAGCTGCCGGTGCCCATGCGCCACGGGTTGAGCGCCGGGGAATACCTATGCTTCGCCCTGAGTTACTACGGGCTGGACGTGCCCCTGACCGTGGTCAAAGCCAGGGGCTGGTCGCGCCAGGACCTGTTTCCCGGCCTCTGGACGCTGCCTTCTCCCAATATGCCCCACTTCGCCACGGCCCTGGTCTATCCCGGCGCCGTGCTGCTCGAGGGAACGAACCTTTCGGAAGGCCGGGGCACCACCCGGCCCTTCGAGCTTGCCGGCGCCCCCTTTGTCGATCCCTTCCGCCTGGCCGCGGAGCTGCAGCGGCTGCGCCTTCCCGGGGCGCGTTTCGTCCCCATGTTCTTCAAACCCGAATTCTCCAAGCACGCCGGTGGCGTGTGCGGCGGCGTGCTCGTCCAGGTACTTGACCGCAAAAAATTCCGCAGCTTCCGGACGTATTACGAACTGATCCGCCTGGTGGCGCAGATGCACCCAGAAGGATTCGCCTGGCGTAAGCCGCCCTACGAATTCGAATACCGGAGGCCGCCCATCGACATGATCTGCGGGGCGGACACGATCCGCAAGGCCATCGACGGGAACATCCCCTTCGCGCGCATCCAGAACGACATCGAGCGCGAGATCCATGCCTACGCCAAGGCCGTGCGGCCGTTCCACCTCTACCCATGATCGTCATTCCGTTCGCCGATATTCTCACCGCCGGCAATCAAAAAAAATTGGCCGATTGCCTGCGCTCCGATGGCGTGCTCGCCTATCCCACGGACACGCTCTACGGCCTGGGCGGCAATTTTTATTCGGCCAGGGTGATCGCCAGGATCGACGACATGAAAAACCGCCGCGACCTGCCGTATTCGGTCGCTGTCGGCAGCCTGGCCATGCTGGGATCGCTCACAGACCATATCCCCGTCATATTTTCCAGTTGCCTGCAGGCGCTGCTGCCGGGGAAATTCACTTTTCTTTTCAAGCCGCACCCGGCCATCGATCCCGCGCTGTTGAAAAACAGCGGCCGTATCGGCATCCGCATCCCCGGCCTGCCGTCGCTGCTGGAAGCGATCTCTTTCCTCAACTTCCCGCTGGTCAGCACTTCGGTGAACCGCAGCCGCCGGCCGCCCCTGAACGACCCGCAGGTCATCGCCCGGGAGTTCCCCGGCCTCGACCTGCTCATCGACGGGGGAGTGCTCCCCCCTTCGCAGGGGTCGACCCTGATCGATGTCACCCAGGACCCGCCCAGGATCGTCCGCCGCGGCGCCCACCTGGAAAAAGCGCTGGCCCTGCTGGACAGCCCGGGTTGAGCCTGGCCGCGACTGTCTTGACTTCGGGCTGGAATGAGCTACAATGACGGTTACTGGAGGAGCACCATGAAGCAACTCAAAGGCAGCCGCACGGCGGAGAACCTGCTCAAAGCCTTCGCCGGCGAATCGCAGGCCCGGATGCGCTATACTTTCTATGCCAAGACCGCGGGCAAGGAAGGCTACAGGCAGATCGAGGAAATATTCCTGGAAACCGCCGAGAACGAACGCATGCACGCCAAGCTGTTCTACAAGCACCTGGTCGCCGCCATGAACGGCGAAGCCATCGAGATCCAGGCCGCCTACCCGGTGGCCCTGGACACGACGATCAAGAACCTGGAGTACGCCGCCGGCGGCGAGAACGAGGAGTGGTCGGTCCTCTATCCCGATTTCGCCCGCGTCGCCGAGGAGGAGGGATTTCCAGAGGTTGCCCGGACCTTCAAGGCGATCGCGCTGGTCGAGAAGCGGCACGAAACCCGCTACCGCAAGCTGCTGGACAACCTGAAGAACCGGATGGTATTCCGTAAGAAGCTGAAGGTCGCCTGGAAATGCCGCGTCTGCGGCATGATCGTCGAGTCCGAGCAGGCACCGGACAAGTGCCCTGTCTGCGACCATCCCCAGGAGCATTTCGAGGTTTGGACTGAAAATTACTGATGCGGGGCGAGAGCCGATTCTAAGGAGGAAAATGATGAAAGACATGAAATTGCAGAAATACGCCTTGGCCGACCTGCTGCTCACCGCGATCAAGAGCGAGATGGAAAGCCAGGCCGTCTATTCCCGGGTTGCGCTGCGAGTGAAGAACGCTTTCCTCAGGGAACGCCTTGAATTCCTCGCTCTCGAAGAAAGCCGGCATCAGAAGGCCCTGGAAGGCCTCTTCGCCCAGCGTTTCCCCGGCCAGGACCTGGCCCTCCCCGAGAAGCCGGTGGTGCCGCTGCCCGAGATCCGTTTCCGCGACGAGTTGGTCCCGCTCAGCGAGATCTTCGCCCAGGCCATGAAGGCCGAGCAGGCAGCCCACGATTTTTACCTGCAATTGGCCGACCTGTTCATCGACGATCCGGAGAAAAAAAACCTGCTGCTCTATTTTTCCATGATGGAAATGGGCCATTTCAAGCTGCTTGACCTGGAAAAAGGCAGCTTGGAGCGCCTGGAGGAATACGGCGAAGAGCAGGAAATGATCCACGTCGGGCCCTGATTCATCCCGGATCGCCGCGAATTCTCCATTTGACAAATTGCCGGAAATGAGATAAAAAACTGTAACCATGCTGTTCAATTCCATTGAATTCTGGGGGTTTTTCGCTATCGTATTCGCGGCCGGTTTTCTCGTGCCGCGGAAAACCAAATGGCTGCTCCTGTTGCTGGCCAGTTATTTCTTCTACGGATATTGGAAGAGGGAATACCTGCTGTTGCTGGCGCTGCCGACCCTGGCCAGCTATTTTTCCGCGCGCGGCATGGCCGCGTCGCCTCCCGGCCGCCGGCGCAGGCTCTGGCTGGCTCTGGGGCTCACGGTCTCCCTCGGCCTGCTTTTTGTCTTCAAGTACCTGGACCTGTTCCGCCAGGCCGTGCACGACCTGGCGGGATATCTTCTGCATGTGCAGCCCTTCTCACCCCTGAATATCCTCCTGCCGATCGGCATATCCTTCTTCACGTTCAAGATCATCAGCTACCTCATCGATGTCTATTACCAGAGGGTGCCGCCTGAAAAGCACCTGGGCATCTATGCGCTCTACGTCTCCTTCTTCCCGCAGCTGCTGGCCGGGCCCATCGAGCGGGCCGTGAACTTCATTCCCCAGTTGAAGGCCCCCGTTGCCTTCGACTGGGAACGGGCCGCTTCCGGGTTCCGGCTGGTCGTCTGGGGGCTGTTCAAGAAGATGGTCATCGCCGACCGGTTGGCCTTCTTTGTGAATGAGGTTTTCCGCCACCCCGAGGGGCAGGGGCTGCAGCTGGTCCTGGCCGTTTATTTTTATGCCTTCCAGATCTATTGCGATTTTTCCGGCTACAGCGACATCGCCGTCGGCATCACCCGCGTCCTCGGCTTCGAGTCCATGAAGAATTTTGATTTTCCCTATTTTTCGCGCAGCATCACCCAGTTCTGGAGCCGCTGGCATATCTCCCTTTCCAGCTGGTTGCGCGACTACCTGTTCCTGCCCATCGCCTACGCCGTCATGCGCCGGATCAAGGGAGAAAAGCTGCTGGCCGTCAAGGCCGAGACCTGGGGCTATTTCATCGGCATCTTCCTGACCATGCTGTTGGGCGGGCTGTGGCACGGGGCTAGTTGGACCTTCGTCATCTGGGGTGGTCTTTTTGGCGTTTACCAGGTCTTTTCCTATGCCAGCAAGCGGCTGCGCAAAAAACTATTACGCAAGTCGGGTTTGCAGCGCCTGTCCTGGCTGCATACGGCCGCCGGCGTGATCATCACCTTCAACCTGGTCTCCTTCGCCTGGGTCTTTTTTCGCTCCTCCTCCCTGCACGCGGCCCTGGCCTTTCTGCGCCAGGCCAGCCTGTCCTGGCCGCAGGATGTCAGCATGCACATGTTCTTCAACCTGTCCCTGCTGCTGCTGTTCCTGGGCTTGGAATTCTTCATCAAGAACCAGGAGCGCCTGGGTTTTTGGCAGCGCTGGCCCGGCGTGGTCAGGACGGCCGCCTTTGCCCTTTTCTGCTGCCTGACCATCGTGTTCGCCGTGGACAATTCCAATGAATTCATCTACTTCCAGTTTTAAGGGCCGGGCAAAAAAAGCCGTCGGCCAACTGCTGGCCTTCGTCTTTTTCCTGCTCCTTTTCGACCGCCTGCTCTTTCTGGGCGTCCGCAGCGTCGAGGCGCGTTATTACAGGAACATTTCATCGTCTTCGCTGGAGGATAAATTCGCCGCCGCCCGGGCCCGGGGCGAATACCCCGTCCTGATCCTGGGGACATCGCGCACCTTTGACGGCATCCACCCCAGGCATATTTACAATCAGCTGGGAGTGAGGGCGTTCAAGGAGGCTTTTGTCGGCAAGGGGCCGATGTACAGTTATTTCTTTTATCAGGAATACCGCAGGTATATGGGGATCCCCCGCGTGGTGATCTACGGGATTGACTACTTCATGTTCAACATCACCTCGGAGCGGCACTGGATGAAGCGTTTCCCGGTGGACCTGATCGATGCCCACTATTTCAAGGCCGGGCCTTCCCGGCTCCTGGCCAACAAGCGGCAGATCGACGAGCTGAGCAACCTGATGCTGAACAACTTGAAAGAGCAGACCGGCGGGGACCTGAACTACCAGATCGAACGGGATTGGGCGCGCATGGAAAGTTATCTGGGCGTCCCCAGCCCGGGCAAGATCGATGAGGCCAAGCCGCAGCACTTCAGGCGACAGAATTTCGCCGGTTTCCCGGGCAAGGAAGGGGAGTATTTTGCGCTGCTCATCGACCAGCTGCAGAAAGACCGGGTACAGGTCATGCTGGTCGGACTGCCTGAGTATATCGGGACCTACTGGACGAACCGCAACCACAGCAAGTTCAGGCAATTCTTCGGCAAATTCGCCAGGAGGCGGCCGGGCGTGTTTTTTTACAACTACGACCGTCCTGAGAGGTTTGACCTGGCCCGCGCGGAGTTCTTCATCGACGGGGGTTACGGCTTTACCAATTCCCATCTTTCCAGCGCCGGGTCCGCGATACTCAACCGCATGCTGGCCGATGACCTGCGCCAGCACCTGGGCATGAAATGAGAGTTGGACGATCCATGCGCCGTGTCCGAGCCTGGATCGGAGCCGGCATACTGGCCGTTGCCCTGCTGGCCCTGGCTTTCCTTTTCCAGCACGGTCGCAGCAGCCCTGGAACGAGCAAGGCCTTGGATACCGATGTCCAGGGCGTCGACCTGACCTATTATGATTTCGACAAGCAGAATCGCAAGAAGCTGGAGGTCAAGTGCCGCGAGTCGCTGCAGCAGGGCGAGGACCAGTTGCGGATGAAGGGCGTCACGGCCACCATCTTCAACGCCGACAAGCTGGATGAGGATATCCGCATCACGGCCGACTCCGGCACGGCCGGCAATGATTTCAATGATTTTTTCCTGCACGGCCGGGCGCGCATCACCTCGAGCGACTTTTCCCTGGCCAGCCCGAGTTTCCAGCTGAAGGACCTTGACATCATGACCGGCAAGGAGAGGGTGGAATTCACCCTCGAAGGCATCCGCGGCCGTGCGGCCCGCGGCCTGCAATATTTCATCAACCAGAAGGTCCTGAAGCTGTTCCAAAGCCAGGGCGAGTGGGTGCACGACGGCAAGCCCTACGATTTCCGTTGCCGGGTCTTCTGGGTGATGCGCAAAAGCCGGATGCTGGTGATGGAGAAGCAGGCCGTCCTCTCCGGGGAGGGCACCACGGTCCGCAGTGACTGGTTCTCGCTGCATTTTGACGGGGATTTCTCCCGCTTGCAGAAGGCCGAGGCCATAGGCCACAGCTCGTTCCGCCGCACGGCCGTTGTTGACGGCCGCGAGCAGGGTTGGGACATCTCGGGCAGCCTGATCCAGATGCACTATGACGCCCAGGGCCGGCTGCAGCGCCAGGTCGTGAGCGGCAACGGCGTCGTCTCTCTGCTGGCCGGCAAGGAGGTGGGCACCATCCGCGCCGAGACCATCGAGATTGTAATAAATCCCGAGACCCAGGGGCTGGAGACGGCCCGGACACTGGCCCGGGGCGAAGTGTCCGGTCTGGGGGGCGAACGCCTGGTGATCGCTGCCGATTCCCTGCAGGCCGTGTACGGGCCCGGTGGCACCTTGGCCGCCATCGCGGCCAGCGGCGAGTGCCGCTTGGATTCCGGAGACTTTTCTGGCGTATCGTCCCGCCTCGATCACGATGTGGCGAATTCCAGCGTCACGATCTCGGGCAAGGCTACCACGGTGAAGAGCGGCAGGAACCAGTTCCAATCCAGCCTTTTCCTGCTTAAAACGGCCGCCGGTGAGATCGAGACTACAAAAGGGGTCAAGGCGACGATCGTCCCGGCAAAAAAAAGCGTCCTGCTGGGCGCCCGCCCGGTATTCGTCTCAGCGGATGGCATGAAGTCCAGCAGCCGGAAAAAGGTCACGAGCTTCAAGGGCAAGGTGAACCTTTTCCAGGACGAGATGGAGCTTCATGCCGGAGAATTGCTCTTCGACGATGCCGGCAACCGGATCACGGCCGGGGGCGGTGCCGACCTGAAATTCTTCAATGATGGGGAGCAGGTGGCCCTGCAGGGCATGAAGATCGCCTTCGATCCCGGGGGGAGCAAGATCGTCCTTGAGGGCGAGGCCCGGTTGCGGCAGGGGCCTAACACCCTGGGAGCCCGCTGGATCGAACTGGCATTCGGCCGCGACGACAAGCTGGAGAACATTGACGCCTCCGACCAAGTGACCTTCAGCAAGGGAGAGATCACCGGCAAGGCGCAGCTCCTGTACTGGCAGTATGCCCGCAAGATCATCCTGTTCCGCAATGCTGCCGAGATCTCCCGTAAGGGCGCCGGAACGACCCGCGGCCAGGAGCTGCGCTTCGACATCGGCAACAATCAGATCAGCGTTTCCGATGCCGGCGACCGCTCCGAGACGACGATCCGCAACGAACGGCCCTGACTACCGCTTTTCGCCTTGATTTTTTATCTAATTTTGATTATGATGCCTCTTGCTGCATTTATAAGGATATGAAGTACACCATGAAAAGAGACGCCGTCGGTGCCGCTGCCTTCCGTTGTGCGCGGGAGACGGACGCGGGCGGCCGCTATCCGGAGAATCCATGAAACGAATCGCGCTTTTGGCCGCCGGGCTGCTGGTCACCTGCCTGCTTGCGGCCACCGACATCATGAAGCTGGCGGAGATCAAGCCGGGGATGGAAGGGGAGGGCCGCACCATTTTCAAGGGCAGCACCATCGAGACCTTCACCTTCAAGGTTCTGGGCGTCCTGGACAAGTTCGTTTCCGACAAGAACCTGATCATCGCTGAGCTGTTTGCCCCGGAATTGAAGGACAGCGGCGTCATTGCCGGCATGAGCGGCAGCCCGGTCTACATCGGCGGCAAGCTCATCGGTTCCGTCTCCTACGGGTTGAGCAGTTTTTCCAAGAAGCCGATCGCCGGCATCACGCCGATCGAGGATATCCTGAGGGTCGCCGATGCCCCCGGACCCGCCGCCAACGTGGAGATCAGCGACATCAAGATCGACTTCAGCCGCCAGAACGCGCGGCGCGTGGCCGAGGCCATCCGCAGCGAGCTGACGGCGCGCATGAACTTCTCGCCGGCGAGCTCGCTGTCGCCGATCAAGTTGTTCTCCAGCAGCCGCGGCTTCAGCCCGGAGTCGGTCTCCTTCCTGCAGGGCATGTTCGTGCCCCTGCAGACCCTGGCCGCCGGCCCCGGCGGCAGGGACCTCCAGGGCCCCCTCGTCGGGGACCTTAAGGGCAAGGACATCGATACCCGCAAGCTAGGCGCCGACATGTTCAGTCTGCGCCCGGCCGATGCCGTCGCCATCCCGCTCATCCGCGGCGACGCGTCATATTCCGCCACCGGCACGGTGACCCACGTCGACGGGCAGAAGGTCTACATCTTCGGCCATCCCTTCTTCAACCTGGGCACAGTGGATTTCCCCCTGCACAAGGCCGAGGTCATCTCCGTGGTCCCCTCTTACGAGAGCTCCTTCAAGCTGGCCGCCACCCGCAACCAGGTGGGCGTCGTCAGCCAGGACCGCTTCTCCGGCGTCGTGGGCGAGCTGGGAAAAACGCCCTACATGATCCCCCTGAAGATCTTCCTGAAGAACCGCAACCGCAGCTTCAACCTGGAGCTGGTCAGCCACCCGCTGCTGACTCCGGCCCTGACCTACATCTCCCTGGTGAACGCCCTGCAGGCCGAGTACCAGGAGTTCGGCTTCCAGTCGCTCACCGTCAGCGGCAAGATCTTCATCGAGAACGAGGATAACGTGGTGCTGGAGGACCTGTTCAGCGGCATCGCTGCCGCCGACGAGTTCTCGACCCTGGTCATGACCATCAATTATTTCTTGATGAACAACCGTGAGAAGAACGCCCGCATCCAGAAAATGGACTTCGAGATCAGCGGCCGGGAAGCCGTGAAGAAGGCCGAGCTGGAGAACGTCCTGGTGGACAAGAATTCCTATCTCCCGGACGAGCTGATGGAGATCGACATGAAGCTGAAGAACGAGAAGGGCGCCGACTTCTCGGAAAAGATCACCATCAAGGCCCCCAACCTGAAGCCGGGTTCGGTGTTCTACCTCATGGTCGCCGATGCCTCCGAGGTGACCGAGTTCGACACCAAGGCCGTGAAAACGACCTACTTCCCGAGCGACCTCGGCGCCCTGATCCGCGCCATCAACAACATCCGCAAGAACAACCGGCTGTACCTGAAGGTTTTCGTGCCGGCCCAGGGGGTCTTCATCCGGGGCTTCGAGTATTCCTACCTGCCCAGCAGCGTGGGCAACGTGCTGCTCTACAACTCCCTGGCCAAGGACCAGGCCAACATGGCCATCTCCACCGTGGCCGAGTACCAATACGAAGTGCCGGCGGTGGTCAGCGGCAAGAAGATATTCAAGCTGCGCATCAAAGAGAGGAAAAATGAATAGCAAAACACTGGCGAGCATCGCGCTGCTGGCCCTGGCCACCGGCCTGCCGGCGGTGAAGGTGAAGCAGGTCGAGAAAACGAGCCTGGCCGATTTCCAGAAGGGCAGCTTCGTCAATGTCAGCATCGACGGCAACGGCAGGCTGTCCCTGGGCCCCAGGATGAAAAGCGTGCCCGGCCCGGCCGAGGAATTCTACCTCTCGGCCGCCGCCGCGGCCAACGGCGACCTCTACCTGGGTACGGGCCACAACGCCGCGGTCTACCGTGTCAGCGCCGGCGGCAAGTCCGAAAAGATCTTCCAGGGCGAGCAGCTGGATGTCTATGCGCTGCTGGTGGCCGGCAACGGCGACGTGATTGTGGGCACCTCCCCCAACGGCCGCGTTTTCCGCATCGGCAAGGATAACAAGGCCAGCGAGCTGCTGCATCCCGACGAGAAGTTCATCTGGGACCTGGCCGAGGACCAGCAGGGCAACATCATCTGCGCCCTGGGCAACACCGGCGCCGTGACCAGCATCAGCAAGGCCGGCAGCGCCGAGAGCCTGCTCACGGCCGAGGACTCGCACATCATCTGCCTGCACGTCACCAGCGATAACGCCATCCTGGCCGGCAGCGGCGACCGCGGCATCCTCTACGAGATCAAGAACCGCAAGGTCAGGGTGCTGTTCGATTCGCCGCTGGAGGAGATCAAGGGCATCACCAGCGACAATGAAGGCAACGTATATTTCGCTGCCGTGAAGAGCGCCCCCGCCCCGCAGTCGAGCAAGGAGATCGAGATCGGCACGGTGTTCCCCAAGGTCGAGAGCGTTGAGCGAGAGCCCGTGCGCGAAAAAAGCATCCTCTATTGCCTGCGCAGCGACGGCGCGGTCGAGACCCTATGGTCGTCCTCCGAGGAACTGGTTTACGCCGTGTATTTTGACGCGCGGGCCAAAGCCGTCGTCATCGGCACCGGCAACTCCGGGCGCGTTTACGGCGTGGAACGCTCCGGGGCGGTCGCCCAGGTCTGCGAAAGCGATTCGGCCCAGGTCTTCCGCATCACGGGCGGCGCCGCGCCGGGCAAGGGCTATTTCCTGGTGGCCAACAACACGGCCGGCGTCACCCTGGTGGAAGGCGGGCTGAACGCCAGCGGCACCTATTATTCCGAGGTGTTCGACGCCCGGATCCAGTCGCGCTTTGGCCGCCTGGCCTGGAACGCCGAGACCGGCAAGCAGTCGACGGTCTCCTTCGCGGTGCGCCTGGGAAACTCCGATTACCCCGATCGCTCCTGGACGAGCTGGTCGGCCCCCTTCACCGACGCGGAAAATTCGAACATCAATACCGGCGGCTACCGCTTCCTGCAGGTGAAGATCGTCCTCAGCTCGGCCAATCCCAGCGAGACTCCGCTCTTGTCCGGCTACCGCGTCCATTACCTCACCGACAACCTGAAGCCCGAGGTCGGCCCGCTGCTGGTGCAGAAGCCCGCGGCGATCAAGCCGGTCCCCGATACCGTGCCGCCGGCGAAATACCTCCACCTCTCCTGGACGGCCGCGGATGTCAACCAGGACCGCCTGAATTTCAACCTGTTCCTGCGCAAGCTTCCCGGGGGCGAATGGCTGCCGCTGCGCAACAATGTACGGGAAAAATGGCTGTACCTCGATTGCGAGCTCTTTGCCGACGGCAAGTACCAGCTGAAGGTCCAGGCCGACGACGGGCTGGACAATTCCCCCGATTGGGCCAAGACCGCCTCCTGGACCTCGGCGCCATTCATCATCGATTCCACGGCTCCCGGGCTCTCCGCTTTCAGCGTCGAGGGCCGGAGTGTGCGCTTCACCGCCAGCGACGGGGCGTCGGCCGTGGCGCAGGCCCATTACTCCCTCGACGGCAAGGAATGGGTGCCGGTCCTGCCCGAGGACCTGGTCGGCGACTCGCTGGTCGAGACCTTCCGCTTTGAGCTGAGCAATCCCAAGAATTCCCGGACCCTGTTCATCAAGGTCAGCGATGAATACGACAACTACAAGGTTTTTCAAAAATCCATCTAGGAGGACCCCGTGAGCGAAGTGAAAACCATTACGACCCCCCTGACGGACGAGGCCGTCGCCCGGCTGAAGGCCGGCGACAACGTCCTGATCAACGGCACGATCTATACAGGACGGGACGCGGCCCACAAGAAGCTGGCCGACCTGATCGCCGGCGGGGCCGCGCTGCCATTCGACCTGCGCGGGCAGATCATTTTTTACGTGGGCCCCACGCCGGCCAGGCCCGGGAACCCGATCGGCTCGGCCGGCCCGACCACCAGCTACCGCATGGACGCCTACGCGCCAAAGCTTCATGAGCTGGGCCTGAAGGCCTCGATCGGCAAGGGTTCGCGCAATGCCGAGGTCAAGGCGGCGCTAAAGAAGTACAAGGCCGTTTACCTGGCCGTGACCGGCGGCGCCG
>JBGSPO010000120.1:0-2409 GCA_041738575.1 Candidatus Aminicenantia bacterium
CTGGAGGTGCGGTCCGCCCTGCTGCAGGGCAGCGGGGTCGCGGACCGCTCGGCCGGCGCGCCCCGTTCCGACCGCGGCAAGCACATGATGCGCCTCTATGCCAACTTCGCCGCGAGCATGCGTTCGGACCTGATGCGCCTGGCCAAGCCGCTCACCGTCGGCGACCGATTTGAAATGTTCCTTTTCTTCAAGGATGGAAAAACCGACCCCACCGCTTTCAACGGCAGGATCCCCTACTCCCACGTCACCTCGAGGATCGAGGACATTTATTTTGACTGCAATTATGTCCGCGTCGGGCACCGGGCCGATAAAAAACAGAAGCAAGCCACCCTTTTCCTTTCGACCGAGGGCTCCATGTTCAATTTCGACCGCTTCGCCCTAAGCCGGGACAGGGGGAAAAGCTGGCAGCCGTGCGGAGACACCATCACGCTCACTTTGGGGGACAAAACCAGCTCGCTTTGGCTGGCGCCGGTGAACATGCTGGGCCGCTTCGGGCGGCCGACCAAAGTGGACATCATCATTGAGTGAGCGGTGCGATTTGTTAATTTCAGGGTTAATGGCCAATCCGCTTTAGTAAACGCCCCCTCGGGCTCAGGAAGGGGAAAGAGCCCGGAAAGGCAGGTGGGAACTGGGGTGAGTGACGGGACTTGAACCCGCAGCGGTCAGATCCACAGTCTGATACTCTACCATTGAGCTACACTCACCGCGCTCTTTCATTTTATAGTATAAGCCCCCGGCTGTCAATCGGGTTCCTGCCCTCGTCGCCGGGGCCACGGGCTCTGGATTTTTCCCCTGAACCCGGATATAATAAGAAAAACCAACGACAAGGATCGTGAACCATGAAAAAAGCGAAGGTCGCCATATTAAGGACAGGGCCACAGACCGTGCTGGACGATTATATCCGCCTGTTCGAACTGGGCGGCGGACACGCTGTCCTGGACAAGGGCCGCGGCACGATCATCAAGGACAACATTTCCTGGCATTACCCCTTCCCTTCGGCCAACACCACCCCCTGGCAGCTGGAGGCGACCATCCTGGCCCTGAAGAAGAACGGCTTCCCGGATATCTCCTGCGTGCAGAACAAGACCGAGGTGACCGACGCCTTCAAGGGCGAGGACCTGAACAACTACAAGCCGATCTTCAGGGACCACGGCGTCAAGGTGCTGTTCAACTTCCGCGAAGAAGACATGAAATGGGTGACCTACAAGCCCAAGGCCAGGATGCTCGCCCTGGACAAGATCTACGGCGACGAGCTGCGCATCCCCGATTATTTCATCGGCCGGAACATCGTCCACCTGCCGACGGTCAAGTGCCACATCTACACCACCACCACCGGCGCCATGAAGAACGCCTTCGGCGGCCTGCTCAACCACAAGCGCCACCAGACCCACACCCACATCCACGAGACACTGGTCGACCTGCTGGCCATCCAGAAGGAGATCCACCCGGGACTCTTCTGCATGATGGACGGCACCATGGCCGGCAACGGCCCCGGGCCGCGCGTGATGCACCCGGAGGAGAAGAACGTTATCCTGGCCAGTTCCGACCAGGTGGCCATCGACGCCGTGGCGGCCAAGCTCATGGGCTTTGACCCCATGAGCATCAAGTATATCCGCCTGGCCCATGAGAGCGGCCTCGGGGTCGGCAAGCCCGAGGAGATCGAGATCGTCGGCGACCTGGACGCGGCCCGGGAAAACTGGAACTTTCATGTCGGCTTCTGTTTTCACAAGGCCGTGGGCTGGGTGACCTGGTTCGGCCCCTCGCGCTTCCTGCAGAAAGCCATGACCCGCCCGCCCATCCTGTACCTGGGCAATTTCTATTCTTATTTCTATCACGATGTCCTGCACTGGCCGTTCAAGGAGAGCAAGATCTATAAAAAATGGCTCAAGGACTCCCAGTGGGGACGGTTATTTCAAGAATACCTCGACAAGGGGTCACTGAAAGGGAAATAACGAACTATCGTGACGCGTGACGCGTGACGAGAGAAGGCAATTTCCCGACCTGCCTCAGCGAATCTCAAATGAAACTATATATTCATAATTAGCGGGAGTATCAGCCATTTTTGGTTTTGCATCCCGCCACTCGCCTTCCAGGCCGGCCTCGGCGGCCGCCAGCTGGAAATGGCACATGGCGATGCCCATGTCGATGCGCTGCAGATCGGCGAGAGGCATCAATTTGCCGTAGGCTTTGTCGCGGTCGAGAAAAAAATGAAAGGCGCCGCCCAGGCGGACAACGCGCCAGGGCTGCTTATTGGAAGCCGATGGCGCCAGGCGCACCCCTTCCAGCACCCCGCCCCACGGGCCGGAAGCATCGAGTGCCAGGGGCGAGCCCCAGCTGCCGTCAAAGAAAAGGCCGGCGGGATCCTTGCGCATGCTGCCCTTGGCGCTCCAGCGCACCAGGCGGTCGCGC
>JBGSPO010000242.1:0-6360 GCA_041738575.1 Candidatus Aminicenantia bacterium
CGCCCCGCGCCTTGAGCAGTACCACCAGGTCCAGGTGATCGCCTGCTCGGGCGGCGACGTTCAGCCCGACCTGTTCTCCGCTCCGCCCCGCGTTTCCAGGAAGTATCCGCTCACCCTTGCCCAAGCCGTCCGCCTGATGGAGCAGCTGCCCAAAAGGTCGGAAATGTTCCGCAAGCACGGCGGCATCCACTGTTCCATGCTGGTCGACATGAAAGGGCAAGGCATCCTGGTGAGCCGCGAGGACATCGGGCGCAGCAACAGCGTGGACAAGGTGGTCGGCTGGGGGCTGGTGCACGGCGCCGATTTCGCTCGCAGCGCCCTGTTCATCACCGGCCGCGTTTCGGCGGAGATGGCCCTGAAAGTCCTGCACGCCGGCATCCCCGCCCTCATCTCGCAAACCACGCTGACCACGAAGGCGCTGGAGATCGTGCGCCGCAGCGGCCTGACCCTCATCGGCCACGTGCTCAAGCCGCGGCCTATTTTAATCAATTACTAGTTGGAAGACGATCTGTCGTGACGCGTGACGGGTAACGCGTGACAAGTAACAGCATTGGATCGGTCTATGCGGTTGCAAACACTGACACAAATTGATCGTTTTGTTGAAAAACTACCTCCGATCGGGTAAAATGAGCGAAATCAAAAAGTGAGGTCACGATGAAAAGAACTATAATATTGGCATTCCTGCTCGGTTTGCTGCTGCTGCCCTGCCTGCGCGCCTACGGGGACGTCAGCATCCTCGACACCGAAAAGAACAAGCTGCAGCTCTACGGATTCTTCAAGCTCGATGCCGCCTACCAGGACGGCGGCGTCAACGGCTTGACCTTCCCGCGCTACGCCGTTCCCGGGGATGGGAACCTCTACCTGTCGGCCACCCACACCCGCTTCGGCATCAAGTACGCCGGCTCACCCTTGAGCAGCGGCATGAACGTGGCGGCCGTGTTGGAATGGGATTTTTTCGACACCGCCAGCCCCAACCAGATGAAGCCGCGCTTCCGCCAGGGCTATTTCACCCTGTCCAAAAAAAACCACAGCCTGCTCTTCGGCCAGGCCTGGGACCTCTTCTCACCGCTGGGGCCGACCACGCTGATGATCAACGGCTACCTGTGGCAGACGGGCAACGTCGGCTTCCGCCACGCCCAGGTGCGCTATGCCTATTCGGCCCCGCGCTTCGACTTCGCCGTTTCGCTCAGCGATCCCGCCACTGCCGGCGGCTGGTCGGCCATGATGCCGGTCCTGCAATCCCGTTTTGCCATCAAGCTGGGAACAGGCGGCAAGTACCAGGTCGGATTTTCGGGGATCTACGGCCGCGAGAACGCGTCGGCCGCGAACGTCGCCTTCAGCAACAAGGTCGACGCTGTCGGCGCCAGCCTGGATTGGAACCTCACCCTCTGCAAGCACCTGGCCCTGAAGGGAGAGGCCCTCACCGGGGCCAACCTGACTTATGTGGTCAGCCGCGCCGGCCTGTTCACCGATGTCGCCAAGCAGGAGTTCGCCGCCAAGAAAGTTCAGGCCTTCTGGTCGGAGCTGCTGCTGACCAGGGGCAAGTGGAACGGCTGGCTGGGCTATGCCTTTGAGAACGTGAACGACGAAGCGCAGCTCGCCGCCAGGGAGTTGAAAAAAACCGACGCCCTGCTGGCCGGCATTCAGTTCGCCGCCGGCTCCGGCGTGAGCTTCGGCCTGGAATTCGTCCATTTCATCAGCGACTATTTCCAGAGCGCCAAGGCCAAGACCAACCAGGTCATGTTCAGCGCCGTACTTAACTTGTAAAGACGAACAACCAAGGAGGGAGCATCATGGAAGCACAAAGCCTGCAGCGCGTGATCGAGACCGCCATCAAGAACGAGGAAGAAGCCCGCGTTTTCTATCTCGGCCTGCACGACCTGGTCGAGGACGCCCTGGCCAAGGAAACCCTGAAGTTCCTGGCCGGCGAGGAGCTGGCCCACAAGGAGTTCCTGCAGGGCTACCTGAAGGGCGAGAAGAAATTCATCGCCCTGGGCATGGACGCGCCCATCGACTACCACGTCGCGCAATATGCCGAGAAGCCCGATCCGAAAAAGAACATGAACAGCAGCGAGGTCTACCTGGTCGCCGCCCACCGCGAGTGGAATTCCTACAATTTCTACAAAGCCCTGGCCGCCCTGCAGCCCGAAGGCGAAGTGCGCGAGATGCTGCTCTCCATGGCCAACCAGGAGTTGAAGCACAAGGAAAAGGTCGAGTATCTCTATTCGAACACGGCGTTCCCGCAGACCGCCGGCGGATGACATCAGGAAGTAGACGAGTTGAAGGGTTGAAGAGTAGAAGGGTTAGAATAGCCGCCTAAGTTCGCTGTCAGGGCCGTTGCCCCATCAACCCTTCTACCCTTTAACGAGTCCTGCTTGGCTTATATCCCAAAAGGTCCTTCAGCCGGATCTTCCCCGCCACCAGTTTTTCCTTGCGGGCCCTGGGCAGGCGCTTGACCCGGCGCTCGAGCCTGAGGGGCGTCGCCATGGCTCCCGACTCGGAGCTTGCAGGCCAGGACCAGCGGCCCGCGCCCCCTCAGGTAGCGCGCCCCGCGGCCGTTGGCGTGGGCGGCCAGGCGCCTGGCGACATCGTTGGAGATGCCCGTGTAGAGGCTGCCGTCCTTGCAGCGCACCAGGTAGAGGTACCAGGGCTTCACGCCGATCTAGAATTTGATGACATCGCCCAGCAGGGAAACGCTGACCACATATTCCAGGCTGACGTAAACCGAGCTGCGGTTGGCCTTGATCCCCGTGGCGCAGGAATCGATCAAATAACGCTCCCTGGGCGTTGAGGTTTCGCCGCAGTCGTGGACATCGACATTGTTCAGCAGCAAACTGTCGGCCTGGACGGCAGCAAGCTTGCCGATGTACATCCAGGGCGAGCGGGTGTCCACCACGATATCCTTGCCGACCATCCCCTGCAAAGTTTCATGCATGGCGATCTCCTTTTCAATCGACCCGGCTATTCCAGCACAGCCTTGTGCTTCAAAAATGTGCCTGCCGCATATTCGGCGAAAGCGACCCGCAGTTCCGCCTCGGTATTCATGACGATGGGGCCGCGCCAGGCCACCGGCTCGCGCAGCGGTTTTCCGGAAACCAGCAGGAAGCGCACCCCGGCCTCCCCGGCGGCAATTTCCAAGCCATCGCCTATGCCGAACGTCACCAGGTTCCCGGCGCCGGCTGCTTTCTTGCTCGTGGGCGCGAAATGCCCGCTGCCGGCGAAGACATAGGCGAAAATTGTATAGCCTTCGGGAACTTGGCGGGGGAAGACGGCACCGGCGGGCATTTCGACATCCAGGTATTCGGGGTCGATGCGGATCTCGCGCACCGGTCCCTGCACGCCGTCGACCGTACCGCAGACGACCCGCACCTTCACCCCGTCCCGGCGGTCGACCACCGGGATCTGCCGGGCTTCGATGCCGCGGTAGCGCGGGGGCATCATCTTTTCAGCGGCGGGCAGGTTGGCCCATAGCTGGAAGCCCTGCAGCCCGGTCTTGCGGCTTTCGCGCGGCATCTCCTGGTGGATGATCCCCGAGCCGGCCGTCATCCACTGCACCTCCTCCGGCCCGATCACCCCGCGGTTGCCCATACTGTCGCCGTGGTCGATCTCGCCCTTCAGCAGGTAGGTGATGGTCTCGATGCCGCGGTGCGGGTGCCAGGGAAATCCGGCCACGTAGTCAGCGGGATTTTCCGAGCTGAAATCGTCCAGCAGCAGGAAAGGGTCGAGCGCGGGCACCTTTTCGAAGCCGAACATCCGCCGCAGCCGCACGCCCGCCCCTTCCAGGGTGGGAACGCCGCTCCTCACTTCCTTAACCTCTCTGATCTGTCCCAAATCTCCCTCCCGCATGAGTCGGCCGTTCCCGGGTCAGCGCTCAGGCGGAGCGCCTTCGGCGCCGGGCCCGGGGAAGAACTCGTCGCGTACCGCATGGTCGAACTGCAGCACCGAGATCAGGTAGCCCCAGAACAGCAGCTCAAAGACCTTTTGCACTCGGTCATAAGCCAGCAGCTTCTGCCAGTCCATGCCCAAGGGTGCGACCCACCGGGAAAGCCAGGAACCCATAGCGGATACCGGGGGGGCGAGCAGGAGACTGGCGATGGCGCTGACAACCGTCAGCCAGCCGATGACCAGCAGCAGCACCCGCGCCCAGTTCCTGCGCAGCAGCAGCTGGCCGAAGACGAGCCAGGCGAGCAACAGGATCACCGCGGTGATCGTCAAGCTGAAAACGGCCAGGGAGCCGGGTGACCATTCCTGCAGGCTGTAGCGCCCGACGGCGATCGGCCGCAGGATTCCAAAGGCAATGATCGCCCCGACAATCGACTTCAGGACAAAGTACACGACGAAGATCCCGCGCAGGCGGTACAGCTTGACCGAAGTACTGCTCATGGGTGACCTCCCGACCATCAGGAAAGGCTCAGGCCGCACTCCCCTCGCCATTTTACCTGACGCGTCCCGGAATCACATGGTACCGCCGGGGAGAAAGGATTTCAAGCCGGGAAAAAGCGAGCGGGGCACCCCACGGAGCCCCGCTCGCCCCACGAATGCACAACTATTCGATCTTGAAGAGGTCGTCGCTGACAACGGCGTTGAACTGGATCGTCTTGACCGCCTGGCCGGAGACCTTCTTGCCGTTGGCGAAAGCCTCGGTCTTGAACGGCATGCGGATCCCGTCCACCTCGCGATAATCGGAAATGTGCTCCTCGACCGTGGCTGGCCCCTCGGCGGTGACCGACTGGAAGGACGTGCCGCGGGGCAGCATGGTGCCCGGCTCCAGGAAGAGATGGAAATCGGCGCCGGAACCGGAAACGGCAAGTTCGATCGCCTCGCTACCGGCGAATTCCTTCTTGCCCAGGAACTGGACCTGGTAGCGGTCCAGGTTCTGCCACATAAAGACCAGGTCGCGGCCCATGCTCTCGCGCAGGTCTTTTTTTTGCGCCTCGGGCAGCGGCATGGAGCCCTGCGGCATCTTGATCACGGCCCGGTCGCCGTTGACCACCATGTTCATCTTGCCGCCGGGCGTATCCAGCGCGAAATGGAGCTTGTCGGGAAAAACGGAAACGATCTCGGCCGCCAGCGTCATCTCCCCCATCGGCGTGCTCTGGGAGAGGTCGCTCACGCTGCGGATGCTCTTGACCGCCTTCAGCTTCTGCGGGTCGCCCATGGCCGCGACGGCCTTGGCGAAGAATTCCCGGCCCTTGGCCAGCGTCTCGGCCGTGGCTTCCGGGGCCTTGTCCCCGGCCGGCACCGGGATGGCGATGTCGATGACATTGACCGGGCCGAGCTCGCTGAGCGGCTTGTCGAAGTCCGCCGCCTTGCCCACCACCAGCACCTGCACCCGGTCGGGGCGCAGGTATTTTTGCGCCGCGGCCAAAATGTCGGCCTGGGTCACGCTCTCGATCTTCTTGAACAGCCTCTCGGAAAAATCGAGGGGATAGCCATAGTAGGCGTAGGTGAGCATGCGGCGGATGATCTTGGCCCGGCTGTCGAACTGGAAAACGAACGAGTTCAGGAACTGGTCCTTGGCCCTCTTGAGCTCCTGGTCGCCGACCTCCTCGCTGCGCATGCGCTTCATCTCTTCCAGCATGATGCCGATGGCCTTGACCGTCGATCCCGACTTGGTCTGGGCGCCGGCGGAAAACACTCCCGGGACCTTGTAGCCGGCCCCGTAGTAGCCCCAGACCGTATAGGCCAGCCCCTCGTCGGTGCGGATCCTCTTGAACATGCGGTCGAAGGAAAGGATGCGGTTCATGACCGAGAGCGCCGCGTAGTCGGGGTTGTCCAGCAGGCCGCCGATATGACCGACCATGATGTTGGACTGGTTGACGTCGGTTTTTTCAATGTAGTTGACCGTGGACTTGTAATCGTAGTCGATTGCTGGGAGCCCGGGCAGCTTCAGGCCGGCCGCGGGCCAGTCGCCGAGGACGGCTTCGATCTTGCGGACCATCTGTCTGCCGTTGAAATCGCCCCAGACGGCGAGCCACATGTTGTCGGGGTGGAAATAGCTCTTGTAGAAGGCGACCATGTCGTCGCGGCGGATGGCGTCGATGGTGGCATACTCGTTCTGGCGGGCATAAGGGCTTTGCGCCCCGTAGATCAGCTTGGTGAATTCGCGCTCGGCGATCTGGCCGACGTCGTCATTGCGCCGGGAGATGCCGGTGCGGGCTTCGATCTTGGCCAGGTCGATCTTCTCCTGGGCGAACACCGGCCGGCGCAGGATATCGGCCATGATCGGCAGCACCTTGTCCAGGTTTTCCTTGAGAATGGATACGTAGATCGACCCGCTCTCGCTGTCAATGGCGGTCTCGATGTCGGCGGCCATGGTCTCCAGCTCGCGGTCGATCTGGTCGCCGGACCGGGTCTGCG
>JBGSPO010000010.1:0-4181 GCA_041738575.1 Candidatus Aminicenantia bacterium
GGCCCCCGGACGCGAGGCGACCAGGGCCAGGGTTTTTTCGAGCAGCTCCTTTTTTTCGCGCCATTCCTGGGCCGGGGCCACCTGGGCGGGGATGGCGCTCAGGTGCAGGACGCCGAGCCGGCGTAGCCGGTTCAGCGCCTCCTGCTTTTCCTGCCGCCGGGCGACCACTGTGGCCTTCTTCATGACGACGATCATGAAGCTTCCTCCCGGCGCAGCAGGTTTCTCTTGGCCGTTTTGCCCGTGACCACGGCGGCGGTCTGCTGGTCGCCGAGGAATATTTGGATGCGGCGGATGGTTTCGCCGGCCTCGGGGATCTTGACCTTCTCAAAAAGGTTCACCCGCTGGCTGGTCACGCGCAATTCCGCGGCCAGCAGCTCCACCTGCCGCCGCAGCAGGCCGATCTCGAAATCGAGCCGGGCGAGCCCGGCGAAAAGGGCGAGGGCGTCGTCGACCCAGGGAGGGGTCGCGAACAGGTCGTGGCCCGCCGTGGCGAGATCCATGGACTTGAAGACCGGGATTTCCACGCCGGCGATGTTGGCGGTCTCGGTCTGCACGCTGCGGACCCGCAGCCAGTCCTGGAAGGGGAACGGCTCGGCGAAGAGCTCCAGCCATGGGGCCGCGCCGTCGATCAGCTCCTTTCGCTTTCGGGCCTCTTCGCCGGCCCGCGCCTCCAGCTGGCGGATGACCATCTGCAGCTGCTGCTTCTTCAGGACCAGGGTCGGCAGGTAGCGGCGGTAGCGCTTCAGGGCGTCCTTCTGCCGCTTCAGTTCGTTCTTGGTCAGCTTCACCGCGGACATGCTCAATCGCCGCTGCCGGCCTGCGTCGGACGCGTGGGCCAGAATTTCCTGATCAGTTCGCTGCGCAGGCGCGTCTCCTCAGGGGAGAAACAGGAGGCCAGTATCTGCCAGCCGTTGTCCAGGGCGTCTTCCAGGGGGATGTTCACCGAGAGGTCCATCATGCGCTGCTCGAAGATCACCCCGTACTTCAGCAGCTTCTGGTCCCAGTCGGTCATGCGGAAGCCCATGGATTTCTTTTCCAGCGATTCCTTGTAGGCGGCGTACAGGGTGATCATGCTGTCCATCAGGGCGCGGTGATCGGGGCGGGTCTTGTTGTTGACCAGTTGCTTGAGCCGCGAGAGCGAGCCGAAGGGCTCGATGCGCCCGTTCTTCAGGTAGTACTGCCCCTCGGTGATGTAGCCGGTGTTGTCGGGCACCGGGTGGGTGACGTCGTCGCCGGGCATGGTGGTGACGCCCAGGATGGTGATCGACCCCGCCCCGGAAAAATCCACCGCCTTCTCGTAGCGCGCCGCCAGCTGGCTGTACAGGTCGCCGGGATAGCCGCGGTTGGAGGGCACCTGCTCCATGGTGATGGCGATCTCCTTGAGGGCGTCGGCGAAGTTGGTCATGTCGGTCAGCAGTACCAGCACCTTCTTGCCCTTCAGGGCGAAGCCCTCGGCCACGGCCAGGGCGATGTCGGGGACCAGCAGGCACTCGACGATGGGGTCGGCGGCGGTGTGGACGAAGAAGACGGAACGGCTCAGGGCGCCGCCCCGCTCCAGGGCGTCCTTGAAGAAAAGATAGTCGTCGTACTTGAGCCCCATGCCGCCGAGGACGATCAGGTCGACCTCGGCCTGCATGGCGATGCGGGCCAGCAGGGGATTGTACGGCTCGCCGGACACTGAGAAGACGGGCAGCTTTTGCGACTCCACCAGGGAGTTGAACAGGTCGATCATGGGGATGCCCGTGCGGATCATGTTGCGCGGGATGATGCGCATGGCCGGGTTGACGGCCGGGCCGCCGATCTCGATCAGGTTCTCGCCCAGCTCCGGGCCCTTGTCGCGGGGTTTGCCGCCGCCGTCGAAGATCCTGCCCAGCAGGTTGTCGGAGAAGGAGACGCGCATGGGGTGCCCGAGAAAGCGCACCTTGTCGCCGGTGGAGATGCCGCGGCTGCCGGCGAACACCTGCAGCGACACCCTGTCCTCGTAGAGGCGGATGACCTCGGCCAGGGACGTCCCGTGGGCGGAGCTGACCACGGCCAGCTCGCCGTAGCGGACCTCGCTGGCGGTGACGGTGATGACGTTGCCGGCAATGGCTTCGATCCTGCTGTATACTTTTTTCATGCTGGTTTCTCTTTATCGCCCCAGTCGAGCCCGGCGTGGATCTTTTCGCCGACGGCGTCCACCCCGGACTGCCGCGTCTTCAGCAGGTCCGCGATCTCGCCCTCCAGGCGGGCGAACTCCCCGCTTTTCCAGGCGGCCCCGTTGTAGTCGAGGAATTTCTGGCGCAGCTGGTTGAAGAAGCCGCGGGCGGTCTCCTTGCCGTCGAAGTCGAAGCGCGCGACCAGGACGGAAAACAGGACGCGAAAGACGTGCCGCTGCCTCTCGGTCGAAACGGAGGCATCGACCGGGTCGTAGGAGTCCTGCTGCAGGTAGACGGAGTCGATGAACTCGCCCTTGAGGTACAGCTCGTAGTCCTCCAGGGAGGTGCCTTCCTCGCCGACGACCTTCATCATCTGGTTGACCTCGTTGCCGCGGAAAAGGATGTCGCGGGCGTAGGCGGTGCCGGCGGGGTCGATCAGCCCCGGGTACTTGCTCCAGCTTTCCAGCGGGTGGATGGCGGGATACTTGCGGGCGTCGGAGCGCTCGCGGGAGAGGCCGTGGAAGGCCCCGACCACCTTCAGCGTCGACTTGGTCACCGGCTCGTCGAAGTTACCGCCGGCCGGGCTGACCGTGCCGCCGATGGTGATCGAGCCGGAGCTGTCGTCGCGCAGCCGCACCAGCCCGGCCCGCTCGTACAAGCCGGCGATGACCGATTCCAGGTAGGCGGGGAACGCTTCCTCGCCGGGGATCTCCTCCAGGCGTCCGGACATCTCGCGCAGGGCCTGGGCCCAGCGCGGGGTCGAGTCGGCCAGCAGCAGGACGTGCAGGCCCATCTGCCGGTAGTACTCGGCCAGGGTGACGGCGGTGTAGACCGAGGCCTCGCGGGCGGCGACCGGCATGGAGCTGGTGTTGCAGATGATGATGGTGCGCTCCATCAGCGTGCGGCCCGTCCTGGGGTCGGGCAGCTTGGGGAATTCCTTGAGCGTCTCGACGACCTCGCCGGCCCGCTCGCCGCAGGCGGCGATGATGACGATGTCCACCTCGGCGTATCGGCTGGTGATCTGCTGGAGCACGGTCTTGCCGGCGCCGAACGGCCCGGGGATACAGTAGGTGCCGCCGCGGGCGACGGGGATGAAGGTGTCGATGATGCGGATGCGGGTGACCATGGGCTCCACCGGCCGCAGCCGCTCGCGGTAGCAGGTGATCGGACGCTTGACCGGCCAGCGGAAGCTCATGGTGACCGGCAGGCGGCGGCCCTGGTCGTCCTCGAGCTCGGCGATGACGTCGTTGACCGTATGGTCGCCGGAGGCGGCGATCGCGGCCACTTTCAGGCTCCCGCCCATGTGGAACGGCACCATGATGCGGTGGCGGAAGATGCCTTCCGGCACGATCCCCAGCGTGTCGCCGGCCGCGACGATATCGCCGGTTTTGGCTGCCGGGGTGAAAGGCCAGAGTTTATTCTCGTCCAGGGGGCTGAGGTACACCCCGCGCTCGAGGAAGAAGCCGCAGCGGGCCGCCAGCTCCGGCAGCGGGTTCTGCAGGCCGTCGTAGATCTGCGCCAGCAGGCCGGGACCCAGGCGCACGGACAGCATCTCCGCCGTGAACTCGACCATGTCGCCGATGCCGATGCCGCGGGACATCTCGAAGACCTGCATCTCGGCCCGCTGGCCGTGGATGCGGATGACCTCCGCCTTGAGCTTCTTCCCGGCGCAGGCCACGTAGGCGACCTCGTTCATCGACACATCGCCGTTGGCCTCGACGGTGATCATGTTGCCGTTGACCCCGACGACCTTTCCATCAGTCATTGCGCTTCTCCGTATCCAGCAGTGGGCTGTCGGCGCTCATCCATGCCGCCGCCGTGTCCAGGACCCGGGTGTACTCCTGGGCGAAAGCCTCGCGGCCCGGTTCAACCCGGAAACGGTTTTTCCGTTCCAGGAGCAGCAGCTTCAGGCGATAGACGACCAGGCGTCCCAGGCCGAACTGGGTGCCGGCCTCGAGTTCCTCGAGACAGGACCAGCGCCTGCGGTCCAGGGCGATCTCGACCGCCTTGGGCGTCCCGGCGGCGAGCGCCTCCCTGGCCAGG
>JBGSPO010000013.1:0-3321 GCA_041738575.1 Candidatus Aminicenantia bacterium
AGCGACTGGTAGCAGGGGGAGTGAACGACCAGCCGGTCGCCGGCCCGCAAAACCGCGTTCATGAAGATGAAGATCGCCTCCTCGGCCCCGGCGAAGACCAGGATATCGTCGGCGGCGATCCCCTCGTAGAGCGCGGCGATCTCCTGGCGCAGGGCCGGGTCGCCGGCGGTCTCGGTGTAGCCCAGGCGCAGGGCGGAGAAAGCCTCGGCGGCTCCCGGCTCCATGGCCAGCAGCTCGCCGAGGGACATGGTTTCGCAATCCGAGGCGCACAAGAGGTGGCGGACGCTGAATTCGTGGCGCGCGAAAAAGCGCTCCAGGAGGAACGGCTCGATCTTCATCAGCGCCAGTGTACGTTTACGGCAATGGCATGTCAAGAAGGACTTGGGTCCGCTTTGCCGCCACGAGGAACGCCTGCCGCTGCGATTTATTGCAGGAAGTCCAAGCGAACCTCGCCGCTGAAATATCCGGCTCCGGAATGGTCCCTGGCCAGGAAGGCGTGGAGCATGCCGCCGGCGGTGCTGATCATGTTGGTGTTGAGAAAGCCTACGGCCTGGAAGACCCTCGTGCCGTTGGGATCGAGATAACTCACCAGAACCTCGTCCACGCGCTCGCTCGCCCAGTATAAAAAACCGCTGTAGCGGATCCGGTAGCTGCCCGCGGGAATGCTGATCGTGGCCAGGGGCAGATCGCTCAGCTTGAAGCAATTGTCCTTCCCGAAGGTCTTTACCAGCAGGGATCCGAAGTGGAGCGTGACCTCGCCGCTGTTGTCGGCGGTGGAACCGCTGTCGACAAAAAAAGTGTAGAGATGAGTGACGTTCATCGTGTGGCCGATCTCTTGCGTGGAGAACTGCGGGATGGAAATCGCGGCCACATGTTCGTGATTGCTGGAATCGGTGTAGCTTGCCAGCACCGAGCCGAATGGAACCCCGGGGGAAAGATAGGCGGCCCCGGATACCTGCTGCAAGGTGTAGAGACCCGGCAGGACCGATGTAAAGCGCGCCGGCGATCCCGCCAGCTCCTGGCAGTGGTCCGGGCCGCGGACCGTTAGGGTTGCCACGGCTGCCATCGGCGTGGCCGAGGCCTCGAGACGGATATCGCGGTTCATGACCAGGGTGCCAAGAGCAGGGCTCGCCACCCCATTGATCTTCACCGAAAGGTCCTTATACTCGCCCGAGACCTCAAATTCATACTCGATCTTCGTCCCCTTGCGGTAAACATAACGTCCCGCTCTTGGCGAACCGCTGACCCCATCGCTGACCTCCACGGTCAGCGAACGATCCTTGTTCCTCGTCACCAGAAGGACGACGATCACGGCTGCCGCGGCGACGCTGGCGACGATCAGCCAGGGGAACTTTTTCTTCGCCGGCCGACGGCTCGGCACGCCCTCCTTTTCCTTGATGGTCACAAGGGGGATTCCCGTGGCTCGGACCCGCTCCAGGCGCTCCCTGAGATCGGCATTCGGCTCGTCCTTGCCGACCAGCGGATCAAATTGAAGGGCGGCCCGCAAATTCTCTTCACACTTAGGGTCATCGCCCACTTCATAGTACATCCTCGCCAGGAGATAGTGCGCCTCGGCCACCCGCCGTTCCTGACTGGCGACATCGCGGATCTTCTCGATCAAAGCAGCCAGTAAGGTCTCCGCTTCCTCGAAGGATCCCGCCCGAATCAGCCCCCTCGCCCTTTCCAGCGGGTCCTCATCCGCCCCCCAAGCGGACCCAGGCACTACGCAGGACCCGATAAACGCAAACAGCGTGATCATCGCCATGACATGCAGGTTCTTGCGCTGGGCCATCGCCTCCTCCTTTCTTTTCCTCATGCCCGCGATCGGCGCACCTTGCTCCTGGCGCCGATAACTGGCTGTGTTAATTCAGGAATTCCATCTTCACCTGGCCGCTGTTGTAATCGGGCCTGCTGAAGTATCTCGCGAAGAAAGCATGAAACTCGCCGCCAGCCGTACTGATCGTGGAAATATCCCCGACGGGAAGGGCCTTGAAGATACGATTGCCGCTGCCGTCGGGATAGGTGACCAGGACCTCGTCCATGGTTTCGGAATAAAAATAGGCGCTGCCGCTGATGCGCAGCGAATAAGTCCCTGCCGGGAGTCCGATCCTGGCCGTGGGCAGATCGCTCAGCTGGAAGCAGTTGTTCTTCCCATGGACGTTCACCTGGATGGAGGAGAAATCCAGCGTGATCTCCCCGTAGTTGTCCGCCACGGGGCCGCTTTCGACGAAGAAGGTGAACAGCGGCGAGCCACCGCTCATCTCCCCGACGATGAGACTCGTGAACTGCGGAATGGGCAACACGGCCAGATGGTCGCGATTGACCCGATAGCATACCAGCAGAGAATCAAAAGGCTTGCCGCCGGCCAGATAGGCATTCCCCGCGACCTGCCGCAAAATGAAGGAGCCGGAAGGGAGCGAGGTGAAGACCGCCGGCGAAGAAACCATTTCCTGGCAGTTGTCCAGGCCGGAAACCCAAAGCGTGGCCTTTACATCCATGGCGGTCGCCGAAGCTTCCAGCCGGATGTCGCGGTCCATGACCAGGTTGCCGCTCGCAGGGCTTACCGCACCGTCGATCCGCACCACCAGGTCCTTGTAGTCAGCCGCTGCCTCAAAATGATAAGCCAGGCTCGTCCCCTTGCGATAGAAATACCCCCCCGTCCGGTGCGATCCAGTGACGCCATCGCTGACTACAACACTCAGCGTAAAATCCTTTTTTTTCTTCATCAGCAAGAGGATGACAATCACGGCGGCCGCCGTGATGCCGGCGACCAGCAGCCAGGGGAACTTTTTTTTCGCCCGGGGCCGGGCAGCAGTCACTTCCTTTTCCTTCTCGGATACACGCGGCGCCACCTCGGCCCAGATCCGGTCCCGGCGACCACGGAGGTCGGCATTGGTCTCCGCCGCACCCACCTGCGGATCGAATTGAAGGGCAGCGCGCAGGTTCTCCTCGCACTTGGGGTCGTCGCCCACCTCGTGGTACATCCTGGCCAGCAGGTAATGGGCCTCCGCCACCTGGCGCTTCTGCTTGGCGATGCCGCGGATCCTTTCGATATACGCCTCCAGGATGCGCTCCGCTTCATCGAAAGAGCCGGTCCTGATCATCTCCCTGGCCTTCAACAACGGGTCTTCGTCGTCGCCACGGATGAATTGCGGCGCCAGGCAGGACCCGGCGAAGAGCAGCAGCGTGATCATCACCCAGGAACGCAGGTTTCTTGCAGCGAACATTCTCCCCTCCCTAGCCGCCGCGCCAGAGGATCACCATCTGGCGGTCACGGCCGACGCGCAGCGGCACCCGCCAGTTCGTGACCCGGACCGCGGC
>JBGSPO010000019.1:0-4425 GCA_041738575.1 Candidatus Aminicenantia bacterium
CCTGGCCACCGGGGACGCGGGCGCTTTCGCCGGCGGCGCGGCAACGGCCTTGACGGGCAGCTTCTTGCTGAGCAGCACGACGTGGGTCAGCCGCTTGTCGAAGCGCACCTGGTAGAGGTAAACGACCTGCGACTTCATGCCCTGGACCTCGCTCAGCAGGTGCAGGCCGCCGTGCTTTTCGACCAGGCGCAGCAGGTCGCGCGCGAACCCGGCAAAGCGCGGCTCGACCAGGTCGATCTTGAGATGGGCGACCCCGGCCCGGTCGCGAAAAAGGTCATAGGGGATCTTCTGCCCGGACAGCAGGACCGCCAGGTCGCGCTGGAAGCGCTCCCCGGCCGGCCGCTCCCGGCCCTGGCGCAGCACCTGGTTGAAAATGAACGAGTATTTCCCGGCGCGGAAGTCCAGGAACTCCAGGGCGACCACCATGCCCAGGGCGATGACACCGAAGGCCAGGAAGGAGAGGGCGGCGGCTTTGCGGCTCGAGTTGGCGGGCGTTCTGCGCTTGGCGTTCATTTTACTCATTCAGAATGGCAGATTCTATCACCTTTTCGCCAGCCACAGCAAGGGATCCAGCGGCTTCAGGTTCTGCCGGATCTCGAAATAGAGCGCTTTGCCGTAGAGCGAGCCCGAGCTGCCGGCCAGGGCGATCACCTCGCCCGTGCCTACCCGCTCGCCCGGCTTCTTGAGAAAACTCTCGCAGTGGCCGTACAGGGTGTGGAAATTGCCGGCATGCTGGACCATGAGCACGTTGCCGTACCCTTTCAGGTAATCGCAAAAAATGACCTCGCCGCCGCCGACCGCCCGGACCTCGTCGGAATGCTCGGGCTTGATCTCCACGCCGTTGTTCATGGTATAGGTGTCGAACTTGGCGCTCTTCTTCCTGCCGAAGCTGGAGATGACCGTGCCGCGCAGCGGCCAGGCGAGCCTGCCGCGCAGGGGGCCGAGATCCACCGCGTCGGCTACGCTGGCCATGGTCTTCTGGTCCAGGACGCGCGTCAGGTGCTCGCTCTCGGTCTTCAATTCGTCGAGCAGCCGGGAGTTGAGGTCGCGCTGGCGGTTGATCCTGGCAATCATGTCCAGCCGCTCCTGCTTCAGTGCCCGCAGCCGCGCCAGCCGGCCGGACTTTTCGCCCTTCAGGCGCGCCAGGCGGTCCAGCTCGGCCTGCAGCCGCTGCAGCTTGATGATGCCCTGGCGGATCTCGCGGATCTCCATGACCTTGTCGTCCATCAGCGAGACGATCAGGCGGTAGTTGCGGAACAGCTGGTCCACGCTGTTGATGTTGAGAAAGAGCTTGACGTAGCCCAGGTCACCCATTTTGTACAGCACGCGCAGGATGCGCCGCACCTTGTCCTGCGAGCTGCGGATGCGGGCGCGCAGGGCTTGCTCCTCCTTCTGCTTGCGCTCCACCTGCTCCTGGGCGTCGGCCATGAGCAGGTTGGTCTTGTTCAGCTCGATGACCGCCGCCTCGGTCTGCAGCTCCAGCGCGTAGATGTCGTTCAGCAACGAGGACTTTTCCTGCTTGCTGGCCGCCAGCCGGGCCTGGACCTCGTCGATCTGGCGCTGGATGTCGCGGAGCTTCTCCTGGCTGCTGGCGCCCAGTGCAGCGGCGACGGCCAGCAGCAGCAGGGCGGCGGCCAGCGGCAGCAGCTTCTTGCCTTTCATTTTTTGCGAAAAATATAGACCAGGCCGCCGATGATCCCCAGCGCCACGTTGAACGCCAGGTCCAGCAGGGAAAAGGCCAGGGCGAACTGGGCCGGGTAGCCGTAATAGGTGAACAGCTTGACCAGGAAAAGGTCGCGCACGCCCAGGCCGTTGATCGAGACCGGAAAGGAGAGGACGAAGAGCATGATGGGAATGGCGAAAAAATAGTCCAGGAGCGGGATGCGCGCCAGCCCCAGGCTCTGCCCGAGCAGGAAATAATGCAGCACCACGTTGAACTGCAGCAGCAGGGCCCAGAAAAAGACCCGGCGGGACAGCGAGCGGTGATCGATGAAGTCCAGGATGATCCCGTGGAAAGCGTCCAGCTTGTCCAGCAGCCGGCGCAGCCAGGGGCGGCGGCACGGCCGCGCGGCCAGGAAGCCGCGCGGGACCTTCTTCCAGGCCAGCAGCAGCAGCACGATCCCTGACAGGCTGACCAGGAGCGAAACATAGAGCAGGGGCATCTCGCGGATGAAGCGGATCTTCAGCAGCGACGAGACCAGAGCGAAGGCCAGCAGGGCGACGATGCCGCTCATACGCTCGTAGACCACCACGGCCAGGGACCCGGTCATGCCGCTGCCGATGCGGCGCGTGTCGCTGACGCGGACCACGTCGCCGCCGAAGCGCGTCGGCAGGAAGAGGTTGAAAAAGGAGCCGACCAGCAGCGAGCGCAACAATTGCCCGGACGAGAAGCCCGCTCCCTGCTGGTCCAGGATCAGCTTCCAGCGCTTGGCCGAGAACAGGAAGCCGAAGGCGTGCAGGGCGAAGGCCAACAGCAGCAGCGGCAGGGAGGCCCCGCCGAGGACCGCGAGGATCTCCCGCGGCCGGGCGATGACCAGCACCAGGTACAGCAGCAGCCCGACGCCGAGCGCGAGCTTGAACAGGAAAAAAAGGGTCTTCCTTTTCATGCGTGGTCCCGGGGATGGAACTTTTTGTACGTTTGCAGCAGGTCGGACAGATTCAGGTTGGTGTATTTCTCGGTGGTGGCCAGGCTGGAATGGCCCAGCAGCTCCTGGATGACGCGCAGGTTCGCCCCGCGCTGCAGCAGGTGGGTGGCGAAGGAATGGCGCAGCAGGTGGGGATGGATGCGCTGCCGGGAGTTGACCAGGCCGTGGTAGACCGCCGGCAGGATGCGCTCGACCGAGCGCGGCGTGAGGCTGCCGCCGCGGGAGTTGACGAAGACCCGGTCCTGCGCCTGGGGGAACTCCAGGTGCAGGCGCTGCAGGTAGCGATCCATGATGGCGGCGGCCTGCTCGTGGAACGGCACGATGCGCTCCTTGCGCCCCTTGCCCAGGACGCGCACCAGGCGCTCGGGGAAATGGATGTCGCCGCGGCGCAGCCCGGTCAGTTCCGAGATGCGCAGGCCGGTGGCGTAGAGGAATTCAAAAAGGGCCTTGTTGCGCAGCTGCAGGAAATTCTCCTCGGGCAGCGCGTCCAGGAACTCCTGCATCTCGTTCTCGGTCAGGATGCGCGGGATCTTGCGCTCCTGCTTCGGGGAGCTGATGCCCTCGAGCGGGTTGTGCTCCAGGGCACCGTTCCTGACCAGGTAGCCGTAGAACGAGCGGACGGCGTAGATCTTGCGTGCCACCGTGGCCTTGTTGCGGCTCCGGGCGAAGACATGGGCGATGAAGTCGCGGATATTGCCCTTGGTCAGCTCCAGGCGGTTGGCGGCAAAGAATTCCTGGAACTGGCGGATGTCGATGGCATAGGCCTTGACCGTATGCGGCGAATACTGCTTGATATCGCGCAGGTAGGCGATGTACTTTCTCAGATCGCGGCTTTCGTGATCCATTGTTCCAGCGCCTGGCAGGCCCTCTCGGCCTTCAGTTCCTTTTTTTTCTTCTTGTCGCGGCTCTCCACCCCCGCCTCGGGGAGCAGGCCGAAAGTGAACTTGCTGGGGCGGAAATCGCGCCAGTCGGCCTGGGCGATGTGGGCCAGCAGCGCCCCGCAGGCCGTGGTCTCCGGCAATTCGTGCCGCTCCAGCCCCAGCGCGTCGCGGGCGGCGAAAAGGCCGCAGGCCAGGCCCGAGGCGACCGATTCCACGTAGCCCTCCACCCCGGAGACCTGGCCGGCAAAATAGACGCGGCGCTCCCGCTTGCTCTGGGAAAAGCGGTTGAGGATCAGGGGGGCATTGATGTAGGTGTTGCGGTGCAGGCGGCCGAAGCGCTCGAACTCGGCGCGCTCCAGCCCGGGCAGGGTGCGGAATATGCGCTTCTGCTCGCCGTGCTTCAGGCGCGTCTGGAAGCCGACCAGCTGGTAAAAATTCTTTTTCAGGTCATCCTGGCGCAGCTGCACCACGGCGAAGGGACGCGCGCCGCTGCGGGGATCGACCAGGCCGACCGGCTTCAGCGGCCCGAAAGCCAGCGATTGCGGCCCGCTGCGGGCGATCTCCTCCACCGGCAGGCAGGCGTCGAAAAAGATGCGCTTTTCGAACTCGTGGGGCTCGGCGGTCTCGCCGCGGGCGAGCTCGCCGCTGAAGGCCTCGTACTGCTCCCGGTCCAGGGGGATGTTCCAGAAATCGGCCTCGCCCTTCTCGTAGCGCGACGCCGCGAACAGCCGCGAAAAATCGATGCTCTCGGCGCGCAGCAGCGGGCAGGTGGCATCGAAAAAGTAAAGGTGCTTTCTCATGGTCAGCCCGGAGAGGGCCTGGGCCAGGGCCGGGCTGGTCAGGGGCCCGCTGGCGATGAGCAGCGGCCCGTCCCCGGCGGGGATCTCCGTGACCTCGCT
>JBGSPO010000033.1:0-4138 GCA_041738575.1 Candidatus Aminicenantia bacterium
CTGCGTGCGTCATTCGCGTGCGACCCGCAGCGCTGGACCCGCGCCGGCGCCCGCATCCGCGGCGTGTCCGAGGAAACGACCACCGGCGTGCACCGCCTCTACCAGATGCATGCCGAGGGCAGCCTGCTCTTCCCGGCCATCAACGTCAACGATTCGGTGACCAAGTCCAAGTTCGACAACCTCTACGGCTGCCGCGAGTCCCTGGCCGACGGCATCAAGCGCGCCACCGACATCATGATGGCCGGCAAGAAAGTCGTGGTCTGCGGCTACGGCGACGTGGGCAAGGGCTGCGCCCAGTCCATGCGCGGTTTCGGCGCCCGGGTGGTCATCACCGAGATCGACCCCATCTGCGCCCTGCAGGCGGCCATGGAGGGCTATGAAGTCTCCACCATGGAGGCCATGGCCCCCATCGGCGACATCTTCGTCAGCGCCACCGGCAACCGCGATGTCATCAGCGGCCGCCACATGGAAATGATGAAGAACGAGGCCATCGTCTGCAATATCGGCCACTTCGACAGCGAGATCGACATGCATTACCTGGAGAACACCCCCGGCTGCCGGAAGATGACCATCAAGCCCCAGGTGGACAAGTGGACGCTGAATTCCGGTCGCTCGATCATCGTCCTGGCCGAGGGGCGCCTGGTCAACCTGGGCTGCGCCACCGGCCATCCCAGCTTCGTCATGAGCTGCAGCTTCACCAACCAGTGCCTGGCCCAGATCGAACTGGCCAAGGGCGGTTTGGAGAGGAAGGTCTACATACTGCCCAAGCAGCTGGACGAGGAAGTGGCCCGCCTGCACCTGGACGCGCTGGGAGTCACGCTCACCCGCCTGACCCCCGAGCAGTGCGCCTACCTGGGCATCCCGGCCGATGGCCCGTTCAAGCCCGACCATTACCGCTACTGAGCCCGGAGGGGCAAAACGTGGAGCGCTGCCGGTTGGCTTTACTAAAAATTTCCCCTCTGCTATCCTGAAGGCGATGAGAAAGGGAAAGATACTGATCACCGACGACGAGAAAGACATCCGCGAGCTGCTGCGCGATTTCCTGGAGAACGAAGGCTACGATTGCCTGCTGGCGGCCAACGCCTTCGAGGCCATGGAAAAATTCAAGGCGGCCGGCGACATCGACCTGCTGATGTCCGATATCCGCATGCCCGGCAAGACCGGCCTGGACCTGCTCGAGGAGGTCAAGGCGCTGGACGAGGACGTGATGGTCATCATGATCTCCGCGGTCAAGGACATCGAGTCGGCCATCGCCGCCATGTCCAAGGGCGCCTACGACTACGTTTCCAAGCCGTTCAAGCTCAACGAGGTCGCCTTCGTCGCCAACAAGGCCCTGGAAAAAAGGCGCTTGGTCCTGGAGAACAAGGAATACCAAAAGCAGCTGGAAAAAATGGTCGAGGAGCGGACCAGTGAGCTGAAGCAGGCGCTGATCGAGCTGGACAAGACCTACACTTTCACCCTGCGGGCCATGGTCACCGCCCTGGACACCCGGGACACCGAGACGCAGGGCCATTCGCTGCGCGTGGTGCGATTCACGCTCAAGCTGGCCGAGCTGATGGGCATCTGCGACAAGAACATCCTGAAGATCTACGAATACGGCGCCCTGCTGCACGACATCGGCAAGATCGGCATCCCGGACGCCATCCTGCGCAAGCCGTGCGGGCTGGACCCCGAAGAATGGCTGGTGATGAAACGCCATCCGGTCATCGGCTACAATGTGCTCAAGCGCATCAAGTTCCTGGAGGAAGCCGCCCAGATCGTGCTGCACCACCATGAAGCCTTCGACGGCAGCGGCTATCCCGAAGGCCTGTCCGGGGAGAGCATTCCATTGGGGGCCAGGATATTCAATATCGCCGACGCCATCGACGCCATGACCTCCGACCGCCCTTACAAGAAGGCCCTGCGTTTCGAGAATGCCGCCAGCGAACTGCTGAAGCACTCCGGACAGCAGTTCGACCCGGGGATCATCGCCATTTTTTCCAAGACCAGCCTCGATTTCTGGATCGCAGAAAAAATGAGCATCGAGGACAGCATCCGCCGCGACCGCGATCTCCTATAATTCCTTTCCCGTTCCGCTGAAAACGAATTCGTAGAGCAGCGCATCCTCCACCGGCAACGTGTAATAATCGCGCCTCCTGCCGACGGGACGAAAGGCGAATCTTTCATAGAGGCGGATGGCCGCGACATTGGATGTCCGCACCTCCAGCACGGCACGCTCGCTGCCCCAGGAGCGCCCGGCCTGGATGAAAAATTCCAGCAGGCGTGCGGCATGGCCGCGGCGCTGCCAGGCGCTGCCCACGGCGATCTTGTGCAACTCGAGTTCCCCTGCCAGCCGCCAGAAGAGCAAAAAGCCGATTAGGGGGTCCTCCCGGCAACCCGGGACCAACCCCGGGGGGTCGCACCCGCTTTCCGGGCCGGCCTCGGCAATGTAAAAATGGGAAAAGCGGTTGGTCAGCTCGGCGGCGAAATACTCCCGTGACCAGGGGTTGGCGAATTGTTCGCGCTCGATTTGCTCCACGGCCGAAAGATCGGAGGCCCGCGCCAGCCTAATCCGCGTTGCGGGACTTGCGCTCAAGGTGGCTCTCGGCATCGGGCTTGCGGATATAGACCGGATGCAGCTGCTGCAGGTCGGTCACGTACTGCTGCAGGTGGAAGCGTCTCAGGGCGATGCGGCCGATCTCGCTGGCCAGGAAATTGGAGCGATACAGGAGGCGGCTGTCGGGGAATTTTTGCCGCAGCAGGTCGCCATGGTTCTCGGCACCGCTGCCGACGAAAACCTTGTCCGGGAATGGAGCCAGCAGGGGGACGGCGTCCTCCACCCGCAGCAGGCAGGGGGCGAGCAGCTCGATCCGCTCGCCGCCGGCACCGGGCGGGAGGAAACGGTAGGCGCCAATGTAGGCTTCCCCCTTGCGGGCGTCGATCAAGGGCACCACGGTGTGCCGGGTGTCGGAGAACTTGAATGCCAGCGCCTCGAGGGTGTTCACCCCGACCACGGGTTTGCCGCTGGCGAAATTCAGGCCCTTGAGAGTGGCCAGGCCCACGCGAATGCCGGTGAAAAGCCCGGGCCCGACCGCTACGCCGAACAGGTCGATCTGCGGCACGCCCAGGCCCAGCGAGCGCAGCAGGAACTCCAGGCTGGGGATGAGCATGGCCGACAGGTCATCGCGCGAAGAGAAATTGTATTCCAAAAGGATCTCGTCGTCACGCAGCACGGCGATCGAGGCGTCGCGCGACGTGGTGTCGAAGCACAGCAGGTTCACGGGAGCTTCTTCTCCATGACCACTTCGCTGCCGCCGGGGCGGCAATGAAACTCAAAGCGGTCCATATAGCTGCGGATGATCATGATGCCGCGGCCGTTGAAGGAAAGCAGGTGGCAGTTGTGGATCTTGTCCTCCACTTCCTGCAGGTTCACCATGCGGCTGTTCTCGTCGCGGACATGGATGCGCAGGAACGACCTGTCCCAAACGAATTCCATATGCACGAGCTTGTTCAGGTCCCGGCCGTTGCCGTGAACGATGGCGTTGTTGGTCGCCTCGCGCAGCGAGATCTCGATCTTGAAAAAGACGTCATCGGCGATGTCCAGCAATTTCCTGATGAAGCCCAGCACCAGGACGCTCAGCTCGGTGTACTTCAAGTCGCTCTTGAAGGCGATGGCGATGCGGTTTTCTTTTTTGGCCATTGCTGCCAGTATAGCAAAAAAACCGCGACCATGCCATGCCGCTTTGGTGATTGCGGCACAACTCGGGGCAGCCTAGAGCGCGGCGGCCTTCCCTGCCTGCGGCTGCAGGCGCAGGCAATGGCGGCGCCTTCCCGGCTCCTCCAGTTTAAAGTATTTCTGGGAAAGGTACGGCTCCAGCTGGTCGTCATAGGCCGGGCTGAGGGGGTGGCCGCTCTGGCCGCCGGGGTAGACCAGCCAGGAAACGGGAAGAGCGGAAAAATCGAGGATCATCTTGTAGGCAGCCAGGCGCGTGGTCCTGAAACCGGCTTGGGAATTAAAACCGGTGTCCAGCAGGCAGGCGTTCCCCCCGCGCACGCTCAGGGGGCCGCGTCCGAAAAGCGGGCGCAGGAAAAAAACGTCCCCCAGCGGATGGGCGAAGCCGGCCGTGTGCTGGACCTGCCAGTGCCAGCCGTCGCCCTG
>JBGSPO010000052.1:0-2665 GCA_041738575.1 Candidatus Aminicenantia bacterium
TGCGGCAGAAGCTGGCCAGGGCGCGGCCGGCCACGCTGCGCGAGGCGGCCGCCATCCCTGGCATGACCCCGGCGGCCATCAATGCCATCAGCATCTACCTGACCCTGAAGCACGGCAGATAGGCGCCAACCGGCCCGGCAAAAAAAATTTCCGCTTAAATGGCCGCGGAAAAGCCGAACCAGAACTCCACGTCCTCGTTGACCTCGTCGAGCAGCGGGATCATCACGTTGAGCGAGGGGGTCAGCGTCAGCCGGCCCAGGGCGAAGGGCGCCTTGATGTAGAGATCGATGTCGGAGAACCCTGTCTTGTCGATATACTGCCGGCTGTTGAAGCCGATGAGCCCGCCCGCTTTCACGCTCACTTTTTCGTTCACCTTCAGCTCATGGCTGCCGCCGACGGTCATATAAAGGCCGCTGCCCAGGTTGAAATCGTAGTAGAGCGAAAGCGTCGGGGACAGCGGCAGATCGGTCCTGGCGGCAGTGACGTACACTTCCTGGGAGGTGCTGTCCTTGAAGCGGAAATCCTCCGCGAACCAGTAGCCGTAGTGGGTGAAGCCGGCGGACAGATCCCATCCCTCCGGCATGGCGAACTTGTAGGAAAGGGTCAGGTCGATCTCGTCGGAGTATTTGAGCATGCCGCGCTGAGCCAGGGCGAAACTGCTCCAGATGTTGAGAGAAAACCCGCTCTTGCCCAGATCGGCGGTGAATGAAGGCTGGATGGCCGCATGGTTGTCGGGCAGCAGGTCGAAGCCGCGCCAGATATAGCGGCTGGCCAGGTCGACCTGGCCGGTGACCGCGCCCGGAAGCAAGGCGGCGGCAAACAGGCAGATCCACATCGTGACAATGAACTTTTTCATGCGTTCTCCTTGAGCGGCCCAATTGGGTTGGCGATGTCAAACCGCTGAATTATAGCTGAATAAGAAAAACGAGGCGAGGGCTTTCCCCCGCCCCGTTGCGCGCGCTTACATCTCGTAGGCTTGTTCTCCGTGCAGCGACTCGTCCAGGCCCTGCTCGTCCGCCTCGCTTACGCGAACCGGCGTGATTTTGTTGATCAGCCAGAGCATGGCGTAGGTGAAGATGAACGCATACGCGCTCGCCCCGAGCACGGCCAGTATTTCTTTGAAAAAGAATGCGACGTTGCCGTGGAGCAGGCCGTTGCTGCCCGCGGCATTGACCGAGAGCGAGGCAAAGACGCCAAGCAGCACCACGCCCAGGGTGCCGCCCACGCCGTGCACTCCCCAAACGTCAAGAGCGTCATCCCAGGCCATTTTGTTCTTCAAGGCCACCGCATAATAACAGAACAGGCCGGAGATGATGCCGATGAGGACCGCAGCCCCCGGCGATACGTAGCCGGCCGCCGGGGTGATGGTGGCCAGGCCGGCGACGGCGCCCGTCAGCAGGCCGACGAACTTTGGCTTGCGCGAGCGCACCCATTCGATGGCCATCCAGGTGATGGCCGCGAAGGAGGCGGCGATGTCGGTGTTGAGGAAAGCCAGCGCCGTGATGCGGTCGGCGCGCAATTCGGAACCGGCATTGAACCCGTACCAGCCGAACCATAGCAGGCCGGTCCCCAGGGCGATGAGCGGGATGCTGTGCATGCCCTTGTCCAAGACCTTGCGGCGTCCGACGTAAAAAACCGAGGCCAGGGCGGCCATGCCGGCAATGGCGTGGACGACGATACCCCCGGCAAAATCAAGCACGCCCAGTTTCTGCAGCAACCCGCCTCCCCAGACCATGTGGACCATGGGGAAGTAGACGAACACCAGCCAGGCCGTGAGAAAAAGCATATAGGCCTTGAAATGGACGCGGTTGGCGAAGGCGCCCGTGATCAGCGCCGGGGTGATGATGGCGAACATCATCTGGTAGGCGATGAATACCATCAGGGGGATGTTGTTGCCTGCCAGGAGCGTTTCGGGCGTAACTCCCTTCAGGCAGACCATGTTCAGGTCGCCGATGATCTTGCCTTCCCCCCCGGAGAAGCAAAGGGAGTAGCCGAAAACATACCAGAGTACCGTGGTCCAGCCCATGGAGACGAAACTCTGCATCATGATGGCCAGGACGTTCTTGCGCCCGACCAGGCCGCCGTAGAAAAAAGCCAGCCCCGGGGTCATCAGCATGACCAGGCTGGTCGCCAGCAGCATGAATCCGGTGTTGCCCGTGTCAAACATGTTAATCCTCCTTTGATAAGATGATGGATGCGTGAATGAAAGAGCGCCTGCTCACGGTTGCGGAAAGCCCGCGCGCAAAAAAGGTTTCGAGCATGGCTGGAATATAATGGACGATTGTTTGCGTCACGTGAGGCTTGTGTTATAATTTTGTCAATCATGACCGAAGCAGCCCCACCCCCCGCGCGCATCCTTTTCATCGAGGACGATGTCAACCTGAGAAAAAGCTTGGCGTTTATCCTGCAGCGCGAAGGCTTCGCCGTTGACAGCGCCGGGACGGGCCAGGAAGGGTTGCGCCTGGCCCGGACGGCCCCTCCCGAGCTGGTTTTGCTCGATCTCCTGCTCCCGGACATGGACGGCTTCGCTGTCTGCCGGGAATTAAAAGCCCACCCCTCCTCCGCCAACTCGTTCATCGTCATGCTGACCGGCAAGGCCCTGGTCGAAGAGGTGGTGGCCGGCCTGGAGCGTTATGCCGACGATTATATTACCAAGCCGTTCGAG
>JBGSPO010000064.1:0-5048 GCA_041738575.1 Candidatus Aminicenantia bacterium
CTTGGTAAAAAGCCTCGCCCTCGCCCATGAGCAGCAGCGCGATCTGGCTCATGGGCGCCAGGTCGCCGCAGGCGCCGACGCTGCCCTTGTTGCAGACCACCGGCGTCACGCCCTTGTTCAGCATGGCCACGTAGGTCTGGGTGATCTCGGGTCGGCAGCCGGAAAAGCCGTTGGCGTGGACGTTGATGCGCGCCAGCATGGCCGCGCGCACCTCGGGAACGGGCACCGGCTCACCGATGCCGGCCGCATGGTTGTAGATCAGGTATTTCTGGAACTGGCCGACCTGATCGTCGGTCAGCACCACCTCGGAAAATTCGCCGATGCCGGTGTTGACGCCGTACATGATCTCGCGCGCCTCGATGCGCTTCTCGATGAAGGCTCGGCAGGCCTTGATCCGCTCCACGGCGTCAGGGTGGAGCTCGACCTTCTCCAGGCCGTAGGCCACCTTATACACATCTTCGATCTTCAAGTTTTTCCCGGTCACGGTCACAGCCATTTTTCCTCCTTGTTGCGTTGCCGGCACAATGTTGCGGCAGGGATCATTTTAGCGAAAGCGGCTTTTTTTTTCAACCATGCCGGCATTCCGCACGCGGGCCCTTGACGGCCTTCTTGACAGCAATGGTATAATGGATGCGCGGATTCAAAGGAGAAAAACAATGGCCGAGGAAAAAGAACAGACATTCGAATTCCAGTCGGAGGTCAAGCAGCTGCTCGACATCCTGGTCTACTCGCTCTATAAAAACAAGGAAGTGTTCCTGCGCGAGCTGGTGTCCAACGCCGCCGACGCCCTGAACAAGATGCAGTTCGAGTTCCTGACCGTGCCCGATCTCGAGGGCCGGGACCAGGAGCTGAAGATCACCATCACCATGGACAAGAAGCACGGCAAGCTGGTGGTCGAGGACAACGGCGTGGGCATGACGCACGACGAGCTGGTGCAGAACATCGGCACCATCGCCCACTCGGGCACCCTGGACTACCTGAAGCGGCTGAAGCAGAGCCAGGTCGCCGGCCAGGTGGACCTGATCGGCAAGTTCGGCGTCGGCTTCTACTCCAGCTTCATGGTGGCCAAGGAGATCCACATCACGACCCGCTCCTGGCAGAAGGACGGCAAGGCCTGGCTGTGGAAGTCCACGGGCGAGAGCAGCTACACGATCGAGGCGGCTGAAAAGGAGGGGCGCGGCACGCGCATCGAACTGCTGCTGAAGAAGGACGAAAAGGAATACCTGGAAACTTACCGCCTGAAGAACATCATCCTCAAGCACTCCAAGTTCGTACCCTTCCCCATCATCCTGGACGGGGAGAAGATCGAGCGCCGCGACGCCGTCTGGACCCAGCCCAAATCCAAGCTGGCCGAAAAGGACTACGCGGATTTCTACAAGTTCTTCGAGAACACCCAGGAGGAGCCGGAAACCTGGCTGCACCTCTCGTCCGATGCCCCGGTGCAGTTCCACGCGCTGCTGTACGTTCCCAAGACTTCGTTCGAGCTGCTGGGGCTGATGAAGACCGAGCCCGGGGTCGACCTCTATTCCCGCAAGGTCCTCATCCAGAAGGGCTCCAAGGAGATCCTGCCCGAGTACCTGCGCTTCGTCAAGGGCATCATCGACTCCGAGGAGATCCCGCTGAACATCTCGCGCGAGACGTTCCAGAACAACGTGCGCATCGACAAGATCCGCAAGCACGTGGTCAGGAAGCTGCTGGAGCACCTGGAAGCGCTCAAGGACAAGGAGCGCGACAAGTACCTCAACATCTGGAAAAATTTCAATAAAAACTTCAAGGAAGGCGCGGTCAACGACTTCGACAACCGCGAAAAGCTGGCGCCGCTGCTCCTCTTCTCCAGCTCCAAGACCCAGGGCGACGAGCGGATCGACCTGAAGCAATACGTCGGGCGCATGGGCGAGAAGCAGGGCGAGATCTACTTCCTGGGCGGCGCCGACCGGCAAACGATCGAGAAGAACCCGGCCCTGGAGATCTTCCGCAAGCAGGACCACGAGGTCTTGTTCCTGACCGATCCCCTCGACGAGTTCGTCCTCGACCACCTGCACGAGTTCGACAAGAAGCCCTTCAAGATGGCCGAGAGCGTCGATATCCCGCTGGAGGAGAAAGCGGCTTCCGGCGACGATGCCGCAGTCAAGGAAGCGGAGGGCCTCATCACCTATTTGAAGACAGTCTACGGCGAGCAGGTCCAGGACGTGAAGATATCCAGGCGCCTGGTCGACAGCCCCTGCCTGCTGCTCAACCCCGCCGACGGCCCCTCGGTGCAGATGGAGAAGATCATGAGGATGGTCAACAAGGACTACCCGCTCTCCAAGCGCGTCCTGGAGATCAATCCCGGCCATCCCCTGATCCGCAAGCTGGCCGCCCTGCACCAGGCCGACCCGGCGGCACCGCTGCTGAGGACCCTGGCCCTGCAGCTGCTGGACAACATGAAGCTGCGCGAAGGGATCGTCAGCGACACCGAGGCCACCATCGCCCGCATCCAGCAGATCATGCTCGACGCGGCCACACCGCCCCGCGCAGACGCGGGCGACCCGGGAACGAACTAGCCCAGGGCTTCCCTAGAACGCCGTGACCAGGCCGATACCGAAGCGGGGATACCTGCCGTAACTCGAGCGAAAGGAGTAGGTCGCCTCGCCTACCAGGCGGAAATTACGCCGCAGCAGCCAGCCGCCGTGCAGGGTGCCGGCCGTGTAGTCCAGGTCGTCCTGTTCGGATTCGACCCAGTTGAACAGGCCTGCCCCATACCAGGGGCTGTCGTCGCCGCGCGGCAGAAAGATCAGCTCGGCAAAGCCGCCACGGGTAACGAGCTCGGGGGATCCCAGCAGGAAAAAGGGGTTCTTGTCACGCCGCTCCACGTACTGCAGGTTTAGCTCCAGCTTGGGCGAGGTCCAGGTGGCATCGGCGCCGGCCATCCACATGCTGTTGACCAGGCCATTCGGCCCCTGCTCCTTGCCGATATAGCCGAACGCGCCGACACGGAAATTTTCGCCAAGGCCCTGCGATATGCGTCCGAGGAAGTTCTTGTATTTATCGGCGTCGAAGCGACCGCCGGGGTTGGCCTCGCTGTCGCCGATGCCGCTGCCGTTGACGATCTCCAGCGCCAGGTCGGTACCGCCCTTCAGGCCGTAGGTGAGCATAATGCCGCGATCATAGGTCAGGTCGATCCCAGAAAGCCCCGGCCGGGCCTTGTATATCTTGTATGATTCGTAGGTCAGGCGCAGCTCGCCCTTGAACAGCGGGTCGGAGACGGCAAACTGGCCGACGGCCACGTCCAGGTCGCCGACCAGGTCGTTGAACATGATGAAGGCGTCCTCCAGCCCGGCGATCTTGCCCCGCTCGCTGAAGAAGAAATAGAAATAGTAGGAAACGTTGCGAAAAAGTTCGCCCCCCGACAGCAGCTTGACCAGGTAGGGCGTCGACATGTCGAGGCTCTTGCCGTTGCCGCTGTTGAACGAGGCAAAGGCCTCGAGGCGCAGTGCGATGGGCAGGTCGCGGATCAACGACAGCTCTGCGTCGCCGGTGTCGGCGGTATAGCGCGGCGCCTCCTTGTCCTTGAGCACGAAGCCGTTGCCGGCGAATTCCTCGCCATAGGGCTTCAGCCTGGGGAAAGGGCTGTGGCAGGTCTTGCACGACATCTGGTACTTACGGGCAAAAGCCGGCATACCATTCAGAATATCAGCCGCCCCCAGGACAAAGAACGTCAAAAAGCAAGTCAAAACCGCTTTTTTCATGGGTGTCTCCTCAATCGACGACATCGATAGCCGTCGCATGCTCGTTAACCCTGATGATCTCCGCCTCCTCGGCGGGCACACCGAGAAAATCAGCCACCGGCTTGACCAGTTTCTGGTAGTTCAAAACAGCCGTGACCTTCAGCGGCCCGATGGCGATGTCCTGCGGCAGGGTGAAGGTACAGGTCTCCAGCTTGGTCTCGCGCGGCCCGATGCGGTAGTCGACGCCCTGGGACTTGGTGTTCCATTGCTGGATGGTCATGCGCCCCTGGGGGTCGAAATAGGGCATGCGGAAGATGCGGTCGCCAATGGGGATGCCGTCCCGCTGCACGCCCTTGAAATCCGGGAGGTTCAGGGCGATGCCCATGTCCTGGTAGGCCAGCACGTCGCTGCCGATGGTGTATTCCTCGCCGGCAAAGCCTTTTTTGTCCACCGGAAGATGATACACCTTCCCCTGGGCATCGACCGCCTGTACGTGCATCCAGACGATGCGGTCCTCGACCGAACCGCTGGGGAACTTGTGGCCCGTTTTCTGGTTGAATAAAGCCACGGTGAACTTCACCTTGTCGCCGGGCTCGGCCTCGCGGATGTCGGGATGGATGCGCAGCTCGACCGTCCCCTGCACCTTGCCCGGATCATGGGCGCCGTGGAACAGGTGCTGGCGCACGTCGGGGTACTTGTTGCCCATGGCCGCGGAATAGCCCTCGGCGTAGGTCATATGGCAGTCGTGGCAGCGCACTCCTTCCCTGGCGTAGGGGCCGGCTTTCCATTCCAGATGGGTGGACTTGACCCAGACGCCGTACGGGCTCTTTTCATTGTGGCAGGCGCCGCAAAACTCGGCCTGGCCGAGAAAGGTTGATTTGACCAGGTTGTGCTCGGGAGAATTCTTTCCCTCGCGCGGGCCATACTTGTTCTTCCCCGGCTCGGAGATGAAATTGAAGTTGAAGGGCGTATCGCCGGCAAAGCCAGTCACGGTATGGCAGACGTCGCAGGAGACTGATTCGTTGGCCCGGCTGTTCTTTTCGGGGAGCGGCGGCGGCACGTCGCCGGCCATGAAGGCGATCGGCGTGTGGCAGCCGTTGCAGCCCGCCTTGACGCCAGCCACCACGCTGTCCTTCCCGGCGTGGGGCACGGCCAGCTTGAAGTATTCGATCTCGTCCCAGTGATGGGTGTAGGCCTGGGACATCATGGCCTGCCGCCACTGCTGGTAGATGTCGCCATGGCACGAGGTGCCGCAAAACTGGGGGGTCTGGAAATCGGCATATTTCCGGGAGCCCAGGGCTTCGTCCCCGGTTTTGATCAGCGTTTGAGCGGCCGCACCGC
>JBGSPO010000069.1:0-7870 GCA_041738575.1 Candidatus Aminicenantia bacterium
AAGACCACCCCGCGCGCGCCCAGCCGTCCCAGCAGCTCGCTGCCGGCGCCGAGAAAATCTTCGTCCTCCAGGAATCTCTTTTCCGGGAACAGGCTCCTGATCTCGGGCTCATTGGGGGTGGCCAGGGCCACGCCGGAAAAATCCAGCAGGTTGTTGCGCGAATCCGCGATACTCAGCTTCCCCGGGAACTTGTTCCTGACGGCTTGAAAAACGGCGGGGATGACGGCCTGGGCCAGGTAGTCGGAAAGGACCAGCAGGTCGCTCGCCGCCAGCGCCGAGAACAGGGCCTTGACCAGCTTGAGCCGCGCCCGCTCGCCTGCCGGTCCGGGGGGCAGGGTGTCGATGCGCAGAATCTGCTGCTTTTTGGTGTTGTCACCGCCGGACAGGATGCGGCTTTTCAGGGGCGTCTGAAAGCCTTCGGCCGACACCAGGTGGCGGGTGGCGATCCCCTGCTCGCGCAGCAGGCCCAGCAGGATGCCCCCGGGGGCATCCTTGCCTACGAAACCCACGGGCAGCGGCTGCGCCCCCAGGGTCAGCAGGTTCATCACCACGTTGCCGGCGCCGCCCAGGCGGTACTCGTTCTTCTCGAACTCGGTGACCAGCACCGGCGCTTCGCGCGACACCCTGCCGGCCGAGGTGAACACATACTGGTCGAGGATCAGGTCGCCCCAGACGGCCACCTTCTTGTTCTTGAAGCGGGAAACGATGGATGCCAACGGGGTCTGCATTGAAAAATAGTAGCAAATCGCCGGCGGGGAGTCAAGTAAAATGCCGGGACGCGGAATCGAACCACGGACGCGCAGATTTTCAGTCTACCGCTCTACCTACTGAGCTATCCCGGCATTGATGAGCATCATAGCGTAAAACAAACGATTAGTCAAGAGTCGGGGGAGGCCCCCCTTACGGAAAAACTGATTGACTTTTCAAAAACGCTATGGTAGAAAACCAGCGAGATGGGTAAGATATTAGGCATTGACCTCGGCACCACCAAATCAGCCATCGCCTACCTGGAAGGCACGACCCCGGAGATTATCCTCACTCCGGAAGGGCACCGGCTGCTGCCGTCGATCGTCGCCTTCACCGCCAGCGGCGAAAGGCTGGTCGGCCAGCCGGCCAAGAGCCAGATGATCACCAACCCGCTCAACACCATTTCCTCGGTCAAGACCCTGATGGGGAAAAAATACTCTGAGGTCGAGCCCTACCTGCAGGAGTTCCCATTCCACATCATCAAGCACGGCGACGACCTGCTGCGCATCGAGGTCAACAACCAGATCTACGCCCCGGAAGAGATATCGGCCATGATCCTGCTCAAGCTCAAGGACGCGGCCGACCGCTACCTGAGCGACCCCATCGACAGCGTCATTGTAACTGTCCCGGCATATTTCAACGATTCCCAGCGCCAGGCCACCAAGGATGCCGGCAGCATCGCCGGGCTCAACGTCAAGCGCATCATCAACGAGCCCACCGCGGCTTCGCTGGCCTATTCCATCGACCTGAAAAAGAAAGCCAAGATCATCGTTTATGACTTCGGCGGCGGCACCATCGACATCTCGGTGCTGGATGTGCAGAACGGCATCATCAAGGTTCTGGCCACGGCCGGCAACACCCACCTGGGCGGCAACAATTTCGACATCACCCTGACCCAGAAATTGACCCAGGAATTTGTCTCTGAGCATCGCATCGACCTGGCGCGGGACAAGGCGGCCCTGCAGCGCATCCGCGAAGCGGCGGAGAACGCCAAGATCGAGCTGTCGGCGGTCGACGAGTGCGAGATCAACCTGCCCTTCATCGCCGAGTCCGAGGACGGCCCCCTGCACCTGATCAAGTACCTGCGCCGCACCGAGTTCGAGAACCTGATCAAGAAGGACGTCGAGTCGACCCTGGAAATATGCGCCCGGGCCCTGCAAAACGCCAACCTGCGCATCAACGACATCGACGAGTTCCTGCTGGTGGGCGGCTCGACGCGCATCCCCTTCATCCAGCACAAGGTCAAGGAGTTCTTCAAGCGCGAGCCCAACCGCAAGGTCAACCCCGACGAGATCGTGGCCATGGGCGCCGCGATGCAGGGCTCGATCATCAAGGGCGACAGCAAGGACATACTGCTGCTCGACGTCACGCCGCTCTCGCTGGGCGTCAAGACCTTCGGCGGCGCCTTTACACGCATCATCAACGCCAACACCACTATCCCCACCAGCCGCAGCCTGGTCTTCTCCACGGCCGAGGACAACCAGAGCGAGGTCGACATCGAGATTTCCCAGGGCGAGCGCGAGATCGCCGAAGAGAACAAGCTGCTCGGGAAGTTCACCCTGCTGGACATCAAGCGCGCGCCGCGCGGCATCCCGCGCATCGAGGTCACGTTCAGCATCAACATCAACGGGATCATGAACGTCTCGGCCCTGGACCTGTCCAGCAAGAACAAGAAGGAGATCCTGATCTCCCAGTCGGGCCTGCTGAGCAAGGAAGAAGTCGAGAAACTCCGCGAGGAAGCGAAAAAATTGTCTGATCTCGACCTGAAGAAGCGCGAAACCATCCACAAGAAGAACAAGGTCATCAACCAGATCTACGCCCTCAACCAGCTGAGCCGGGGCAGCAACCTGCCCGGGGAAATGAAAGGCGAGATCGCCGCCATGGTGCGCGAGGCCGAGAGGGAGATCGAAAAAGAGAGCATCCCCGTCCTGGAGGACCTGGAGAGGAAGCTGGTTGAACTCTGGCAGAAGGCCAGCGGCATCGCCGGCGGCGGCGAGCCCTTGCCCGCCCGGATCGAAGCCGCAGCGGAAAAGGGGCCGGACAAGGCCGTCAAGTCGGAAAAAGATAAAAAAGAAGACACCAAGCCGCTCAAGATCTCCTTTTAACGCTCCCGGCCCGGGAAAAACCCTCATTTTTGCCCTTTTTATGCTATAATCCGAGTTTCTCAGCGCAAGGCAGCAGGAGAGGGCCATGGAAAAATTTTACCTGACCACCCCGATTTACTACGTGAACGATGTCCCGCACATCGGCCATGCCTACACCACCATCCTGGCCGACGTCATCAAGCGCTACAAGAAGCTGCGGGGCCAGCGGGTGTTTTTTCTGACTGGGACCGACGAGCACGGCCAGAAGATCGAGCGCAGCGCCGCCAGGCAGGGGCTGACGCCGAAAGGGCTCGCCGATTCCATGGTCGAACATTTCAAGGAGTTGTGGCGCCTCCTGGGCATCGACTACGACGCCTTTATCCGCACCACCGACGAAGCCCATGTCAAGGGCGTGCAGAAGATCTTCTCCCAGGTCATGAAAAAGGGCGACATCTACCTTGGGGAATATGCCGGCCATTACTGCATTTCCTGCGAGAACTTCATCCCCGACAGCGTCGAGGAATCCGCCGACGGCAAGCGGATCTGCCCCGAATGCGGACGGCCCACCGACAACCGCGTAAAGGAAAAATGCTATTTTTTCCGCCTGTCGGCCTACAGCGACAAGCTGCTGAAATTCTACGGGGAGAATCCCGATTTCATCACGCCGCGCTCCAGGATGAACGAAGTGGTCTCGTTCGTCAAGATGGGACTGCGCGACCTGAGCGTCACCCGCTCCACCGTCAAGTGGGGGATCCCGGTCCCCGACGACCCGCAGCAGACGATCTACGTCTGGTTCGACGCGCTTTCCAACTACGTCACCGCCCTCGACTACTTCGGCGAGGGAGAGCGCTTCAGGACATTCTGGCCGGCCGACCTGCACATCATGGCCAAGGACATCCTCAAGTACCACGCCGTTTACTGGCCGGCGTTCCTGATGGCCGCCGGGCTGCCGCTGCCCAAGAAAGAATTGATCCACGGCTGGTGGCTGAAGGACGAGAAAAAGATGTCCAAGTCCAGCGGCAACGTCCTGGATCCCCATATCCTGCTCAAGCACTTCAGCGCCGACGCCATCCGCTATTTCCTGATGCGCGAGGCATCCATCGGCGCCGATGGCAATTTCTCCCACGAGGGGTTCATCAGCCGTGTCAACACCGACCTGACCAACGACTGGGCCAACCTGGTGTCGCGCACCACCGGCATGATCGAAAAATATTTTGCCAATTCCTTCCAGGGTGCCGCGCTCTACACGGAGAGGGAAGAGGAGATCCGCGACCGCTATGTCGAGCTGGAAAAAACGGTCCTGGAGCACTTCGACCAGTACCAGTACAACCGCGGTCTGGAATGCATCTTTGAATACATCAACGGTTTGAACCGCTACATCGTCGAATCCCAGCCCTGGAACCTGGCCAAGGAAAAGGAGAACGAGGCGCGCCTGGCCGCCGTCTTGAAGACCCTGGCCCGGGCCATCCTCAGCGTTAACAACCTGTTGTCGCCCGTCCTGCCCGATTCGGCCGCCAGGGTGCGTGCCATCTTCAACGCCGCCGACCCGGACTTGGGCTGGAAAGACCTGCCCGAGGCCTTCACCATCAACCAGGGAACCCAGTTGTTCCCTCGCGTGGACGCCAAGGCATTTTTCAACGAGGCAGGACCCGCCACGGGTCCCGCAGCCAAAGGAGCCGCCATGCCAGAAACGGAAATCGCCAAGAAAGACACGACATCCCTCCCCCAAGGGGATGGCGCAACACAGTTGACGCCGGTCCCCCAAGGGGATGGCGCAACACGGTCGACGCCGGTCCCCCAAGGGGATGGCGCGGCAACGGTGGAGGGATTGATCGAGATCGGGGATTTTAAAAAAGTGTTGATGGTCGTGGCCCGGGTGCTGGCCGCCGAGAAGGTGGAGAAGGCCGACAAGCTGCTGAAGCTGCAGATCGATACCGGCACGGACACGCGCACCCTGGTCGCCGGCATCGCCCTCCACTACAAGCCCGAGGACCTGGTCGGCCGCAAGATCATCATCGTCAAGAACCTGAAGCCGGCCAAGCTGCGCGGCATCCTCTCGCAGGGGATGATCCTGGCCGCTTCTGACGCCGACAATCGCCCCTATATCCCCTTCTTGCCCGAGGAAACCCCGATCGGCGCTATCCTGAAATAGCCCGGGTCGCACCCGCTAACAGGGCGAACACCTCAGCGGGGAGTCTGAATGTCCACGGACAACGCTCCGTTGTCCACATTCACATCATGCCTTGTTCCGCTTCCCGTCTGCCATGCCGCCAGGTCGAAGCGGCCCGATCCGCCATGGCTCCCGCGCAATTTCCAGATCGAGACGGCCGCAGGCCAGTGCAGCGGCTGTCCGGGCAGGCAACGGTCAGGAGCGGACCGGCATGAAATGAAATAAGCATAATCGTCGGAGTCATCCCGACCGAAGACCACGGCCTGAGCCTGGTCGTCGATACAAACGGCGGTGCGCTCGTCACAGGAGATCGCCCGTGCCCAAGGCAGGGGCGCGAGACCATCGGCTACGATGCGCGCCAAGAAAGCGATGGTGCGCCCGCAGCGATTGCGCTCCGACCAATGGGTGTCGGTGATGGTATGAAGGAGAAAGTCCTCGAGAAGAAAATCCTTTCTGATAGCCGCCATGTTGGCATGGAAAGGGTCGGCCAGCGCTTCGGCCGAGGTCACTCCCTGGCGTTCCGGGATATAGGCCAGCCCGGAAAGAACGGCCATGCCGGCGCTCGTTCCCCCCACCGGGACATCCCGCGCGGCAAAGAGATCCCTCAAGGCCCGGTGCAGTCTTGTATCTTTCCAAAGCTCGTAATACTCGGCCTGGTCACCTCCGTCGATGAAAACCAGCTCGGCGCTGCGGATGAAGCCTTCGACTTCGGGCGCGTCGGCCCTGGCGCGGCTGGCGACGGTCAGGGTGGTGATGGAATCGATCGCACCCAGCCGGCTCATCTCCGCAAAGAACTCTTCGTCCTCCTGGTCGCTGTATGTCGCGGTGGTCAAGAAGACGAAGTCGCCCCCGCCACTGCGCTCGATGAGCCAGCGGTAGGCTTCCGGGCAACGCCCGCCGCCGCCGACCAGCGCCAGGCCGAATTCACTCTCCGGGCTCACGTCAGCGGCGTTACCCACCGTATGGATACCCGGTTCGGAAACGGGCAGGGGATCATCGGCTTGGGCGGGAGAGCAGAAGAAAATGGCCAGAAGCGCCGGCGCCAGGAGCAGCCAAGGCAGGGTTCGCCGTCCATTGGCCCGCCATTGCCGTCGAGTGCGTGCATCCATGCCCCGGATTATATCATTTCGCCAGGCAGGCCTCCACTGGCCGGCGGTTCCGCGATTCCGCCCCGCCATGCAAAATGATACAATGCGGGAATGAAGACGCGAACATTCCTTGCTTCCTTGTTCCTTGTGTTCTCCCTGGGCACCCAGGACATGCGCCCGGTGCGCGACGATGTCGGCTTCTGCTGGCAGCCGGCGCAGATGCAGCGGCTGCTGGACCTCCTGGCCGGGAGCGCCGCCACGGAAGGCCCGCTCCCCGGGATGGTGGCCGGCATTTCCCCCCACGATGATTACCTGTATGCCGGCAGCGTCTACTATCCCCTGTTCAGGGATCTGCGCACCCGCGAGGCGGTGATCTTCGGCGTTACCCACGGCACCGTGCGCAAGGAGATCGGCGACCCGCAGGGTGTCCTGATCCTGGACGAATTCACTTCCTGGACGGGCCTGGGGGGAAAAATCGCCATTTCGCCGCTGCGCGAGCGCATCAAGAAGGCGCTGGGCAAGGACGACTTCATCGTCAGCAACAAGGCCCACTCCCTGGAGCACTCGATCGAGGCACTGGTGCCGTGGCTGCAGTTCTTCAATCCCGGCATCCGCATCACCCCGATCATGGTCACGGCCATGCCCTTCGAGAGAATGGAGGAGCTGTCCGCGCGCCTGGCCGCGGTTCTGGCTGAATACATCGGGGAGAACAAGCTGCAGCTCGGCCGCGACATCGTCTTCCTGATCTCGGCCGACGCCAACCACTACGGCCGCGATTTCGCCAACACCCCCTTCGGCGAGGACGAGAAAGCCCACGCCCAGGGGATCGAACTGGACCGGCGCATCGCCCTGGCCGCGGTCGAGGGCACCCTGGATGATGAAAAGCTCAAGGGACTGACCCGGGAACTCTGGGGCGCCTCCCACCTGGACTACCGCAATACCTATTGGTGCGGCAAGTACGATATGCCCTTCGGGCTGCTGGCCATCCGCAGGACCGTGCGCCTGGCCTCGGGGAAGAACCTGACCGGCAAGCTCTTCCGCTATTCCGATACCTACAGCGAGGGGGTCCTGCCCCTGAAAAAATCGGGATTCGGCATTACCGCCCCTTATTCGCTGAAGCACTGGGTCGGCTTCTTCTCGGCCGGGTTCTACCTGGAGTGAGGGCGCCATGGGAAGCTTTCTCCGTCCCCGGCGAGCGGGCAGAACGGGTGCCCCCTGCCGCGGGAAGAACTTTTCCGGCGCTTTTTCGTTAATTATAAAAGGAGTACTGCCATGAAACAAACGCGAACCGTTTTCGGCTTGTTGATCATGATCCTATTCGCCGTGCCCATCCTTTTCGGCGTCATCTGGGCCGTGGGATTCACCCAGGCCGCGGTCTCACACAAAACGCTTTCCCAGCTTCCCGGCGAGGTCATCGCCGAGATCCCAGAGCTGTTGGACGGGATGATGCTGGCGGCGCGCGACGAGAATTCCGACATGGACTTCGAGTCGCGGACCTGGCTGAACGCCATGGCCGGGGCCGGCACAGCGCCCCGGGACGTGATGAAGAAGACGGGCCTGAGCGAGTGGCTGCAGAAAGAGCTCACCGCCTCGCTGTCCGCCATAGGGGATATCCTCAACGGCCGGAGCGACTCCCGGGAGGTCTGGCTGGATATGCGTCCGCTGAAATCGGCCCTGGACCACCCGGACATGCAGAACTGGCTGGCCCGGGTACTGGAGGGGCTGCCGGAATGCTCCGCCGGGCAATCCGCGGTTTGGGAACGCGCCCTGGCCGGCGGCAG
>JBGSPO010000156.1:0-7837 GCA_041738575.1 Candidatus Aminicenantia bacterium
ACTGGATGCGCCCGGCATGGGCGCTGATGCTGGCGTCGACCGGGCCGGCATGCGGCGCCAGGGCCACGTTGGCCGGGATGCTGTTCGAGATGGAGTAGACGATGAAGGCCACGAGCAGGACCATGGCCAGCGCGATCATGACGGCGGTCCGCAGCGGCCCGTGCAGCGCCAGCCACCGCGGTGGATTGAACATCAGCCAGCCGATGATCCCCCCGACGATGAACGGCAGGTACTTGGCGATGGTGTCTTTCATGTTCCTCCTGTGCCGGCTGTAAAATTCTAGGGGAGCGGCGCGGTGAAGTCAATGGCCCTCGCGGGCAGGCGCTTGCAAATTTGTGATCGGCGCTATTTGCGCGACTCAACAAGCCCGCTCCCCGAATTAAATCATTCTGTCCTGAAAAGAGGACATTTCCAGCCAATAAAGTTGGCAACAACCTTGCTTAGTGATAGCGGAGGCACAAAATGAAACGAGTACTGTTCATTGCATCGATCATCGGGATATTCATGGCCACGGCCATGGATCTTCAGGCCCAACCCAGGAGAAAAGGGTTGCCACGAATCGTCCGTGCCGGCATTGCCGTGCTCAGCCAAATGCAATACCATGATCACCACAACCGCTATGACCGCTACAACAAACACCAGGGGCGGCAGATCGTCAGGGAAATCCGCAGGAACGAAAAACGCATCTGGAAGTTGGAAAAAAGAATGGATAAACTCTATCGCCGCGGAGGCAACTACAGGGAGATCCGCGAGCTGGAGCGGGAGATCTATTGGCTGGAAAGGCGCAATGATCATCTGCGCAACCCACTCTACTAGTTATTCCCGGGATGACGACCGAGCAACTCCGGGGTCTCATCCACCAGGCAGACTTTTGCTGAGGCGACGCGCGGCCTTGACATCCGAGCCGGGCAGGTCCTATGATAAAAGCCTTGAATGGATGAGATTTTCTGGAGGATAAAATGAAAAGAATTGCCGGCGCAGTGATGATTTTATTGATCAGCTGCGGTTTCATAATGGCCGCGGAAGGGGCGGGTGACGAAGAGGCCATCAAGGCGGTCATCCTGATCGCCTATCGCGACGGGCTATGCAATGTCGGCGACGTCGAGCTGGTGAAGAAGGGATTTCATCCCGAATTCCGCCTGCTGGGGATCAAGGACGGCGCCCTGACCATCCTGCCCATCGCCGACTGGATGAAAATGACCGAGGCGAAGAAGGCGGCCGGCAAGTTCCCGCCCCTGGAGTTGGTCAACATGGAATTCCCCCTGGTCGACATCACCGGCAACGCGGCCATGGTCAAGGTGAAATTCCTGGTCGGCAACAAGCACGTCTATACCGATTACCTCTCCCTGTTGCGCTTCGCTGAAGGCTGGAAGATCGTCAACAAGATCTATACCAGCCATTAAGGCGAATCCTGGGCAGAAAGAATAATCTAAAGGCAAAAGTAAAAAGGTAAAAGGTAAAAGTAAGAGAAGAGAAATTCCAAATCACAAGCACCAAATCACAAACAAATTCCAATTTCCAAATTCCAATGACCCAAACGAAGAGAAAATAAAACGAACTCTCGTAACGAATGTCCCTTGAATCCTGAACTCTAATTGGCAATAATAAATACCTGAAAAATCAAGAACAGGGGGAAATTGACAATGATCGCTGAACAGGACGTGGACCGCATGTTATTGGTTCTGAAGATCATCTGGATGGCCCTGCTGTTTTCCCTGGCCATCTACCTGGTCGCCGGCCGCCTGGGCGCGCCGGGCTTTTTGTCCCCACTGAGCGCGGAAGCCTTGGGCACGCTCCGGACCGTCCTCTATGCCCTGGGGCTCGTCACGCTGATCGCTGCCGGATATATCCGGCGGCTGATACTGGCCGCGGGGCGTTCCGCCGCGGGCCCGACTCAGGCCGGCCAGTCCTCGGTGCTGGCGAAATACTCGACCGCCGTGATCGCGTCCCTGGCCATGAGCGAAAGCATCGGTATCTATGGCCTGGTCCTGTTCCTGCTGGGCAAGAACGCACTGGACCTTTACCTGCTGGTCGGGATCTCCGCCGCCGCCATGTTCTACTTTCGCCCGAAGAAGGACGAGCTGCTCAACCTCTGCCAGTCGGGATCGTAAAGCTTCCGGCGCGGACCCGGGGAACGCCGGGAAGAGATCGCCGCCATCCCGGCGTTATGACCTGTCCCGGCAGCAAGGGCGCCGGGCTTATCTGCGGACCGTGCCGCCCATGAGGCAGTAGAGGATTGGCCGCACGGTGATCTCGGCCAGGCTCGAGCGCCCGGCGCGGTCGATGGCCCTGACGATGATGCGCAGGGAGTCGACGTGCAGCAGCTCCTTGGGCACGGTCAGCCGGAAGGGGCTGGATGTGTCGACGGAGACCGGAGTGGTCGGCGTCACTTCGTTCAGGTAGAGCTGCACCTGGGCCACTCCGCAGCCGCTGTCGCTGGCCGAGACGGCAATGGCCAGGTTCCTGTCGCGGCAGACGACCTTGCCGTCAGTGGGCGAGGTGATGGCGACAATGGGCGGCGCCGCATCGATGGAGACGTGAAGCACCTGCTGGCGCATGTTGTGGCGCGACATATCGGCGAACTCGGCAATGAAGGTGTACATGCCTTCGTCAAAGCCCATAAAGGGGAACAGGAGCGACTCGCGCACCGAGGGCGGGGCGACGCCGTCGCGGGCATAGGTGTGGCCCCAGAGGCTGGGCCAGTCGCGGAAATCGGCGGTCAGTCCGAAGCGGCCCTTTTTCATCCAGATCTGTCCCTGCTTGACGCCGCTGGGGTCCTCGGCCGAGACCACCAGTCCCAGCTCGGGATGGGCGGCGTCGATCTGCCAGCAGGTGCCCTCGCGCGGGGCGTTCCAAGTCACGGTCGGGGGCGTGACATCGTCGGCCAGGACGGCCAGGGGCAAAAGAAGTACGAATAATGCCAGTGAAAGGCGCGCGATTTTCTTCATGGATCCCTCCTCAAGAAAGATATATATCAGTTCGCGGGAGATATCTCGGGGCAAGGAAAAATAAGGCGGCAGGCCTGGCTTGAAAACCGGCATGCCGGCCTGCGAGATGCGGGGCTGTTTAGCGCGGGCGGCAATGGACGCAGGAGCCGGCCCAGTTGGAATCGATGTGGTTCGGGGAGACGATCTCGACGCGGACCCTCTGCATCGCCACCACGGCGTTGTAGACGGGCAGCAGCCATTCATAATAGATCGGCAGGGTCTCGGCGCGGTCGAAATGCAGGATCACCTCGGGGGTGCGGAAGCCGTCGCTGCGAAGCCAGGTGAATTTCACGTCGCAGGCGCCGTCGGTCGTGATGTCGGCATGGAATTTCAGGGTGACGGGGCACTGGAATTTGGCGGGAAGGGCGCGGATGTAGTTTTTCACCTTGGTCACGCCGAAGCCGTGGACCAAGGCCGGAAGGAACACGAGGACCAGGAATAGGGCTCCAAGATGTCTTTTCATTTCTCCTCCTGATAATTATATACATGGAGGATCGCGAATATCTCAATGCGGCGTGGATCAGCCGGAGTGAAATGGATTTCCGGGCGCGACGCGCAACTGTCTTTGGAGTATTATTACAGCCGCCAGAGGTAGGAAGCCTTGAAAAAGAGCCCGCGCTTCATTTCCAGGAAGCGGGTGTCGGGGCGGTATTCATTTTCTTCCCAGCGGTACTTCTCGTAGATCGAGCCGTAGCCCAGCTGGATCACTGTACCCGGGATGTAGGTGAAGGAGACCAGCATGTCGGTGAGGAGCTTTTTCCGGTAGTCGTTGTACTCGAGCACACCGCGGAAAAAGAGATGCTTGTTGGCCTGGTAGGTGAGCTTGTTGCGCAGGATGGTGTATTCATAGACCTTGATGCGGTCCGCCCGGGCGAACAGGTCGGCGTAGGTGAGGCGGATTTCCCACTGGAGCTTCTCGTGGGGCAGGTAGCGGATGATGCCGGTGGCCGTGTTCCCGTAGCCCTGGAACGGCTCCTCTACGTAGCGGACCTGGTTGCTGCGGCGCAAGGTCAGATTCAGGTACAGCTTCTTGTTGATCCAGCTGTTGGCGATCAGCCTGCCGCCGCTGATATCGAAGCGTTGGCCAAGGAAGATCTCGCTGCCCGCCCAGGCCTCCAGGGTCAGCCCGGCATTGCCCGGCAGCAGAAATTCCGCTGCCCCCAGACCAGCCGCCTCGTTCATGCGGCTCTCCTGGTCGCGGAGCACGGTCCCGTAGAGGCGGGGCTTGATCTTGCGGAAAAAGGACGACTTGGGATAGAACTTGGGGGCGATCTGGCCCTCGATCGCGGTCAGGCCGCTGCGTGACAGGTAGCCGCTCTCGCTGAAGAAGTCGCGGCTGATCGCGTAAAAGCAGCCTTCGAGATCAAGGTCGCGCGTCGAGCGGGAATAGTACGCGCTGAGCGCCAGCCCTTCCTTGTCCGGCAGCCACGGGTTGTCGGTGAAGGATGCGAAGCCGTGGAAGCTGAGCATTTCCGAACGCGAGAGGCGGAGCTGCCCGTCGAGCCCGACCAGGCGGTTGAAATCGTCGCCCTGCTCGCGGCCGGTGTAGAACGCGCCCAGGAAGCCGTCGGCGCTCAGGGCGCGCTTGTAGCGGAAGACGGTGAAGGCGGCATTTTCCACCCCCGCTCCCTGGTGCAGGGGGTTGTCCGCGGCCTCGTCGATGGCGAAGATGGCCGCCAGGGTGTTCTTGTCGCCCAGCTTGCCCGACAGCTTGAAGCCCAGGAGCGGGTCGACGATGCGCCGCGTGTGGACGGCGGCCGCGAAGGGGCTGAAGCCGGCCATCTGGAAAATTTCGCTTCCCTCCAGGAAGAAGGGCCGCTTTTCCGAGTAGTAGAGGTCGCTGCGCAGGTTGACGTCGACCTGGCCGGCGTCCGACTCCACCTGGCTGAAGTCGGGATTCCAGGCCAGGTCGAGGACCAGCTTGGAGGTCAGCCCCAGCTTGCCGGTGATGCCGGGCTCGCCCCGGGATTCGCTCTGCCGCAGGCTGCCGGCACCCTGTTCGTGCCTGAGGTTGTACACGATGGAAGGCAGCACTTCCAACAGGGTGTAGCGGCGGATGTCGCGGAGCTCGAGCGGCTGCATCTGCGAGAGGAAGGCATAGCCCTTGGCCGGGTCCATTTCCGGGACGGAGCCGTGCTCGGTGGTGCGGCTGATGTAGCGCTCGAAGAATATCGCCATCTCCACCCGCTCTTTGCCCGCGTAGCGGATGGTCTTGAAGTGGATGCGCATCTCCACCGCGTAGCCGTCGGGATTGAGCCGGCCGGCGCTCGACCAGACGAAATCGGCGCTGAAATCCTCGGTGTTGCTGGCGAAGCGGCTGTCGCCCTGGATGCCCAGCGGGTTGACGTAGAAGGCGTAGAGCGCCTGCTGGTCGTTGAAGCTGTCGAGGTTGATGCAGACGAAATCGTCGGTCATGATCGTGTCGCGGCTGGCCATGCTGGCCTTGATCCTGGCCGGCGCCCGGTCATGGCAGCGGAAGGCGAAGTACAGGTTTTCGGCGTCGTAGGCCATGTAAACCGAGGTCTGCTCGGACAGGTCCTTGTTGAAATCGGGGATGAAGGTCCGGAAGCCGTCGATCTCCTGCGCCTCCTGCCAGGCCGCGTCGTCGAGCACGCCGTCGATCAGCGGCGGGGCCGTCAGGCGCACGGGCTTGAGGGTGTCATGGGCGGGCAGCGCGACGGGAACGAGCCAACACATCGAGAGCAGCATGAATAGTGATTTCACCGGCGCATCCTTTTTTTCTTATTACGCAAGGTGGGAATTCATAGTTTTGAATATGCCAAGAGACAAATGACCTTATGCTTGGTTCGTTCAGTTCCTGACGCCCTCGGCCCGGATGTTCTGTTCGGGATGGAAGATGCGGGCCTTTACCAGGGCCCCCTTTTCGTCCGTGACGAACTCCCAGTCGAACACTCCCACTGCGGGAGAGTCGAGCTTGAACTCCATGGGCTTGCCCTCGACCGGGATGAATTCCGCCCGGTCGCCGAGGACCCCGCCTTCCACGCTGCCCCAGAGCAGGCCGTCGGCCAGGAAAATCTTGAGGACCATGGTCCCGAATCCCGGGACCTCGAAGCGCCAGTCCCCGGTGAACCGGGAGTAGCGCTTTTCCAGCTCCTCTTTTCCCAGCCTGCGCTGCATCCTTTTTTCGAGGCGCTCCACGTTCGCCCGAGCGCCGGCGACCAGGCGCTCCAGGAAGGCCTTGTCGGCCTTGGTGTCCCGGGAGGCTGCCGCGATGGCCTTTTTATACAGCAGGATCGCCTGCCCGTCGTCGCCGGTCTTCATAACGGATTCGGCCAGGCTGTCGTGGACGTTGGCCGAATCGGGGAAGGCCTCGGCGTTCGCTCTCAGGATTTCGATGGCCTCCGGCATCCGCCCCGCGTTCATCAAGGCATACCCGAGGTTGTTGAGGTCCCTCTCCCTGAAGGCCTGCCCATCCCCGGCCCGCGCTTCCCGGAACAGGCGAACGGCCGCATCGACCCCCGCGGTCCGGATCGTCCGGGCGATCATCATCGCCGGCGTATCGTAGCGCTCGTAGCCCAGGTGGGCCAGGCCCAGGTCCCTGCCTCCCCCGATCGCCAGGTCCAGTATCTCCTGGCCGATGCCCAGGCCGTTCTGGCTGTTGGTCAGGTAGACCACGGCGATCTTCTTCTTTGGGTAGGCGACGATGTAGTTCCTGAAGGTGAGATCGTCCCCCCATTGCCAGAAGGCCGGGCCGTTCACCGTGCGCTGCAGGCCGAAGCCGAGGCTCCAGGAGACGCTGTCCTTCACCGCGACCTGCGGAGACAGCATTTGCTCGAGTGTCCCCTTGTCGAGTATCTTCCGGTTCATCAGGGCGGCCACGAAGCGGGCGTAGTCGGCGGCGGTCGTATACAGGCTGGCCGCGGCATTGGCCTGCGTCCGCTTCTTGAATTCCCCCTTGGTGCCGGCAAAGGTGTCGTGGCCGACGGCCGACCGGGGCGCGAGGGTGTCGCGCCAGGTCATGGAGCTGTCCTTCATTCCCAAAGGACCCAGCAGCATCTCCTCCATGGTCGCTTCCAGCGGCTTGCCGGTGAGGTGCTCCACGATCCGCTGCAGGTACTCGTAGCCTTCGGCGGAGTAGCGGTACTTTTCCCCGGGCTCGAAAAGGATGGGCATGGGGTTCCGCGCCTCCCCGTGGGGCAGGCCGGAGGAGTGGCTCAGCACCATGCGCGCCGTGATCTTGCTGAAGCGGTCGCGGCGGAACCCCTCTCGGTCCAGGGGATGGCCGACGAACGTCTTCACGATATAGTCCTCGGGCGCGTAGGCGATGAGCGGCCGGTCAAGGTCCAGCTTGCCCGCCTCCACCAGCTTCATGACCAGGCAGGCGAAGAAGGGCTTGGTCAGCGAGGCGGCCTCGAACATGGTGCGCTCGTCCACGCGCTCGCCGGTCATGGTGTTCTTGACCCCGAACCCGCGAGTCCAAGCCACCCGGCCGTTCAGCACCAGGGCGATCGACATGCCCGGGACTCCCGCCGCCTCCATCAGCTTGGGGATCTCCTTTTCCATGACAGCGGCATGCGCCTTCAGGTCGATGCCCGCTTTGAGTGGCGGCTCCTGAGCGGCCCAGCCGCTGCCGGCAGCCATGAAAAAACCCATGATCGCGGCCAAAACGGCCGACTTCATCGCTCTTGCTCTCATTTGCGTCCCCCTGATATTTGCCATGCTTCTTGGTACGTTAAATTCCCGCAAAGGTTGCCTGAAGGCGGCAAAAGGCTAGGAACGTCGGGGGCGCACGCTCAGGTCCGGGCCGGGGGCGCGGCGGGCGGCTCGGGCAGCCCCTTGGTGAAGCGGTTCCAGGCGCCGCAGACGAGTACCACCAGCAGCGGGTAGAG
>JBGSPO010000098.1:0-13203 GCA_041738575.1 Candidatus Aminicenantia bacterium
CCGCCATCGACGCGGTGCAGCCCTTCGGCGTCGATCTGTGCAGCGGCGTGCGCAGCGGCGGCCGGTTGGACCCGAAAAAGCTGGAAGCGTTCTTCAACGCCGCCTGGAAATAGGTCAAGGATCTTTCCCGAATCCGGAGATCGCAAGTGCTTTTGCTTCACCTTTGCCTTTTTCCTTTTGCCTTTTCTTGCCGGAAACCGTCTTCCGTGTACCTTCTACCGTCTACCGTGCACCGAGTGCTGTTTCCCACAAGGCGGCTTGTTTTATTTGTCATGGCAGGGTAAAGTTGGGGTAATTGCCAAGGAGGGAGAACGATGAAGGGAAAAACGTACCGCTGTGAAAAATGCCGAAAAGAAAAAACGATCCCGCAAGGTAAAAAAATACCCGTCTGCTGCGGCTTGCCCATGACGCTCAAACTGGAAAGCTGCGTCAAGCCGTTTGACGCCGAGACGGCGCGCGCCAATGCCGCAGACGAACCCTGCGACGACGGGACGGACCGGAATCAATAGCCCGGCCGGACGGCGATGGTTTACCCTTACGGATTGAAATTTTGCGGCGGGCTTTAACAGGCCGGCCTGATGATGGGGGCAGCATGGCAAGAATCCTAGCGGATGACCTGGTTATCGTCCTGGCCGGGGAAGCCGGGCAGGGCATACAATCCATCGAAAGCATCCTGGCGCAATTGCTGAAAATGAGCGGTTACAATTTCTTCTCGGCTTCCGAGTTCATGTCGCGGGTAAGGGGCGGCGCCAACTCGACCGCGATCCGCGTCTCCGGCAAAAGGGCAACCGGGTTTCTGGAGCGCATCGACATCCTGCTGCCGCTGCACAAGGAAGCGATAATGCATCTGGGAAAAAGGATCACGCCGGACACGATCGTGATCGGCGAGAAGGACAAGATCGATCACCAAGGCATGATCGACATCCAGTTCACCAAAATGGCGGTGGAAATAGGCGGTGCCGTTTATGCCAACACGATCGCCGCGGGGTGCATTTGCGGGCTACTGCAAGTCGATGAAAAAGAGTGTGAAGACTTCATCCTTGGCTATTTCTCCAGGAAAAGCGAAGAGATCAGGAACAAGAATCTTGCGGCCTTAAAGAAGGGCTACGCGGCCGGCAAAGGGCTTGCCGGGATCACCATTGCCATTGAAAAAGACGCCGCCGTGAAAACGGAACTGCTGCTCACGGGCTCGGACGCGATCGCCCTGGGCGCCCTGGCCGGGGGCTGCGATTACGTTTGCGGTTATCCGATGTCGCCGGCGACCGGCGTCCTCGAAAAAATGGCCGCCTACGGCAAAAAATTCGCTATTATCGTCGAGCAGGTCGAGGACGAGATCGGCGTGGTCAACATGGCGCTTGGCGCCTGGTACGCGGGCGCCAGGGCGCTGGTCACGACCTCCGGGGGCGGCTTCGCCCTCATGTGCGAAGGCATCAGCCTTTGCGGCATGATCGAGTCGCCGCTGGTGCTCCACCTGGCGCAGCGGCCGGGCCCGGCGACAGGGCTTCCCACCCGGAGCGAACAGGGCGACCTGGACCTGGTCCTGCATGCCGGGCACGGCGATTTCCCCCGCATCATCCTGGCGCCGGGAACGCTGGCGGAGGGATTCGCCCTGACCCAAAAGGCCTTCAACATGGCCGCCGCCTACCAGGTCCCGGTTTTCATCCTGACGGACCAGTTTTTTATCGACAGCCGGGGCACCACCCCGGTATTCCAAACCGGGGAGCTCGGAATCGAGAAGCATGTCGTCGAAACGGCCGTGGATTACAAAAGATTTTCCCTGGCGGAAAACGGCATCTCGCCCCGCGGCATACCGGGTTACGGTTCCGGCCATGTCTGCGCCGACAGCGACGAGCACGATGAAGGCGGGCATATTACCGAGGACCTCGATCTGCGGGTCAGGATGGTCGACAAGCGCCTTAAAAAATTCGCGGCGATCAGGCCGGATATCGTCGCGCCCAAATTGGTCGGCAGCAGCAACTACCGGACGCTGGTCGTCTGCTGGGGGTCCACCTTCACTACCGTATGCGAAGCGGTTGCAGCCCTGGAAGAAAAGGATGTCGCCGTCCTGCATTTTTCCTGGCTGTTCCCCTTTCCGGAAGATGCCGGCGCCTATTTGCAGAAAGCGGCCAAGCTGATCGTCGTGGAAGGCAACTCGTCGGCGCAGTTCGCAGGGCTGATCACGCGGGCGACCGGGGTGGCCGGCGCTCACAACGTATTGAAATACAACGGGCTGCCCTTTTCGGTGGAAGAGGTCAAAAAAGAGATTCAAAAGTTCATTTGAGCCGGAGGACGTCATGGAAAACGTTTTTGATTTCGCGGACAAACCCGATATCGCCTGGTGCCCCGGCTGCGGCAACTATGCCGTTCGCCGGGAATTGCTGGCGGCGCTCAAGGAATTGCAGCTTGACCCGAAGAACGTGGTGCTGGTTTCGGGGATCGGCCAGGCTGCCAAAATGCCGCACTACATCAACACCAGCTTTTTCAACGGGCTGCACGGACGCGCACTGCCCGCGGCCACCGCCATCAAGGCCTGCAATCCGCAACTGACGGTCATTGCCGTCGGCGGGGACGGCGACATGTACGGCGAAGGCGGGAACCATTTTTTGCACGCCAGCCGGCGCAATCCCGATATCGCCCTGTTCGTGCACGACAACATGGTGTACGGGCTCACCAAGGGCCAGGCCGCGCCCACTTCCAGGCCGGGCATGGAAACCCCGGTCCAGGTTTTCGGCGTGTTTGAAAAGCCGCTCAATCCCATGGCCCTGGCGATCGCCCTGGATGTGACGTTCGTGGCCAGAGTTTTTTGCGCCGACGTGGAGAGGACAAAGGAAGTAATGAAGAAGGCGATCACTCACAAGGGGTTCGCCCTGGTGGACATCTTCCAGCCGTGCGTTTCGTTCAACAAGACCAACACCTTTACATGGTTCAAGGACAATACCGCCTATTTGCCGGTCGGTTACGATCCCTCCGACCGGGCCGCCGCATTCAGAAAATCCCTGGAAGAGGAGCCGTTCCCGCTGGGGATCCTCTACCAAAGCGATCGGCGCGCCACATTCGAAGATAACCTTGAAGTCTACAAGAGGGACAAAACCCCGCTTTATAGAAGGGAAGTCGACATGAAAAAGGTCGAAGTCGAGATCATAGCCAAAGTATAGGGGCAGGGGATGGGCGCATCCGCCTGCTGATCGCGGATGGGGTCATGCCGGAAATGAAGTACAAGGCAGGCGAGGTGCCAGACCGGATGGAATGAGCGCCGTCCGGGAACGATCCGTGGTTCCACGCGGCGGTTCGCCCCGGCGCTCGCCTTTTCATCATGGCTTGAGCTTCTTCAGGAACGCCTGCGCCACCTTGACCTGAAAACAAATTTGTCCGGCCCGCTCCGGAGCCCCGGCATCCGCTTTAGTGCGGGCGGCGTTGTGCTGAAAAAAAGCCGCCCTGCAGGCTTTCCGCGGTTTGACATTTTATCTCCCGCTCCATATGATGTTTTCACGGCCTGCCGCGGCAGGCGGAGAGAAAACCGCAAAACAGGAGCTGTCCAATGACGAGCAGTGCCAGCAGGGCGATCTTCCTGATCTGTCTGTTCTTGTGCATTTCCAGCCTGGCCTCTCTTTTCCCACAGCAGGACCCGCCGCCCCCCAAGGGGACGGAAATCGCCCCGGCGCCCGGGCCGGTGAACGTTCCGCGCATCGAGGGCCGGATCGCCGTCGACGGCAGGCTGGACGAGGCGGCCTGGCAGCAGGCGCTGCTGCTGGACCTGCCGTTCGAAACCGAGCCGGGCGAGAACATTCCCGCCCCGCTGCAGACCTCGGTGCGGGTTTTCTATAATGAAGATTACATATTTTTTGGCCTGGAGTGCTCGGACCCGGACCCGGCCCGCATCCGCGCGCGCTACGCGGAGCGTGACCAGATCGACGCCGACGACCTGATCAACATCAACCTGGACACGTTCAATGACGAGCGGCGCAACTATTTCCTGGGCTGCAACCCGCTGGGGGTGCAGCGCGACGGCATCGAGACCCAGGGCGGCGACGGCTCCTGGGACGGCATCTGGGACTCCTCCGCCCGCATCCACGAGGGGGGCTACACCATCGAGATCGCCATCCCCTTCTCCACCCTGCAGTTCCAGCGCAGCGCCGGGCCCCAGGTGTGGGGGCTGGACATCTCGCGCTGGTACCCGCGCTCGCAGCGCCACCGCCTGGGGCTGGTCAGGATCGACCGCAGCAATAACTCCTACCAGAACCAGTTCATGAAGATTAGCGGCTTCGAGGGCATTACGCCCGGCAAGAACATCGAGGTCGTCCCCACCCTGACCGGCATCAAGACCGACGCCCGCGAGGACCTGCCCGGCGGCGATTTCGCCAACGTCTCCAAAAAGTTCGATCCCGGGCTGACCGTGAAATGGGGCGCCACCGCCAACCTGACTTTCAGCGGCACGGTCAATCCCGACTTTTCCCAGGTGGAGGCCGACTCCCGGCAGCTGGACATCAACCAGCCCTTCGCCCTGTTCTACCAGGAGAAGCGCCCCTTCTTCACCGAGGGGGCCGACTTTTTCAGCTCCCCCTTCCGGGCCATCTACACGCGCACGCTGCGCGACCCCGTCTGGGGGCTGAAGCTGTCGGGCAAGGAGGGGGCCAACACCGTGGGCGCCTACTTCGTCCAGGACGACCTGACCAACCTCATCTTCCCGGGCAGCCAGGGGTCGGGCGCCGCTTCGCTGGACCAGCTCTCCTCGGCGCTGGTGCTGCGCAGCAAACGCGACTTCGGCAACAAGTACACGCTGGGGGCGCTGTTCACCGGCCGCAGCGGCGATTCCTATTCCAACCGCGTCTACGGCTTGGACGGCGAGGCCCGCTTCACCAACCGCGACAAGGTCTCGTTCCAGTTCCTGGGCTCCTCCACCCGCTATCCCGATGATATCGTGAGCGGCTTCGGGCAGCCCGCGGGCACTCTCAACGGCAGGGCCTTTGGCGCCCAGTACGAGCACCAGACGCGGAGATTCTATTTCTATGCCGAGTACGACGACGTCAGCGACCTCTTCCGCGCCGACCTGGGCTTCATGCCCAGGGTGAACTACCGCGAGCTGGAGGGCGGCCTCAGCATCAACTGGATCCGCAACCAGGGCTGGTGGTCGCTGATCCAGCTGGGGTCGAGCTTCGAGTATTCCCAGGACCAGGAGTCGCGCTTCCTCTTCCGCAGCAACAGCCTGAATTTCTTCTTCAGCGGCGCCATGCAGACCCGCTTCCTGTTCTACGCCTACCGCATCCTCGAGAACTACCAGGGGCGGAACTTCCCGCGCTGGGCCGCCGAGAGCTACCTGCAGATGCAGCCCGTCGCCAACCTGCAATTCTCCCTGAGCGCCAATTTCGGCGACCGCGTCGATTACGAGAACGCCCGCCCCGGGCGAAGCTTCCAGGTCAACCCGGCGCTCCTGCTCAATGTCGGCAAGCGCCTGGCGTTCAGTCTTGATCACAATTACGAGCGGATGAGCGTCAATGACCAGGAGCTGTACACGGCCAACATCACCCAGGGCGGCGCCATCTTCCACCTCAACGCCAGGACCTTCCTGCGGGCCATCGTCCAGTACGTCGACTACCGCTACAACGCGGCCAACTATATCTTTCCGGTCGACCCGGAATACAGGCACTTCTTCAGCCAGTTATTGTTCTCTTACAAGCTGAACCCGCGCACCGTCCTGTTCCTGGGCTACACCGACAACGCTCAGGGCAGCCAGAAGCATTCCCTGGCTCGCACCGACCGCACCATCTTCATGAAGGTAAGCTATTCCTGGCAGATGTGAAAATTCCGGGACATTCCCCTGTCAGCGCGGCATCGGCTCTGGCCGATTCCCCGTCAAGCCGGTCAAAGTTTCTTCAGCAAGGCGAGGTCCGCGGCCATGAAGATGAGCTCGCTTGCCGCGCCGCATGGCAAAGAATGTGAAATGTACCGTGCGTTCAGCAAAATCACGGGCACCGTCTCTGCCCGAGATATTTTCCATTAAATTCCTATCTAGGCTGCAGTCGTCAGAAAACAGAGGAGGTCCATTTGCTTCGTAGAAAGAAAATCCTGATCGCCGCTTTCATCGCCCTGCCGCTGAGCCTCGGCATGGCACGCTTCCTAGCCGCGGATGCCCCGGTCCTGGCACTGCCCATCTCGTACGAAGGATATGTGTATCTGGACGTCAGCCCCGATTTCAGCGGGGGCAACCTGGAGATGTATGCCCGCCGCGGCAGCGAGTTCGAGCCCGGGCTCACTGTCAAGATGGAGGACCGGACCGCGACCTACGAGGGCAGCGGCTATCATTGCCGCTATGAGGGTCTGCGCCCCGGCGCCGGGAGCACCCTGACCGTCTCGATCCGCAAGGGCGGCCCGCTGCCCGGATTGCATTCCGAGGTCCTGCGGGTCACCGGGACCGTTCCGCCCCCGCTCGCCATGATCTTGCCCCGGGACGGCATGAGCATCGCCGCGGCCGGCGCGCCGACCTTGGATATCTCCTGGAGCGGCGACTATCCTCCCTATACGCTGGTGATCAGGGAAGTAGGCGCGCGCAGGTCCCTTCTGAAGGTGGAGGCGATCGCCGGGACGAGCTATTCCGTGCCCATGGGCACTTTCACGCCGGGGAGGAAGTACAAGCTGCAGCTGCTGGGCAAGGAGCATAAGATGCGCTTCAGCGCGCCGGTCGGCGGCGGCTCGACCTTCAAACTGGCCCAATATCACGCCATCGTGTTCGCCATCGAGTAAGTGCCGGCCTGAGGCTTTTCGCGGGCACCGGTTCCGCGTTCGAGTCAGAGTTTTTTCAGCAACGCCTGCGCCGCCTTTATTTCCTGAGCCCTACCACGTCAAGGCTCCAGGTGAATGGGGGATAGGGGGCGACGATATCCAGGCTGCCTTCGATACGGTCCTCCGAGACAAAGTCGCCGAGGAAATCGCAGCTCTTGCCACCGTTGAGCGTGGACGCGAAATGGAAGACCACCACGCCGTCGGTGACCGTGTAAGTTCCCCCTCCCTGGTTGCCGTCGATCGGGATCAGGATCCCCTTTTCGCTGCTGCCCTGGAACGTGAAGGCGAACTGTTCCTCGCTGCCCAGCAGGAACGACCAGTCCCCCATGATGTTGTACTCTTCGCCCTGGCTGCACCCCGCCTGGACCAGTAGCAGTACCAGCAGGAATGGCAGCGCCGCTTTTTTCGGTTTCATCCTTCACCTCCCTGAATCAATAGATGAATTCTAGCATATTCAGGTTTTGCAAGGCAGGTTTTGTTTGATGTATTTCAGACCCGAATGGCAGTATTAGTCAGTCCCTTAAAAGAAAGGAATAAAAAAAGCAAAAGCAATAATGAGATATCTGATCCAATGTTCAAATGTCTTTTGTTGGTAGTATACATTTTTCGCTATATCCTTGAAAATGCTTGATACAGGCTTGTTTCCAGGCATATAAAATCAAAAGAATCACTATTGCGGTTCAGAAAAATGTCATTTAGAGTTTTGTTATTGGAGAGATGGTAATACTTAGGAGGAGAAAAATGAAAAAAAGTTCCATTGTTCTTTGCTCAATTTTACTTTTGCTGCCAACAATTTGTTTTGCGGTGGATCCTTTACATCGTGATAGCGCTTTTATATTCAAGCATCCTGCTGACAAGAAAAAAATGGAGAAGAAGACCGTGGCACTTGCGGCGCTGGAATTTTATCTGGCTTACTCCAAATATGGCGATGATTCTTTGTTGTCCCCGGAGATCGATCTAACTGCCGTGGTGGTCAATAAAATCGAAGTCGTGCTTGCCGTCCCTTATCTTCTAACCCGGGTCCACACCCTGGATGGTATTGAAAAGGAAAATGGAATTTCTGACGCGGATATTTTTCTCAAATGGTCGTTTTATGATAGATCAAATGCCGCAATTGCATTGATTTCGGATTTAGTGCTCCCGACAGGAAATGAGAAAAAAGGGCTTGGTGATGGCAGTGCAAGCTTTATGGTCGGGGGAATTGTGTCGAAAAAAATTGATGACCTCAAGCTTTCGACACAGTTGGGATTTCAGATAAACAATAGTGATTCCAAGGATTTTTTAATTTATGGGGCTACCGGCGTTTATATTTTATCGGAAAAAGCCCTTATTTCTGCTCAAGTCAAGGGCCATACAAGCTCAGTGATTGGCAGCAAAAGCAATGTACTTGTTGCCAAGCTTGGTTTTGGCTATACTTTTACAAAGCACGTAGAATTGTATTTTGGAGGAGCAAGAAGGATAACGCTATCAGGTCCTGATTTTAGCGCATTCATCGATTTCATTTACAATTTTTAAAATTAAGTTTTCAATGATACGGCAATTCTGGAGTTTGAGAAAAGTGTTTTTCACTCTCAATAACTCAATGACAAAACATTTGGAATAGAGATTAGATAATTAAGTGTAATTAAGGAGGCAAAAGATGGGGATTGACGAAATCGGCAAATTGGTCGCTTTGTTTATTTCAGCGTTGACTCTATTGAATGGCATTTATGACTTCATAAAAAAATCAAAAAAACAAAAAAGATTGTGGGGCAGCCATGCGGAATTAGTAATGAAAATTAGCTGGATAACATTCTTTTTTCTAAGTGGATATTTCATTAGTAAGCACTTTGAATATAAATTTAAGCAGCCTTTGATTGAGAAGTTGATTCAAGAGAAAAACCAAACTCATAAACTTAAAGCTGAGCTAAACACGTCATTTCAATCAATTTTAGAACGGAGTAAGAGCAAAATTCACGAATTGGATATCGCAGTACAAAATCTTCAGGAAAGTTATAATGAAATTAATGAGGAAATAAGTAAAAAGAACGGCAATTTGTTTGGAGTAATATTATATTCTGAACCCAATTATCAAGGTAGGCCATTATTTTTTAAAAATGGCGAATATAGCAGTCTTCACAATTTTGGATTTGGTGACAAAGTGCGTTCAATAAAAATACTTGATCAACTTCAGGTTACTTTGTGGGAAGATGTATATTATCAAGGGTATAGGAAAAGATTAATTGCGAGTGCGCCTGTTCTTTCAGAAGAGCTAGATAATAAAATATCTTCAATGACAATTGAAAGAATGCCTTAATTTGTGGCTGTTGGGTTCTGGGATGATGCAAGGCGATTGCTTTCTTCTCCGGGCGCTATGGGTTGCCCAAGGCCATCCCGGGCCACAACAATTACTGGCTCTGGGACCCAAGCAAGCGCTCGCGCCAGGCGCTGATCATCATTGAAGCCGTCGGAAGGATCATCTACACGCTTATGACGAACTGACCCGCTTCGCTGTCCACAATAACCGCTATGCCATGCCCTCAGAGACCGGCTTGCCCCACGGCGTTGCGGCGTTGGGGACGGTGCTTGCATTTTTGCATTTAGCAAATCTTTGCGGCGTTGGGGACGGTGCTTGCATTTTTGCATTTAGCAAATCTTGAGTAAAAGGAAGAGGATTATAAGGTTGACATTTTCTTGGAAGAAACCGGATCGTCAGTCAGTCCTACCGGCGTTGGGGACGGTGCTTGCATTTTTGCATTTAGCTAGCTTCGAGTAAAAAATGAGAATTATTGGGTTGATTTATTGGTATAAAAATATAAACGTTATCTAATTGTTTTTCCTGCAGCATTATTAATAATTTGAAAAAAACGTGATTTATGCAAAATTGCAAGCACCGTCCCTGAAATTTGTCCAAATTGCAAGCACCGTCCCTGAAATTTTGTTGACTTTGTTACTTTACGCTTATTTGCAAGGTTCTTAGCAGAAGAAAATGTGGAGGGATCGTCTTTATGAATAAAATTAGAAAGCAGAGGAGCTAAGTCTGAATTTAAAGATTTATGAGAAGGGGCAGGACTTTTGTCGAGGTTCCGATGCGCAGCCGGAGATCACTCCGCTACCATGACGACTTTCGAGCGCAGCTCGTCGGGCAGGGCCTGGAAGACGGCAAATTTTCTCAGCTTGACCAGGGTGGCCTCCTTTTTCTCCGGGCTCATACTGGCAAGCCTGAAATTCTTTTTGCCGGCCAGCAATCCGATCAGGCCGCCGGTGGCGGAAGCGAAGACCGCGATGAGGACTCCGGTGACCACGGCCGCCACCGCGACGATGGGCAGGAGAAAATTGCCGGCACTACCGTTATCCGGGTCATTTGCTGTTGATGCGATCAGCAGTGTCGCCAGAATGACGCCGATCCCCAGCCCGACCAGCATGCCGCTGCCGGCCTTGCTTTTCTTGACGCTGATACGATCGATCTCGGGGAAGGCGATCCCAAGTAGCTGGCCGCCCTGCTTTTCCTTGAGCACGAGCAGGTCCCTGTCGACGTAGAGCATGGCGCCTTTGTATGCGGCTCCCCGGGCATGGATCGTCACCTTGTTGCCGCGGATCTTCTTTTCGCCGGCGAAGATGGAAACGGGAAAAGCCAGCGCCAGGACAAGGACAAGGCAGAATGCCTTGCCAGCGAGTCGTTGATCGGATCGGGTCATCTATCCCTCCTGCAAGATGCTCTTCGCCCTTGCTTTTACCAGCCGCTACCAGGCGAAAGCTGCTTTGATTGCTATGTACCACAAACCTTTTCCGGCTGTCAATCGGGGGAAAATAGGGGAGGGTGCGTGTAAATATGAAATCAGCATGTTGGGCGCTAATCGCATTGGTAACTGGGGCAGGCGCCCGGGAAGAGGTCGGTACCCGGCGTAAGGCACAGGGTGCAAGGCGTAAGGGAAGCAGAAAACGGGAAAAAGCAATAATGGCAAACGCCGGCGCTATTCTTGTTCGATACTCACCCGGTCGCCATGGCTCGGCGGCGCGGATATGACCAGGAAGACAAGATCCGCGTTGCCGCGATTGAACAGGCGATGAGGAGATCCGGGCGGCACGGCGAACCCCTGTTGGGGGCCCAGGACTACCTCTTCATTTTCAAGCTCCATGACGGCTTCCCCGGACAGGACAAAGAAAAACTGCTGCGCCTGCCGATGATAGTGGCGGGTTTCCGCCCCGCCGGGCGGGACCCGCTCCTGGATGACGCTGAGAGCGGGCGACTTCAGCAGGTGCCAGCCGTCGCAGACCCCGCCCCAGGCATAATGCGCGCTGTTTTTCTTACTGATCGCTGCCATTGTTCTTTTCGGTCCTCTTGCCGCTCAAGAACTCGATGTCGATGCGGCCGATATTGGTTGTTTCGACCCGGGCGTCGGTGACCTTGGCGGCCATGACCCTGTCGGGATCCTGTTCCAGCTGGCGGATCATCACCTCCAGCGCCCGGCGCTTCTCGGCCGCGTCGGCGACGAAGCTCACCCGGCCGCTGAACTGGACGCTGGAGAACAAATGGTCGCATTTCCCCTGCACGTAGCCGCGGTCGATGAACGCCTGGCCCCAGACGCGGTTGTTGGCCTTGAGGAAATCGATCTTCTTGCCCGCGAACGCGCAATGAAAATAGATGGCGTTCCGCTCCGGGTCGTAGCCGTGGCTGAGGGTGACCAGGTAGGGCTCGTTGTCCTTGCACATGGCCACGGTGACATAGCGGGTATTCGCCAGGATCGCACGCAATTCGGCGGCGTCCCGGATCTCCTGTTCCTTCCGGCGCAGCGGGTGATAAGATTCCATGTCGTGTCGCTCCTTGGGTCGTTGCGCATCCCTTCGAAAAATTGCATTTTAACGAAAATCCGGCAGAGTAGCAATCCAAACGAGGGATGGCGCTTGAAAATATGCGATCGCGGGCGCCATTCTCGCAAGGCCATTTTTTATATCTTGAGATAAAGGCCGGAGTTCCAATATATAATTACCAGCGACAGGAGGGGTATATGAAAAAGCAAAAGCGTGCGTTCCCTATTTTTCTCATGATTTTTCTCGTTTCCGCCTCCCTGGGCATCCAAGCTCAGAAGAGCCGGGAGGTGCCCGCGCAGATGCAAGTGCCGCCGCCCCATATCATTCTCTGCCCGGACATCAACGTGATCTCGCTGACGGCTAAGCTGGTCAAGACCTCGGTCGGAGCGGATGGCACCCAATGGGACCACGTCAGGCTGGAGGCGACACTGCAGAATGATGGCGGCATGGCCATTCCCAACGGAACCATGCTGCAAAGCAAATGGTACCGGAATGATGTGGTTCTATGCTACACTGCCCCCCCGGCCAACGGGGTGAAGGGTCCGGGAAGCCGCTGGACGGACAGCTACACCTTCGCGTTCCGGCACGGCGTGAAAACCACCTTTACCTACCTCTTCCTGAACATCAGAAACATGAAGGAGTGCAAGACCACGAACAACCTGGCCGCCATCACCATCAACGAAGTCGCCTTGCATGCGAACGTCATTCTGCGCAGATAGCTCAAAGGGGACAGCGCTCTGCGCCCATTGAGCAGGAGTGGGGCGACTTGGATCATTCTATCAAAGTCGTAAAGTCAGGCGCACTCCATTTTTGATGCTGTTGGCATGTGAATCGTTTTCAACTATAATTGCCTTTCCGTGCTCTAATCAGGCTTGGAGGAGAATCATCATGCAAAAAGTATTTCGCGTCCTGCTGTTCGTTCTGTTCATTTCCTTTCTGACAACCGCCGCCTCTTTCGCGCAAAGTGATATCGCGGGAAGCAAAGACCACCCGCTGTTCAGCCGACTGCCGGGTTTCTATATCGCCGTTTACGAAACGAGCGATTTCAACTCGCACACTTTCTGGAACGAGAAGCGCGATCCGGTCAAGGTCGACGGCCGCTACTACCAGATCCAGTACGAGCCCAAGGCGGGAACGAACCCGCCCTCGACGCTGCAGATCCACCGCAATTACGAGAACGCCATCCGGCAGATCGGAGGTACCGTGCTGTACGGCGACGACGAGTATTCGTACATGAAGCTCGTCAAGGGCGACAAGGAGATCTGGGTGGAGCTGACCGCCTACGGCCCCAAGCCGAACCTGGTCATCGTCGAAAAGCAGGCCATGAAGCAGGATGTGCTGGCCAACGCCGACGCCTTCGCCAAGGACATCCGCAGCACCGGCCATGCGGCCGTCTATGGCATCTACTTCGACACCGGCAAGTCCGTGCTCAAGCCCGAGTCGGAAACGGCCCTGAAGGAGATCGCCAGGCTGCTGCGGGACGATCCGGGCTTGAAGGTGCACGTGGTCGGTCACACCGATAATGTCGGCGGTCTCGAAGCCAACATGAAGCTTTCCATGGACCGGGCCAACGCCGTGGTCCAGGACCTGACCGCCAAGCGCGGCATCGCCGCCTCGCGCCTGAAGGCCGGCGGC
>JBGSPO010000164.1:0-5382 GCA_041738575.1 Candidatus Aminicenantia bacterium
TGCGATTCACAGAACGCCATCCGCATCGCCAGCGTGCAGCGTCCCAAACTGATCAAGCAGGTCAAGCCCGTCTACCCGCAGATCGCGCTGACGGCGCGCATCCAGGGCGTGGTCATCATCGAGGCCATGACCGACATCTACGGCCGCGTGCGCAGCGCCCGCGTCGTCGCCGGCCACCCGCTGCTCAATGATGCCGCCGTGAGCGCCATCAAGCAGTGGGTCTACGAGCCTTATATCCTGAACGGTATCCCCAAGCCGGTCATCTTTACGGCCACGGTTACCTTCACGCTGCAGAATCAGTAATTCGCCGGGAATAGTCCATTGGCAGAATTATTAAATAAATCAAATTTAGGAGGTCTCTTATGTCATGGGATTTAGTTGAGATGTGGCACAGTATGAGTATCATTCCCAAGGCCGTCGTTTTTACCCTGGTGCTTATGTCGGTGTATTGCTTCGCTACCGGCATTGAAAGGGCCATCGTGTTCTCCAAGGCCAAAAAGCAGTCCCGCGATCTGTTGAAACTGATAGCCGGACTCTGGCGCGAAGGCAAGGTGGAGGAATCCATCAAGCTGGCTTCCGACAAGCGTTTCAAGAACAGCCACCTGGCCAAGGTTCTGGTCGCCGGACTGAACGAACTGCAATTCCAGCAGGACAGCCGCTCCGCGCAGCCTGAAGTGGTCGAATCGGCCAAGCGGGCCATCGAGCGCGCCACCATCAAGGGCGTCCAGGAATTCAAGAGAGGCCTGAACGGCCTGGCCACCATCGGTTCCACGGGTCCGTTCGTCGGCCTGTTCGGCACCGTTTTCGGGATCATCACCGCCTTCCAGGGCATGAAGGTCTCCGGGTCGGGCGGCATCGGCGCCGTTGCCGGCGGCATCGCGGAAGCCCTGATCACCACCGGCTTCGGCATCATCGTCGCCGTCGTGGCCGTCTGGTTCTTCAATGTTCTGCTGAACCGCGTGGATATCTTCACCGGTGAAATGGCCAACGCCTCTTCCGAGTTGATTGATCATTTTATCAAGCTGAAGACCAAGTAAGGAGTCGAGCATGAGTGTCGATGTCGGCGGCTCGAAAACTGCAAAGTCTGAGCCAAACGTAGTTCCTCTCTGCGACATTTTGTTGGTGTTGCTGATCATCTTCATGATCGTGACGCCGATGATCCAGAAGGGGGCCAACGTTACTCTGCCCGAGGCCAAGAATTTGGCCAGCCAGCCCGACCCCAGCCAGATGTTCACCGTGTACATCAAAAAAACCGGGGAAGTCAAGCTGGATGATGCCGATGTGAACGATCTTTCAAAACTGGGTCAGCTGATCCTCGATAAGATGGAGGAAATGCAGCGGACCGAGAAGAAGGTCCTGATGAAGATCGACAAGGAGGCTGTCTACGGCAGGGTGGTGGATGTCCTGAACGCCATCAAGGAAGCGCAGATCGAAGTCATCGGCCTGGTGACGGAGCAGCAAACGTCCACTTTGGAATAGTCTGAAATCTCTTATAAAAAAGGGAAGAAGCGATTCTTCCCTTTTTTTTTAGTCCTTGAAAACGGGGACGCGCACGCGCACGGCGGCGGGGACCACCTGCACATCGTAGTCTTCCAGCTCGCTGCCCCCGTATTCCCCGTCGAAATGATAGGGGATCGGTCCGTTCAGGGAGCGGATATGCACCTGCGCGAACTTGAACGTCTTGTAGAACGGGTACTTGTGGATGGTGCCGTTGAAAAGCCGCTGGACGCTCAATGAGGATTGCAGCAGCTTGAATTTTTTCAGGATACACAGATCGAGCAGGCGGTCGTAGGGGGAAGCATGGGGGGCGATGACGGCCTTGGCCCCGTACTGGCGGAAATTGGCCAGGGCCAGGATCATGATGTCCTCTTCGAACTCGCTGCTCTCGGTGGTGACGCGCACGGAGTATTGGGGCATTTCGATGAGGCCTTTCAAGGCGAAGTAGACGTAAGGCAGGATGCCCCGCGTCCTGGATTCCAAATTGAATTTTTTGGAAATCAGCCCGTCCAGCCCCATGCCCGCCACGTTGAAAAAATAACGGCCGTTGATGCGGCCGGCATCGATGCATACGTCCTGGCCGTTGACTAGCGTATCGAGGGCGCGCAGCCAGTACAGGGGGATGCCCAGGTTGCGCGCCAGGCCGTTGCCCGAGCCGCCGGGGAGGATGCCCAGGGTCTTGTTGCTGTTGAGCATGGCCTGGGCCACCGAGTTCACCGTGCCGTCGCCGCCGAAGGCCACGAACACGTCGAAATGCTTCAAACCCTGGCGAATGATCTCGCTGGCCTGCAGCGGCGAACTGGTGTTGACCAGGGAAACGCTGGCAAAATGGCGGCGCAGCTTCTTCAGGATCAGGGATATGGCGATGTCCTTGGAGATGAAACCCGATGACGGGTTCAGGATCAGCAGGATGCGTTCAGCGCTGCGGTTCATGGGCGGGCTCGGCAGGGAGAGGAATCCCCGGGCGCCAGCGGCCGCCTCATCAAGACGTTTTCTGGCCGCAGTCGGGGCAGAACTTGGCCCCCTTTTTGAGCGAGGCCCCGCAATGGCTGCAGAACGATTTCCTGGGGAACTCGGCGCCGCACTCGGGGCAGAACTTGGCCGCCAGCGGGGCGTCCTTCAAGCAGGCGGGGCACTTCTTGGTCTTGCCGCTTTCGCCGGTTGCCGCGTCCGCGGCTTCCTGCTTTTTCGCGTCCTGCATGGCCTGGTTGATCATCCCCGGCATCATCATGCCCATGCCGGCCCCCAGGCCCATGCCCATGCCCGAGGAGGCGTCGCCGCCCTTCTCCGCCGCTTTTTCCATGGCCTTGGCCGCCTTGAACTGCACGAACTTGCCCATGTCGCCGACGGCGCCCATGCCGGAGCGTTCGTCGATCATTTTCTGCACCTCCTCGGGCGGGGTGATGGCATTGACGACGAAATCGGCGATCTCCAGGCCGTACTTGGCGAAATCGTCGGCGATGCGGCTTTTCAGCCCGACGGCCAGCTCATCGAAATGCTGCGGCAGCTCGAAAATGCTCTTGAAGGTCTCGCCCAGGAAATCGTTCAGGCGGCCCACCAGCAGGTCGCGCAGGAAATCCTCGATGTCGGGCGTGGCGTAGACGGCCTGCGTTCCCGCCACTTCGCCGATGAACAGCTGGGGATTGTTGACTTTGATGGAGTAGACCCCGAAGGCGCGCAAGCGCACGAAGCCCAACTCGGAATCCTTGAAGCTGACCGGTTCCTTGGTGCCCCATTTCAGGTTCAGGAAGGTCTTGAGGTTGACGAAATAGACCTGGGCCTGGAAAGGGGACTTGAAGCCGAAGGGCAGGGAGAGCAGCCGGGTCAGCAGCGGGATGTTCATGGTCGACAGCACATGGCGGCCGGCTTTGAACGTATCCAGCGCCTTGCCGTCGCGAAAAAAGACCGCGGCCTGGTTTTCCTGGACGATCAGCTGCGCGCCGAGCTTGATGTCGCTGGAGCCGCTCTCGGGGATGCGGTGAGACAACTCCTTGCCGGTCTGGTCGAAATATTGGATGATCTCGAGTTTCATGCGCCTTCTCCTTTTTCATATCCTTTCAGCAGGGCGGTGCGCTGCTCCAACAAACCGTCGACCAGTTCCAATCGCTCACGCAGCCGCCCGAGCCCGGCGGCGTCAAGCGCCGCGGCGGCCTGGGCCTTGAATTCCTCCTGGAAAGCGACGGCCACATCGACGATGCGCGCGTCCAGGTCGTATACCTTGTCCAGTTCGGCCTCGCGGACCTTGACCAGGTCGAAGAAGCCGCTGTAGCCCGGGTCGGCGTAGCGCCAGGCCCCGATGGCCCTGTCCAGCGACTTGACGAAAAGGTCCTGCTCGCGCAGCAGGTCGAAGTCCTTGGCGCGGGCGGCGGCCTGGATGGCTTTGTTCATGCCGGTCTTCACCTTGCCCAGCTGCCTGGCGATGAACTCGCGCTGCACGCGGTCGGAATCGCGGCGGAGCTCCTTTTCATAATATCCCTTGAATCCCGGGATCTTGAGCAGGATCCGCTCCAGCCCGTTCAATTGTCCCCTGGCCCTGTCTTTGATGTCCATGCGCGCCTCCCTGTTGATTATAAAAAAACGCTCATGAAAAAGCAAATCTTTTCCTTTCAATCCCCGCGAACCTCAGCGGGCGGGCCCCTTGAAAATGAAACAGGTTTGTGCTACGTTCGGTTCAAAGGAGGTTCACCATGAGTTATAAAGTAGCGATAAACGGCTTCGGCAGGATCGGAAGAAATTTTCTGCGCACGGCCTATAAAACCCCGGGCATCGAGATCTTGGCCATCAATGACATCACCGACACCAGGACCCTGGCCCATCTGTTGAAATATGATTCGACCTTCGGGATTTTTGCCGAGGACGTCAGCCACGGCGACGGTTTCATTCAGGTCGGCACCCGCAAGATCAAGGTCTCGGCGATCAAGAACCCGGCGGAGCTGCCCTGGAAGGAGCTGGGCATTGACCTGGTGGTCGAGAGCACCGGCCTGTTCACCAAGCGTCCCGAGGCCGAGAAGCATCTGCAGGCCGGCGCAAAAAAAGTGCTGATCTCGGCGCCGGCCACCGACCCCGACGTCACCATCGTCCTGGGGGTCAATGACAAGGAATATGACCCCAAGAAGCACCACATCATCTCCAACGCCTCCTGCACCACCAACTGCGTGGCTCCCCTGACCAAGGTTCTGCATGATCAATTCAAGATCCTGAAGGGAAACATGACCACCATCCATGCCTACACCAACGACCAGCGCATCCTCGACCTGCCGCACAAGGACCTGCGCCGGGCGCGGGCGGCCGCCCTGTCCATGATTCCCACCTCCACCGGCGCAGCCAGGGCCATTGGACTGGTGATCAAGGATTTGAAGGGCAAGATCGACGGCACGTCCATCCGCGTCCCGACCCCCGACGTGTCGGTGGTCGACCTGGTCGTCCACGTGGCCAAGGACACGTCCGTGGAAGAAGTGCGCCAAGCCATCGAGAACGCCGCCAACGGGCCTTTGCAGGGGATCATGGGCTGTTCCTATGAGCCCCTGGTCTCGATCGACTTCAAGGGCGATGAGCGCTCATCCATTATCGACATGGACAACATCATGGTCGTGGAAAAGAACCTGGTCAAGGTGCTGGCCTGGTACGACAACGAATGGGCCTATTCCTGCCGGGTGCGTGACCTGATCCTCAAGATCGCCGCAGGCTGACATGGCCAAGAAATTCCTCCGGGATGTCCCGGTCAAGGGCAAGCGGGTATTCGTGCGCAACGACTTCAACGTGCCGCTGAACGCGGCCGGGGAGATCACCGACGACACGCGCATCCAGGCGGCCCTGCCGACCTTTCGCTATCTGCTGGAGAACGGCGCCCGCGTCGTCTGCGCGTCGCACCTGGGCCGGCCCAAG
>JBGSPO010000202.1:0-2487 GCA_041738575.1 Candidatus Aminicenantia bacterium
CCGCCGCCGCGGGCGTCGACCTGGGGCGCCAGGCGGGCGAAGTCGTCGAACGAACGGCCGATCGAGGGCATGCTCTCGATGATGGCCGTGCTGACGTTCTGCGAGGCGCCGGTGCGGCCCTCGGAGATGATCGGGTTGGAAGCGATGACCGTGATCTCCTCGGCGATGGTCTCCAGCGCCAGCTTGATCTTCAGGTTGCGGTCCTCGCCCAGTTTCAGGGTGATGCCCTTCAGCTCCTGGGTCTTGAACGGCTCCATGCTGAAGGTCACCGTGTAGGGACCGCCGACCCTGACGGCCGGTATGTTGAACAGGCCGTCCATGCGGCTGACTGCCGTGTAGACGGTGCCGGTCGGCGTGTGCACGGCGGTGATGGTGGCCCCGACGATGGGGTTGCCGTCACTGTCCGTGACCAGGCCGTTGAACGCTGCGCTCGTAACGCCCTGGGCAGTCAATAGCCCGGGCAGGATGAGGCAGCACAGAAGGACTGCGAAAAACGATCTTTTCATGGATATACTCCTCCTTGTGATTTGCCGAATTATCATGAAGCATATCTTAATCCAATTATTTGAAAAATCAACCCCCTATTCAAGAAGATAAAAAATTTTCTCTCCCGCCCTTGACAAACGTCCCGGGTCTCCTTTTGACTCCCCCCGGCGCCTGTGCTACCATGGGCCAATGAAAAGGAAGCCGTTGATCATCGGCGTGGCCGGCGGCACGGCCTCCGGCAAGACCACCATCGCCAACGCCATCATGGAGAGCATCAACCACCCGCAGATGGTGATGATCCAGCACGACGCCTATTACAAGGATGCCTGCCACCTGCCCCTGGCCGAGCGCGCCCGGATCAACTTCGACCACCCCGATGCATTGGAAACCGACCTGATGGTGCGCCACCTGCAGGAGCTGATCGCCGGCCGGCCCATCGAGATGCCGGTCTACGATTTTTCCACCCACGCCCGGCTGGAGCGGGGCATCGTCAAGAAGCCGGCCAAGGTGATCATCATCGAGGGCATCCTGATCTTCTGCGAGGCGTCCCTGCGCGAGCTGATGGACGTCAAGATCTTCGTCGACACCGCCAACGACCTGCGCTTCATCCGCCGCCTGAAGCGCGATATCCAGGAGCGCCAGCGCAGCATGGAGTCGGTGATCGGCCAGTACCTGGGGACGGTCCGGCCCATGCACGAGGCTTTCGTCGAGCCCAGCCGCAAGTACGCCGACATCATCATCCCCGAGGGGCACAACCCGGTATCGACCTCCATGGTCGTGACCATGATCCGCCAGCGCCTGCACGGCGGCAGTGATGGCGACCGCTAGGCGCAGGGAGAAAAGAAACCATGGCTGAAAAAAGATTCATCACCGCCCAGGAACTGCTGGAAGATTCGTTCCGCCTGGGGGGCCTGGTGCTGGCCAGCGGCTTCCGGCCCGACTTCATCGTCGGCGTCTGGCGCGGCGGCACGCCGGTGGGCATCGCCGTTCAGGAGCTGCTGGAGCACAACGGCGTCAGCAGCGACCATATCGCCATCCGCACCTCGTCCTACGAGGGCATCGAGCAGCGCGGCAAGAGGATCCGCATCCACGGGCTGGGCTACATCGTGCAGAACGCCAACGCCGAGCACTGCCTGCTGATCGTCGACGACGTCTACGACACCGGGCTGAGCATCCAGGCCATCGTCGACTCCCTGCAGGCCCGCTCGCGGCGCAACACGCCGCGCGACATCCGCGTGGCCACCGTCTTCTTCAAGCCCGGCAACAACCGCACCAAGCGCCGCCCCGACTATTTCGTCCACGAGACCGACAAATGGCTGGTGTTTCCCCACGAGCTGAACGGGCTTGAGCCCGAAGAGATCGCCCGCCACAAGCCCGAGGTGGCCCGGCTGGCGAAGGGAGGTTCCCAATGAAGATCAGCAGGGAATTCATCCAGAAGATCCCCAAGACCGACCTGCACCTGCACCTGGACGGCTCGCTGCGCCTCTCCACCCTGGTCGACCTGGCCCGGAAAAACGGCATCGAGCTGCCGGCCTGGGACGAGGCCGGCCTGCGCCGGCTGGTGTTCAAGGACGCCTACGCCGACCTGCCCGAGTACCTGAAGGGCTTCGCCTACACCACGGCCGTGCTGCAGACACCCGAGGCCCTGGAGCGGGTGGGCTACGAGCTGGCCCTCGACAACCAGGCCGAGGGGGTGCGCTACATCGAGGTGCGCTTCGCGCCGCAGCTGCACCAGAATTCCCTCATGTCCAGCATCGACGTCATGGCGGCCCTTGACCGCGGCCTGGCCAGGGCCAAGGGCGAGTTCAACGCCCGGCCGGAGATCCAGGGCGGCGGCGAGCCGCCCTTCGACTATGGCATCATCGCCTGCGCCATGCGCATGTTCGGCAAGGGTTTCTCCACCTACTTCGACAAGCTGCTCGACGTCCATGCCCACTCCGAGCGCAAGTGGGTCTTCGCCCTGGCCTCGCAGGAACTGGTGCGCGCGGCGGTGGAGGCCCG
>JBGSPO010000222.1:0-3466 GCA_041738575.1 Candidatus Aminicenantia bacterium
TGGAGCCGCCGATGACGCCGCCCCCGGCGTAGACCTGGCGCATGCTGCGCAGCAGCGGCGAGTCCTCGCCATTGGCTTTCTTGAGCGTCTGGTTGTAGCGGATCTGGTCGCCGCCCACGAAGTATACTGCCGTGCAGTCGAGCATCTGGCTGGCGAGTTCCTCGTCGAAGCCATTGGTGCTCCACTTGGCCTCGTCCACGTCCTTGGTCGTCGGGTCGTCGAGAATGGAGATGGGGAAGACGCGGATGCGCTCGGCCGGAACTCCCAATTTGATGAAGTCGTCGGCGTTCAAGCGGCCGCTGACCGCCGGCTCGGCGCTGCCGGCCGGAATGATGGCCAGGCGGATGTTCTGCACGCCGCCGCCCAGCTCGATAAAGCGCCGGTATATGCGGTCCAGGGCAGAGTCAATGCCGCCGCCCATGATCACCAGGCTGCCCCCGGCTGCGGCCTGGGCGGAGAGCAGGGCGGAACAAATGAACCAGGCGGCCAGAAAGAGGGAATATTTCTTTTTCATGGCGACTCCTTGGAAGATTTTATTATGCGTCATTTCTTGCGAAGGGGAATTGTAATTGCATTTGGAAAAAAATACAATGACAGCCAGGACAGGAGGTGCGGATGAGCGCTGAATTCCCTCCCAAGCTCACGCCAAAGATCATTCTGGAGGGGACGCGCCTGACCCACAAGACGGACATCGCCTTTGCCTTGAACGAGCATCCGCGCATCGTCGGGCCGAGAAAATACCGCTACCATTCCCCGCTCATTTCCGCCGAGTGGTGCGCCTTCACCAATTTTCCCTGGGGCAGGGGGCTGATCAATTTCGCCGAGCATGAAGAGGATCTGGCCATCGAGACCTACCGCACCTGGCTCCATCTGTTCGAGCTTCTCCGGTATTATTCCTGGATCGTGGACCGCTTTCATGTTTCGACCCGGGTTTTTCAAAAAAGCCAGGGGCGGGAATACGACTTCCGCTGGCTGGAAGAACGGCTGCTGCCGCTGGGGTTCGCGCTGGTGCTGTGCACGCGCCGGCCGGGGTCATTCGCCAGGGCTCGCGAGGAACGGCTTGAGGTCTCGGGCAACCCCGGACAGTATCGGGACCTGGAGCCCTTCCTCCGCGAGCAGGAGGAGATGCGGGCCGAGGTCGCCGGGTCGCTGTTGCCCCATTTGGAGATCGATGTCACCGACGGCGACATCAATGGCGCCTGCGGACGGATCGCGGACTGGCTGCAGGAAAAAAGGCTGCTCGGCTTCTACGATTGACGTTTATTGTTCGGCGTCGACGGCCGGGGCGGCCACGACCTCATAAATACCGGTGGCAAAGGGGGCCAGGGGGGCGATCGCCGCGGCCGGCGCGCCCGCGGTCAGATCCCGGGCGATGACCAGCTGCAGCTCGGCGGGCAGGACCAGGCCCGATTGCGGCTGATCGGAAAAATTATGCAGCACGAGCAGCGTCTCCTGCTCATGGGTGCGCAGATAGGCGTAGATGCTCTTGTTGGCCAGGGGCACGGCCTGGTAGCCGCCGCGGCGCAAGGCGGCATGGTCGCTGCGCAGGCGGATCAGGCGGCGGTAATGGCTGAGCAGCGACCCCGGATCCGAAGACTCGGCCGCGACATTGATGCCGGGGCGGACGCGCGCCGGGGCGTTCCAGGGCTTGGCCGTGGAAAAACCGGCATGTTCCCCGTCCGACCAGAGCATGGGCTTGCGGATGTTCTCGTCGGGCTTGGTGCCGGGCATGCCGATCTCCTCGCCGTAGTAGATGTAGGGGGTGCCGGGCAGGGTCAGCAGCACGGCGGCGGCCAGCTTGAGCTTGTCCAGGTTGGGCCCGTATATCGACGCGATGCGGTCCATGTCATGGTTGGTCAGGAACAGGGCGTCGGCGGTATCCTTGGGGTAGGTCTCCAGGGTGACCTCCTGGGTGGCGTTGATGTAGCCGAAGCTCTTGTCCTTGACCCCGCCCACGATGGCGCCGGCCAGGTCGAAATTGAAGGCCGAATCCAGCTCGCGGGGGGAGCCCAGATAGGAGGCGATGGTATCGAGATCGGTCCAGATCTCCCCGACCAGGTAGCAATCCGGCTTTTGCCGTTTCAGCGCCTGGTAGAACCTGGCCAGGTAGGCGTGCGTTTCCGGCGTGTCCGCCTGTCCTTTTCCCGGCCCGCTTTCGAACAAATAGCGGATGGCGTCCAGGCGGAAGCCGTCGGCGCCCGCGTCCAGCCAGTGCCTGGCCACAGCGATCATCTCCTCCTGCACGGCGGGGTTGCCGTAATTGAGGTCGGGCATGCCGTTATAGAACAGCCCGTAATAGTATTCGCCGGCCCGCAGGGCATGCCAGACGTACTCGGGCGAGCTTCCCGACGACCAGGGCTGGCTCCAGCCGGACGGCAGCGATTTCTTCCAGACGTACCAGTCCCGCTTGGGGCTCGTGTCGTCGGAGGCGGCGAGGAACCAGGGATGCTGGCTGGAAGAATGGTTCAAGACCAGGTCGATGATGACGCGCATGCCGCGCTTGTGCGCCTCGGCGACCAGGCGCTTGAAGTCCGCCATTGTCCCGTAATCCTCGTTGACGCCGTAATAGTCGGTCACGTCGTAACCGTGGTAGCTGGGGGAAGGGGAGATGGGCATGAGCCAGAGGGCGGTGACCCCGAGATCGGCGCCGGTGGCCGGGTCGCCGTCATTGAGGTAGTCGAGCCTGGCGGTCAACCCGTTCAGGTCGCCCACGCCGTCGCCGTCGCTGTCATTGAAACTGCGCACGAAAACTTCGTAAAAAACCGCGTCCCGGAACCAATCGTCGATCGCCGGAGCGGCGCAGGCGGCTCCGAAAAAAACAGTCAAAAAAAGCGAAACGGCTTTTTTATGCATGGTGCTCCTCCCTTTTTCCCGTGCCATTACGGGTGATTATAACTATTATTCCATCTGCGCTGCAAGCGGTGCAGCTTTCCCGGGGGAAAAAAATAAAAGATATTGACATTTTCTTCTGGATATTCAGAATAGTATCATTGTGATTCCAAGCGGGAGCGGTTCGGCGGCTGATTTTTAATTTGCATGCAATTAAAAAATCAGGGGCGGGGTGAAGATGGCTGAAGTCGTTCTGGAAAATGTGACCAAGAAATTCGGCGATGTCACCGTGGTCAAGGGGATCAACCTGCAGATCCGGGACGGCGAATTCATGGTGCTGGTCGGGCCATCGGGCTGCGGCAAAACCACGTTGCTGCGGCTGGTGGCCGGCCTGGAGGAGCTCACCGAGGGCAAGATCATCATCAACGGCCGGGTGGTGAACCAGGTGCCGCCCAAGGACCGCGACCTGGCCATGGTCTTCCAGAGCTACGCCCTCTACCCGCACATGAACGTTTACGACAACATGGCTTTCGCGCTGAAGATGCGCAAGGTGCCCAGGGCGGAGATCGACAGCCGCGTGCAGGAAGCGGCCCGCATCCTGGGCATCGAAAAGCTGTTGCAGCGCAAGCCCAAGCAG
>JBGSPO010000014.1:0-4461 GCA_041738575.1 Candidatus Aminicenantia bacterium
GGTTCGGCCGGCGCCAGCTCACCGCCTGCTGCCTGCGCCATGAGGGCGACCAGCTGGTGATCTACCGTTTTCGCCGGCCTTACAAAAAGATCGCCATCGCCGTTGCGCGGCAAGAGATTATCTGGGAAACCAGTTCATTCCGTTATCAGAATCTGCGCATCATCTTGCCGTACAATGATTTTCAGCGTTGGCGGGCTTTGCTGATGGCGTAAAAAGGGGAGAATGCCACCCAGCAACCCAGAGTGGGGGCCGAAGCGGCGGCGCCGCGGTATTACATGATGGCGGACTTCTTTTCCAGCTTTTCCTTTTTCTTCTTTTTCTTGTCCTTGATGGAGAGCTTGGGCTTGTTCGACTTTTCCTTGACTTTGTCCTTGCCTTTGGCCATGGTCGTTTCTCCTTGCCGGATCGGATATGGCCCGATTATATCATAAAAAAACGGATTGGCAAGGCGCGCGCGGCGCGGCCGCCGGGCGGAGCTCGTCAAATCAATAAAAATAGAATCGAACGAACCATTCGGCGGCCGGCGGATATATTTAATGCTATTGAAATAAGGCATCTTGACATTTAAATTGGTTCGCATATAATATTGACGCATAAAATATATTTTATATATGAGGAGAACCATGAGCGACATCGTTACCACATTCAAGGCCCTGGCCGACGACACCCGGGTGCGGGTGCTGAAACTGCTGGGCGGTGGCGAGTTCTGCGTTTGCGAGATCGCTTATGCCCTGAACCTGGAGCAGCCGCGCCTCTCGTTCCACCTGCGGATACTGAAGCAAGCCGGCATCATTCTGGACCGGCGCCAGGAGCGCTGGATCCTGTACCGCCTGAACGGGGAAGACATGTTCATCCGCTTTCTGCTCATGGCCATCAGCGAGAAAATATCGCCTGAGCAGGCCAGGAGGGACCAGGAGCGGCTGCGCGTTTTCGGGCGCGCGGGCAGGCCCTGCGCTGGGGATGATAAAAAAGTGAAACCCGAAAAAGCGGCCGCAAGGTCGTTGCGTTGACGGCAGAAGCGATAAAAATGAAAAAGAACCACTGCGAGGAGAATAACGATCATGTTCACCTGGCTTGAATGGATCGCCAACTTGTTGGTGGTTGACGTCCTGAAAATAGAGCGGGGCTCGCGCGCCGGTTCGGCCATGCAGTTTTTCGTGTTTGACACGGTCAAGATATTCATCTTGCTGACCCTGATCGTCTACGCCATCACCCTGATCCGCAGCTTCTTCCCGCCTGAGCGTACCCGGCGCCTGCTGGCCGCCAGGAAAGGGCATCGGCTGATCGGGCACCTGCTTGCCGCGTTGCTCGGCATCGTCACTCCGTTCTGCTCCTGCTCGGCCGTCCCCCTGTTCATCGGCTTTGTCGAGGCGGGAATTCCGCTGGGAGTGACCTTCACCTATCTGGTGGCGGCGCCGATGGTCAACGAGGTCGCCCTGGGGCTGCTCTTCGGCTTGTTCGGCTGGAAGATCGCCCTCATCTACGTGGTTTCAGGGGAAGTGATCGCCATCGCCAGCGGGCTGATCATCGGTCGCCTGAAAATGGAGCGTTTTATCGAAACAATCGCCATGACCGTGAAAGTGGGGATGGCTCCGGAAGCAGAGCGGCCTTCGTGCAGACAGCGGTTGCGCGAGGCCTGGGCTTTTACCCGCGACCTGTTGAAGAGCATCTGGCCTTATGTGATCGGCGGCATCGCCATCGGCGCCCTGATGCATGGCTGGATCCCGACGGGGGGGCTGGCCAAGGTGGCCGGCCGCGGCAACCCGTTCGCCGTGCTGATCGCAGTGGCCATCGGCATTCCGCTCTACAGCAATGCCGCCGGGGTCATTCCCCTGGTTTCCGAGTTGACCCGCGCCGGGGTGGCCATGGGCACGGCGCTGGCCTTCATGATGGCCGTTACGGCCTTGAGCTTGCCGGAGATGATCCTGCTGCGGCGCGTGCTGAAGCCCAGGCTGCTGGCGGTATTCATCGCCATTGTCGGTGCGGGGATCGTTTTTACGGGATATCTGTTCAACGTGATTTTATAGGAGGGGGCATGCGCATACAAATTTTGGGCATGGGCTGCGCCAAGTGCGAGAAACTGGAAGAGCGGACCCGGAAGGCGGCCGCTGAATTAGGGCTCGAATTTCAGGTCGAAAAAGTGAAGGACCTGCAGCAGATCATGGCTTTCGGCGTCATGGTCACGCCGGCGCTGGTCGTGGACGGTGTCGTGGAAGTGGCCGGCAAGGTGCCGGGGGTCGAAGAGATTAAAAAGCTGTTGGCAAAATAATCAGGGAGCTGAAAATGAGAAACACATTCATCCGCGGATTGGTTTTGATTCTGGCGCTGGGAGTATTTTCTGTCAGCTGCGATGCTGCCAATTCCAAGGCCGATGAGAAGAACAGCACCGCAGCAGCTGAGGCGACTTATTTGGTCACTTTCGTCGAACTGGGCTCGGTGCGCTGCATCCCCTGCAAGATGATGCAGCCGATCATGAAGGACATCGAGAAGGATTATGCCGGCCAGGTCAAGGTGGTCTTTCACGACGTCTGGACCCCCGCAGGAGAGCCTTTTGCCGAAAGCTACAAGATCCGCGTCATCCCCACCCAGGTCTTCCTGGACAAGGAGGGCAAGGAATACTTCCGCCACCAGGGCTTCTTCCCCAAGGATGAGCTGATCAAGGTCCTGCAGCAGAAAGGCGTAAAATAATGCTGGAGACCCTTTTTACCTGGGTGACGAAACTGCTCTATGGCCATCCGCTGCTCGGGCTGGCGGGCGCATTCATCTGGGGGATACTGAGCATCCTGCTCAGCCCCTGCCACCTGGCCAGCATTCCGCTGATCGTGGGCTTCGTCAGCCAGCAGGAGCAACTCACGACGCGCAAAGCCTTCCGCATCTCGCTGTCCTTCGCCCTGGGCATCCTGACCACCATCGCCCTGATCGGGGTCATCACGTCGCTCCTGGGCCGCATGCTGGGCGACATCGGCCGCTGGAGCAATTACCTGGTGGCCGGCATTTTCGTGCTGGTCGGCCTCTACCTGCTGGGCATCATCAAGCTGGATCTGCCCGGGGCGGCGAACGCCAAAACCCGGGGCCGGGGCGCCTGGGCCGGGTTCGTGCTGGGGCTGCTTTTCGGCCTGGCGCTGGGCCCCTGCACCTTCGCCTACATGGCGCCGATCCTGGCCATCGTGCTGGCCAAGTCATCGTCTAGCCTGATTTATGGCGTCCCGTTGCTGCTGGCCTACGGCATCGGTCATTGCGCCGTGATCGTTTTTGCGGGCACCTTCACGCGCGTGATCGAAAATTACCTGCGCTGGAACGAGAGTTCAAAGGCGCTGCTGTGGGTGAAGCGGGCCTGCGGAGTTTTGCTCCTCGTCGCCGCGGCCTACATGATCTGGGGCTGATCGATGACGCGCGGGAAGCAAATGCAGGGAGAAACCGTTGCCATGGATGATCCAAGAATAGTAAAAGAAAAAATGCCCGGCCTGGAGCCGGTGAACTTGTCTCCGGGAAAATATTTGGCCGTGACCCTTCTGAACGGGCTGATCACGGCCGTGGAAGTGGCGGGTGGGATCATGTCGGGCAGCCTGGCGCTCCTTTCCGACGCGGCGCATAACCTGGGCGACACGGTTTCCATCCTGTTAAGCTATGTTGCCTGGAGGATCGCCGGCAGAGAGAAGGACGTCCGTCTCACGTATGGCTACAAGCGCGCGGAGATCATCGCCGCTTTCGTGAACGCTTCCGCCCTGGTGGCGATCTCCTTGTTTCTTGTGTTCGAGGCCATACGCCGCTTCCGCAACCCGGAAACCATCGACAGCGGCCTGATGATCGGCGTGGCGCTGTTCGGCCTGGCGGCGAACTTCGTTTCCATGCTTTTATTGAAAAGAGAGGCGCACGGCAACATGAACGTGCGCTCCAGCTATCTCCATCTTTTGGGAGACACGATCTCTTCGGTCGGCGTCCTCGGCGGCGGCATCGCCATCCGTATCTGGGGCCTGTTCTGGATCGATCCGCTGGTCACGGTATTGATCTCGCTCTATATCATGCGCGAAAGCTGGTTGATCGTCAAAAACTCCGTCGGTATCCTGATGCAGTCGGCCGCCGACCTGGATTATGGCGCCATGCAGCGCGAGATCGAGGCACTTCCGGAAGTGCGGAACATCCACCATGTGCACACCTGGATGACCAACGAGGAGACGATTTATTTTGAGGCCCATATCGAGCTGGAGGATTGCCTGCTGTCAAAAGCATGCGGCGTTGCCGACAGGATCGAAGCTCTTTTGAAAGAGCGCTACGGGATCGCCCATGTCACCCTGCAATTCGAGACGGGACGTTGCTTGGAAAAAAGCTTTTTTTAATGACCGGATATTGGGAAAACAAACGGGCGTGAGGAGGTTCCATGTCAGGGAACGGACATTTTGATCGGGCCGCGGCGACCTGGGATCTCGCAGACCGCCGCGTGGCGCTGGCCCATGCCGTGGC
>JBGSPO010000029.1:0-15107 GCA_041738575.1 Candidatus Aminicenantia bacterium
GGCGGCCCGGCGGCTGGGCGGCCTCCTCGCCGGGAGAAAGATCGGCCTGGTCTTCGGCGGTGGCAAGGTGGGCATGATGGGACAACTCGCCCAGGCCGCCCTGGAGAACGGCGGCGAGGTGATCGGCGTGATCCCCAGGCAGCTGCATGAAAAAAAAGTGGCCTTCACCGGGCTCTCCGACCTGCGGGTGGTGAACACCATGCACGAGCGCAAGGCGCTGATGGCCGAGCTGGCCGACGGTTTCTTGGCCCTGCCGGGCGGGCTGGGCACGCTGGACGAGATCTTCGAGATCCTGACCTGGGCGCAGCTGGGCCTGCACGGCAAGCCCTGCGGCCTGCTCAACGTCTGTGGCTATTTCACCCCGCTGCTTGAATTTCTGGACCGGGTGATGTCCGAGGGCTTCCTGGATGAGGCGCACCGCGCCACGATCATGACTGCCGAGCATCCGGAAGAACTGCTCGGGCAATTTGAAGCGTATTGTCCTCCGATCGCGGACAAGGCGGAATGGGCGCTGGGAATGATGGATTCATAAAAAACAAGGGCGGTTCATGAACCGCCGTGTTATTTCCGCGCCGCCAATTCCGCGATGATTTCCAGGACGCGGGAATGGACGCGGCCGTTGCTGGCCAGAATGCCGTGGTTGTGGCGCAGGGTCTTGCCGGCCGAAAAGTCGAGCTTTTTCCCGTCGATGTCGCTGACCCAGCCCCCGGCTTCCTCCACGATCAGGCTGCCGGCGGCGTGGTCCCATATCTTTTCGCGGTAGTCCGGGGTGGCGGGATTGGGGATGCGCAAATAGATGTCGGCGCTGCCCGAGGCCACGATGCCGTACTTGACCTGGCTGTCCATCTGCTCGGGTGGGCTCTGGATATGCAGGATACGGGAGATCTCCAGCTGCGTGTCCTTGTCGCTGTGCGATGACTCGTAGCTCTCCACGAATTTCATCTGCCGCGGATCGGTCTTGGACGAAATGCGTATGGGCTCGGCCTGGCCGTTCGCGGCCGGGATTTTCCAGCTGCCCTGGCCGGGAATGGCCCAGAACATGGCGCCGCCGGAACCCGGCGGCAGGTTCGGGCAGCCCAGGATGCCCAGGAGGACCCGCCCCTCCCGGACCAGAGCCAGGGCGATGGCGAATTGCTCGCCGCGCAGGAAGCCCTTGGTGCCGTCGATGGGATCCAGGGTCCAGAACGTCCCGGCAGGCTCGGCGCCGCCCATATCGATGCAGTCGCAGATCTCTTTTTCCCTCAAGGGCGCGTCGCTCTTTTTCAGGTAATGCTTGATCTTGGCGAACAATGCCCAATTATCCGATTGGCGCAAGGCCAGCGAGTCCTCCTCGCCCACGATGGGAATGCCCGGGAAATGGCTGTTGAGGATCTTGCAGACCAGTGCCTGGACGGCAAAATCCGCGATGGTCACCGGGCTGCGGTCGCTCTTGGTCAGGGTATCGGCGCCGGTCAGCTCTTTTTGGATCATGGCCGCTACGGCCATGGCCATGCCGACCGCCTGCAGGCCGATCTCTTTTTCTTTTTCCAGCATCAGGGTTTCTTCCTTATCTTCTATGCATGAATTCGAAATGACTAAGTGCGGTCGAAATCGTCCTGGAAGCGGGTGATGTCGTCCTCGCCCAGGTAAGTCCCGGTCTGCACCTCGATGAAAACCAGCTCGTCCCGGCCGGGGTTCTCCATGCGGTGCCTACTTTTTTCGGGGATGAAGACCGATTGGTGCGGCTCCAGGTCGAAAGTGCGGTCGTCCAGGGTAAAGAGCCCCTTCCCCTGCACGATCACCCAGTTCTCGGCGCGCCGCTCATGGCTTTGCAGCGACAGGCGCTTGCCCGGCTTGACCATGATGCGCTTGACCTTCAGGCCGGCTTCCTCGTAGAGGATCTCGAACCAGCCCCAGGGGCGCTCTTCCTTATAGTTCATAGACGGTAGTCCTTCTTGAGCAGTGCCATGTCGGCATCGACCATCATGCGTATCAGCTCGGCGAAATGGACCTTGGGCTGCCAGCCCAGGAGCCTCTTGGCCTTGCTGAAGTCGCCGCGCAGCAAGTCGACCTCGGCCGGGCGGATGAACTTCTTGTCCAGGACCACGAAGTCCTGGTAATCCAGGCCCAGGTGGGCAAAGGCGATCTCTACCAGCTCCTTGACCGAGTGCGTCTCGCCGCTGGCGATGACGAAGTCGTCGGGCGTTTCCTGCTGCAGCATCAGCCACATGGCTTCGACGTAGTCCAGGGCGTAGCCCCAGTCGCGCTTGGACTCCAAATTGCCCAGGTGCAGCTCCTTACTCAGCCCCAGCTTGATCCTGGCGGCATTATAGGTGACCTTGCGGGTGACGAACTCGATGCCGCGGCGGGGCGACTCGTGGTTGAAAAGGATGCCCGAGACCCCGAAGATATTATAGCTTTCCCGGTAGTTGACCGTGATCCAATGGCCGTAGATCTTGGCCACGCCGTACGGGCTGCGGGGATGAAAGGGGGTGAGCTCGGTCTGGGGGATCTCCTTGACCTTGCCGAACATCTCCGAGGAGGAGGCCTGGTAGAAACGGATGCGCGGGTTGACGGCGCGGATGGCCTCCAGCATGCGCGTGACGCCGATGGCGGTGAACTCGGCGGTCAGCACCGGCTGGTCCCAGGAGGTGGGCACGAAGCTCATGGCGGCCAGGTTGTACACCTCGTCAGGCTGGACCTCTTCGATGATCTTGCTGATGGAATACTGGTCCAGCAGGTCGGCCTGGCGGACGTGGATACGGTCCTTGATGTGCTCGATGCGGTCGAATTTTTCCATGCTGGAACGGCGGACCATGCCGTAGACCTCGTAGCCCTTTTCCAGCAGGAAATCGGCGAGATAGGAACCGTCCTGCCCGGTGACGCCGGTGATCAGTGCTTTTTTAGCCATAAGCGCTCCCTTTTGCAGGTTCATTGTAGCCCATCAGGGCCGGGGCGTCAACCTCTGCTTCCGGCTCAGATCAAGGGAAGAGAGAGGGAAGACAGAGGGAAGAATGAGGGAAGAAAAGTGGGAACAGCCCTTCAAAAAACTCTTTCCCACTCTGTCTTTCCCTCTGCCTTTCCCTCTCTCTTCCCTGTTCTTCCCTGAGATCGAAACGATACAGGCACAACCACCCGATTTGAAAACCGGCGTTGTAAATCATATAATCGGGATGGAGAAACACCATGCGCCTCGACGACTATATCAATATCCTGCTGGTCAAGATGAAGATTTCCCACAAGCAGATCGAGCGGCAGCTGCTGCAGTGGCTGCTGGAATTGCGCACCCTGCGCGGGCACGTCAAGGAACTGGAGCTGGAGAACAAGCAACTGCAGCGGGACTACGAGAAGGTGCTCAAGCAAAGCGAGAGAAATTAAGGCTAGGGAGAAGAACTCGGCACACGGTAAAATCCCTCAATGAACTGAATCTATATTCCTGTTCCTTGCCGTAAACCGTCTACCGTCTACCGTCAACCCAGTGCTTTCTTGATTTCTTCTTTAAGCAAAGGCACCACGGTAAAAAGGTCACCGACGATGCCGTAGTCGGCCTTCTTGAAGATCGGCGCCTCCGGGTCCTTGTTGACGGCCACGATGACCTTGGATGTCTTCATGCCCACGAAGTGCTGGATGGCGCCGGAGATGCCGCAGGCGATGTAGAGCTTGGGATTGACGACCTTGCCGGTCTGGCCCACCTGCATGTCCGAGGAGGCGAAGCCGGCGTCGACGGCGGCGCGCGAAGCCCCGACCCCGGCGTTGAGCACCTTGGCCAGGTCCTCCAATACGGCAAAGTTCTCCTTGGCCTTCATGGCCCGGCCGCCGGAGACAATGATCTCGGCCTCGGTGAGGTCGACCCGCTGCGAGGCGCTCTGGATGACCTCGACGATGCGCGTGCGCAGCTCGGCCATGTCCAGGGCCATGGCCTTGAGCACCGGCGCGCTGCCAACAATGGCGGGCTCCACGGGGATGACGTTGGGCCTGACGGTGAACAGCGCCAGTGGGCCGGAGACCCGGTATTCGGCCAGCAGCTTTCCGGAATAGACCGGCTTCACCGCCTGGCGCTTCTCCAGGTCCACGGCCAGGCAGTCGCTGACCAGGCCGGCCTTGGCCTTGGCGGCCAGGCGCGGAAAGAGGTCCTTGCCCTGGGCGGAAAAGGCTCCCAGGAACACGTCCAGCTTGAATTCGCCGATGATCGCGGCCAGGGTGGCGGCGTAGCGGTCGGGCTGGTAGGCAAGGTCGGCGCCCTGCACCTGGACCACGGTCTGCGCGCCTTTCAGCTCCTCCATGTAGGGCTGGGCGTCGGCGCAGAATATGACGGCGTGCACGTTGTGCCCGCCCTTGGCGGCCAGGCTGAGCAATTCGCGGTTCGCCTTCTTGAAAATCCCGTTCTTCAGTTCGATATACAATCCAATGTTAGCCATGGTCTTCTCCTACAGTACCTTCGCTTCTTCGCGCAGCAGCTTCACCAGCTCGTGGACCGCGGCCGCCGCTTCGCCGGGGATGATCCGCCCCTGGGGCTTCTCGGCCGGGGACGACAGCTTGAGCAGGCTGACCAGATTCCCGGCCTCCTCGACGCCGGTCTCGGCCAGGGCCTGCTTGCGGATCTCGATCTTCTTGGCCTTCATGATGCCCATCATCGAGGCGTAGCGGGGGGTGTTCAGCCCCTTGGCCGCCGCCACGGCGCAGGGTACGGTCATTTCGATAACCTCGCGGGCGCCTTCGTCGATCTCGCGCTCGACCCTGACCTTCTGGCCGTCAAAGGCGAACGCCAGGACATGGGTCGCCACGGGGATGGACAACTCTTCCGCCAGCAGGATATGCAGCTGGGACGCGTCGTCGTCGATGGCCTGCCGGCCCAGGAAGATCACTCCGAAGTCCTTGTCGGCGCGGATGACGTGGGCCAATGCCCGGGCTGTGCCCCGGCTGTCCAGGGCAGCGGCGCACTCAACCTGCACCGCCGTGTCGGTGCCCATGGCCAGGGCGGTGCGCAGGGCGCTCTGTACCCGCTCCGGTCCCAGGCACACTGCCGTCACCTTGGAGCCGGCGACCTTCTCCTTCAGCTTCAGGGCCTCCTCGATGGCATACTCGTCATAGGGGCTGATGATCCACTTGATGTTGGCTTCGTTGATCGACTTGCCGTCCTTGACCAGGATGGTGGCCTCGGTATCCGGAACCTGCTTGATGCATACGTAAATATTCATTTTAACCTCCAAAACATGGAAAAAAGACTTGGATATGGGGATTTTGCCTGGAAAGGCATATTTATAGCGTAAAAACGGTGAAAAGTCAATCGCCTCTGCTGCCTGGACGGCAGCAGGGAGCCTTGACCATTCCCGGGCGAACTTCTTACTACTTCTTATCTTCGACGGTGATCTGGAGCTTCACTTCATCCAATGACTCCGAATAAAACGTTTGGTTTTTGTCCACATTCAGCAGTTCCCGCCAGAGGTCCGGCAGGTTGTTCATGATGAATTCGCCATGGCTGCCGCTGCGGCACTCCTTGTCGCCGGCTTTGAGCCGGATGCCAACCAGTCGCGGTTCGTTCTCATCGCATTGTCCGTTCCGGTTGTCATCCCGGTAAACGAATCCGCGCAGCTGTCGGCAGGGAACCAGGGCATAAGTTAATTCCCGGCGCTCGCTGCGGTGGGTCAGTTGGGTGGGAGGAGAGATCAGCACCAGGTTTTCGGGGATGGAGCGGAAATCGATCTGCACGGCCACGTTTTCCTGGCCGGCGGGGACAAAGAACCGGCCTTCGGCATTGCTGCGGAAGAGGCGGCCGCAGTTGTCCTTGAAGCGGATGGCGGCGATACCGGGTTCGCCGGCATCCTTACGGCCGTTGAGGTTGCGGTCGGCATAGACCAGGCCCGGGATCAGGTTCTGGGGAAGCAATTGCAGCTTGTCGGTCTGGGCAAAGGCCTCGCAATACTCACCCAAGGCCGAGTCGGGCCCGAATGGCTGGTATCCGCCATAGCCCCGCACCCAGATGCTCCCTTGCAGATAATTTTCCTTGAATTCGCGCGGGATCAGCGCCTGGTACGTGTATTCCAGGAGGGAATCCTTCTGCAGGCCCTGGTAACCCCAGGAAAATCCCTTGAACAGGTTCAGGTTGGCCGGGAGTTCGCTCCCGGCGAAAACCAGGCTGGGGGTGAATTCGGCCTTGATGAATAGCGACGGCAGGTCGCCGGCGCTGGCCAGGCCGTTCGGGCAGCGGTTTTCCACGCGGACGTTGAGATTCAGCAGGTCGCCCGGCTCTGGATATTCCCGGGGGAATTCCTTTACCAGCCAGTATTCGGCGGCAGGGAGCGTGCCGTATCCTTCGCTCCAGTTCATGCCCCATTCGCTTTCCAACAAGTAGGTAAAATAGTCCAGGGTGCGCTTGAATTGAAAGTCGTCATTGTCTTTCGTGGCCGTCAGGTAGAGCAGGATCTGCCAGGGCTGGTACTGGAAAACCTGGCCGCGGTTCATGTTCTTTACGCGGGCACTCAACGGCAGGCCGGTTTCATGGTCCCAGGTATCGGCCAGCTTCTTCCGCGTCGGGGCCGCATCCAGCCCCAGGATGTTTCGGGTGACGACCTGGGCCGCGATCCCGGCAAAGTCGCGGGCGCGGCCCGACATGAATTGTCGCAGTTCTTTTTCGAACAGGGGCCGCAAGTCTTGCGGAGCCAGGGAAATGAATAGCAGGTCCTGGGCTTTCAATACGCCTGTTTCTTTTTCCAGGATCTGCTGCCAGAAAGCGTCGGGAAGCGCATAATGCAGTTTGGCGACCGTTATTTTATCCGCCTTTTCCCGGCTGGGCAGCATGACCAGTTCTCCGGTTTCGTTCTTTTTGAAGGCAGTGAAACTGGCCGGGACGAAGCCGATCGTTTTAAATTGGCTGACCAGTTTTTGCTGCATTTCCAGGCTGGCTTCCAGGCGCTGGCGATCCGATCCGGGATTTTTCATGAATATCTTTTCGGCTACCAGCTTGTTGGCCAGGACTTCGGTTGAAAATTCATTCTTGCTGTCCAGCGCTTCGAGACTCACCGCGGTCGGTAGGGAGCCCTTGATCGCCAGCTTGGCCGTCGCCAGGAAGACATCCCCCTGCCATTCCAGGCCCGCGTGGCTGTCCAGCAGCAGGCGGACGTATTTTTTCCCGGACTGGTCCAGGCTGCGGCCTTGCTCGCGGATGACGCGCTCCGCGCTGGCGTCCAGATCCTTGCCCAGCTGCTGCAGTGAGAACGAAAGCAATCCGATCTGCGCGGTGTCGGTCTCGTATTGCGGGGCAAAGACCTTGGCATAGGTGACCGGGAGCAAATTCTCGGACGTCAGGGCCGTGTGCGGGGATTGCACCATGGCGGTCTCGCTGAATATGGGGGCCATGTCGTCGTAGGACTTGATGAACGTCAGTAGGGGCAACATTTCCTGGGTGAAGGGATAGTTCTTGATCAGGTTCAACGGCGGCCGCTGCACCTGCAGGTTCGTCTTTTTCAGGAACAGGCCCGTTTCCTCGATGGTGCGGTAGATGACCGTTGCGAAGAGGTCTTTTTCGCCCGGCATCTGGCTCTCGAACGCCAGGATCAGCGGCGCCAGGGTTTCCAGGCCGATCTTTTGCCTGAAATCGGCCTGGGACTCGGCGAAAAGCCCGATGTCGCTGGAATAGAATTTTCCCTTCATCTCCGCGAAAAGTGCCTGGAATAGGGTGCCGCCGGCCTTGAAATCCGCAAATACCGCCAGGGCGTAAGCGGGCAGGTCCGCGATCGCGCTTTTGCCGGCCTTGAACAGGCTTTCGAATTCATGGATCTTTTTCGCCGCCAGCTCGTCTTCGCCATTCTCTTTCAGCGCCAGGATGAACAGGCACTCCGCGCGCAGGTTCCCGTTGTCGAATTTTTCGTTGTCCAGGGAAGCCAGTTCCGCCCGGAGCTGCCGGCCGAGCGTGGCCGCCTCGGTCCGCCCGTCTTTACCGAGCTCCACCAGGGAAAGGTACAGCGAAGCCCGGTCGTACAAGTTGGCCTTTTCTTTTTGGCGAACGGCCCGGCCGTCGGCGAATTCCCAGCGCTCAGGCAGGTCGGCAACATGGGCGGCGACAAAATCGAGCTTGCGGGCGATCAGATCGTTCAGCTTGTCTTTGTTTTCCGCTTTTTCCTCGCGGGCCACGGCCTTGTTCATGGCCAGCAACTCGAAGGCCACCTGGGCCGGGGTCATGCTGCGCATGGTGTTCTTTTCCTTCCAGCGACCGGTTTCCTTCTGCGGGTAATCCCCGGCGAAGGACAGCCACAAGCTGCCGTCGGGCAGCGTCAATCCCAGGCCGGAATGGAAATACAATTCCTCGACATTGGACAGGGCGTAGTTCTTCAGTCTTTCCCTGACGAAATCGGGTAGGCTGCCCTTTTCAAAATCGATGTTCTCCCAAAGGTGCAGAGCGGCATAGGAGGCGAACATGGCTTTTTCGGTATGGAAATACGGCTCGATATAGGCCAGCGCCAGCTCGGGATACTGGACGAAGCCCATGGGGCGTTCCTCGATGACCAGGCAGCACCCTACCGCCTCGCGGCGCAGGATGATGCAGCAGGTCGCTTTTTCCGATTCGCTGCGCCTGCCGTCCTGGGCTGTGCCCAGCACCTGGGCCTGGTTGCAATAACGCCCGGGATCGGCATCGGCCGGAGCGATCAGGCTGTAGACCAGGAGACGGGATGCACCGGCGGCCATGCTGCCGATGTTCCAGGTCAGGGTGGTCGTGCCGCCGGGGTCGGCGATGGCTTTTCCGTCCAGGGCAGAGGAGCCGTTGACATACTGCAGCGGGGCCGGCAGAACGTCCTCGATCTGCACGTCATCCATGCTGCTGCTGCCGCTGTTGCGGATCTCGATCTCGAAGCGGTAGATCCCCCCGGGCTGCTGGGCGGGCGGGCAGGTTTTTTTGATCTCCAGCCGCGGTTCACCCAGGAAGGGGCAATTGACGGTGACGATACGGGTATTGTTCTCGCTGTTGCATTCGCAGATCTCGTTGGGCTCGTCGATGACCATGCGGAAGGAATGGTCAACTCCCGGCGGGTAGGCGGCACTGGTGAAGTCCAGGCTCACCATCGCGCCGGCCGCGATGGAGATCCTTTTTTCAAAGATCAGGGCGGGCGCTTCATCGTAGATGCGGATCAAGGTGTTGTTGGCAGCGCTGTTGCCCGAATTGGTCACCTTCAAGGTCCATTGGATGGCGCCGGAAGGCTGGCATTGCCAGGAAACGTCCGCAAAGGCAAGGTCCAGGCAGGAGGCCTCGATGTTGGCGCAGCGGTCATTGTTGCTGCCGTCCCATTCGCAGATGGCGTCATTGTAATCCGCTTCGATGCGGACGGAAAGCCGGCAGCCGGGCACGAGCGTGCAAAGGTCCTTGGAGACGTCACGGGCGCGAACTCTGAAGCTCTGGGTGCCCCCCGGGGCGGACAGGTTCACTCCGGAGAAGACCTGGGTCCACTGGTCGAGCACGCTGCCGCGGCAGCCGTTTTCGCCATAGAGGGTGAAACGCATGGCGATATTGTCGGTCAGGGCCTGGCCGCAGCCCAGGTTGGCCAGGCGGACCGTGCCGCCGACGGTGACGGTGCCGTCATTGCTGCAGGCGGCGCTCAGGTTCGCCGCGTCCACCGTGATATCAGGAATGGCCAGGGGCAGCGTGTTGGTGGCGGCATTGTTGCCGCCATCCAGTTCGCATATGGCGTTGTCCGGGTCGATGCTGGCGGTGAAATTGCAGGTGCAACCGACGATGCCGGAAGTGAAGTTGAAGACCACGTCGCGGCTCTCGCCGGCGACGAGAGAAATGGTCTGGTCGCTGAAAGTCAGGCCGCAGTCGGAACTCAAGCGCACCAGCACATTGCTGGCGTCAGCGCAGCCGGTGTTGGCCACGGTGACGGTCGTGCCGGTGAGGCTGCCGTCGCCCAGGCAGACGACGGCGCTGGCCACGGAAGTGATGGTCAGATCGGGAAAGGGCAGGGTGTACGCGGTGGAAGTGGTGCTGTTGCCGCTGGTGCACTCGCAGATGGCGTTCTGCGAGTCCACGGTCACGGCGATGGCCGGGAAGCTGCAAACATAAGGGGTGGCGGTGAACGTGCGGGTCCAGTTGAAGGTCACGCTCTGGCTGGCGCCCACTGCGAGCGGCAAGGTGCCGCCCAAATCGGCATTGTAGAAGAGCTCGGAGGTCCAGCCCTGGCCGTCGTCGACCAGGATCCTGAAATCCGTGTTGATGGCATTGCCGCCGCGGTTGGTCAGAGTCACGGCAATGGTGCCGTTGATAGAACCGTCAGCGGTGCAGAGAGTGGCGGGAGTGATGACGTCGAGACGGAGGTCATTGACGATGAAGCTGGTGACGGCGTCGTTGTCGGCTTCGTTGCTCTCGCAGATAGCCAGGCCGGAATCGGCTGTGGCAGTGAGATTCAACGTGGTCGGGTCGCAGTCGGTGACCCAGTTGTTGAAGGTGAGGACTTGTTGGGTCGCGACGGCGAAAGGGAGGATCCCGCCCAGGGTCGTGAAGGCGGCGGTGACGATGTGGCCGTCGTCATCCCCGAGGCGGATGTCGAAATCGGTATTGATGGCACTGGAACCGTTGTTCTCCAGAGTGACCCGGACCCGGTAAAGCGTATCATTCAGGCATTCGGGGACAACCGATACGGCATGCAGGTTGGGGCGCGTGAAGGTTTGTTGGGCGGTGTTGTCACTGCCATCGCATTCGCATACCGAAAGGCCGGTATCGACGGTGGTGGTAAAGATCAACGTGGCCGGATTGCCGTCGCTGATCCAGTTGGCGAAAGTCAATGTGGTGGTCGCACCCGCGGCCAAATTGGCGATGGTTTGCTGGGCGGAACGGCCGTCGTTGTCACTCAGGTCAACGACGATGCCCGATGCCGACCCGCAACCGGTATTGGCGACGGTCACGTCGATCGAGAGGCGGCCGTCGCTCGTGCAGGAGATGACAATATCCTCGGCGCGGATGCGGAGGTTGGGGATGGCCGCGGTCTTGTCGCTGCAGCGGGAGTTGTCGGTACCGTCACTTTCACAGATGGTGTTGCTGTAATCGGCCTCGATATAGATTGAGAGTTGGCATGAGGTGGAAAGGGTACAGAAATTACCGACCAGGTCGTGGGCGGCGATGGTGAAGGCCTGGGTGCCGCCCCCGGCAGCGATGTTGACGCCGGAGAGCGTTTCCGCCCACTGGGAGAGGACATTGCCCGCGCAGCCGCTATTGTCATACAGGGTGAAGCGCACCGGCACATCGGCGGCGAGGTTGGAACCGCAGCCGTTGTTGGCCAATGTCACTGTCCCGGAAACCGTAACCTGGCCGTCGGCCACGCAGGTTACGCCAAGGGTGTCGGTAGCGACTTCGAGATCGGGGATATCGACCGCCTTGTTGTCGGCGCAGCGGGTGTTATCGCTCTCGTCGCATTCACAGATGGTGTTGGAGTAATCAGCTTCGATCCGGATCGAGACCCGGCAACCGGCGGAATTGACGACCAGGTTGGTGGTCACGATTTGCGGAGTCATGGTGAATGACTGGGTGCTGCCGCCGGCCGGGATGTTGACGCCGCTGAATGTCTGGGTCCATTGGCTCAAGACATTGCCGCTGCAGCCGGGGTTGTCATACAGGATGAAGCGTATCGGAACATCGCTGGTGAGGTTGGAGCCGCAGCCGGCGTTGGCGAGGGTGACGATGCCGGAAACGGTGACCTGACCGTCGGCCACGCAGGTTACGCCAAGGGTTTCGGCAGCGACTTCGAGATCGGGGATATCGACCGGCTTGTTGTCGGTGCAAAAGGTGTTGTTGGTGCCGTCACATTCGCAGATGCTGTTGGAATAATCGGCCTCGATCCGGATCGAGACCCGGCAGCCGGTGGAGCTGAGGCAGAGGTTGCGGCTGACGGTGCGGGGGGTAATGGCGAACGCTTGCATTCCGCCTCCGGAGGTCATGTTGACACCGGAAAGGGTTTGGGTCCACTGTTCGATGATATTGCCGCTGCAGCTGGTGTTGTCATACAGGGTGAAGCGCATCGGAACATTGGCGCTGAGATTGGTGCCGCAACCGTTGTTGGCCAGAGTGACATTTCCCGAGATCTGCACCTGTCCGCCGCCGCTGCAGGAGATGGCCAGGGTGTCGGATTGGACGGTGATATCGGGAACGGTCATGGTGAAGGGAGCGGACGACTGGCTGTTGTTGGCTCCGTTGCACTCGCAGATGGCATTGTCGGGATCAATGGAAGCGGTGAATGTGCAGGTGCAGGAAACGCAGACCGGGGTATAGGCGAAGGTCAGGTTGGTGCTGGCGCCGGCGGCCAGGTTGATGGTCTGGTCGGCGAAGGGGATGCCGCAATCGGAGGTTACGCGGACGACGACGCCGTTGGCTGCTCCGCAGCCGATGTTGGATACGTTGACAGTCGCGGTTCCGGTCAGGTTGCCGTCGCCAATGCAGGTGAAGGCGGGGGTGACGCTGTTGACCCGCAGGTCGGGAAGAGTCTGAGCATAATCTTCGCTACGGGTGTTGTTGGCACCGTTGCATTCGCAGACCGTGTTGACCGGATCGACCGTGGCGGTGAAGGAGCAGGAGCAGTCGGTGCAATCGGCCCAGGATCCGCTGACTGGGAAGGTGACGGTGGTCGAGGCGCCGGCGGCGAGGGGACCGGCGACCGTCTGGTTGCCGAAGGCCAGGCAGCCGTCGCTGGCCAGCGAGACTTGGAAATTCGCGGACGTTCCGAATCCCTGGTTGCGCACCGTAACAGCGATGGAACCGGAGATGGAATCGGCGGCACAGGAGATATTGCTGAAATCGATATCGGTCGCCACCAGGTCGGGCAAGGTGGTGGCGTAGTTTTCGATCCGCGTATTGTTGCCGCCATCGTATTCGCAGATGGCGCCGGCCGCGTCAACCGAGGCTGTAAATTGGCAATTCTCGTCCGTGCAGTCGGCCCAGGAGCCGCTGATAGTGAAGGTCAACGTGGTGGAGGCGCCGGCCGCCAGGCTGACCACGGTCTGGTTGCTGAATGTCAAGCAGCCGTCGGTGGCCAGGGAGACCTGGAAATTGCCGGCCGTGCCGCAACCCAGGTTGTTGACCGTGACCCTGACATTGCCGGAAATAGTGTCATTGGCGCAGGTCACATTGCTGAAATCGATGTCCGTGATGGTCAGGTCCGGGATGGGCGAAGTGTAGGCCGCGGATGCCAGGGAATTATTCGTGCCGTCGCATTCGCATATTACGTTGTCCGGGTCGGCGCTGGCGGTGAAGGTGCAGGTGCAGCGCGAGATGTCCGGAGTGAAGGAGAAGGTCAGGATGGTGGAGGCGCCTGCGGCCAGGGAAGCGATGGTCTGGTCGCTGAACGCGTAACCGCAATTCGAGGCCAGCCGCACCGGGATATTGCTGGCCGCGCTGCAGCCGTTGTTGTTGACCGTGACCTGCACGCTGCCGGTGAGATTGCCGTCGCTGCTGCAGGCGATCGACGGGGTCACGGCGGTGATGCGCAGGTCAGGGACGTTCACGGTTTTATTGCTGCATCTGGAGTTGTTGCCGCCGTTGCATTCGCAGATGGTGCTGGGAGCCGGATCAACCTCGATACGCAACGAGACCTGGCAGCCGGTGGAGTTGGCGCAAATGTTGGCGACAATGTCGCGGTTGGTAATCGTGAAGGACTGGCTGCTGCCGGCGGCGATGCTGGCGCCGGCAAAGGTCTCGGTCCACTGGGCGATCTGGACGCCGCCGCAGTTGATATTGGAAAAGAGAGTGAAGCGCACCGGCAGGTTGCCCGCCACAACGGCGTTGCAGCCGGTGTTGGCGACAGTGGCGGTGCCCAAGACACGTACTTGGCCATCGGAGAGGCAGGTCACGGCCAATGTATCTCCGGTCACCTGCAGGTCGGGGATGGAGACGGTCTTGTTGGGTGAACAGAAGCTGTTGTTTGCACTGTTGCATTCACAGATGGTGTTGTTGTAGTCCAGTTCAACTCCGATCGCCACCTGGCAGCCGGTGGAGTTGGTGCACAGGTTGCGGTTCAGGGTGCGGTTGATGGTGAAGGTCTGGGTGCCAGCCGCCGGGATATTGACGCCGGCCTGGTTGAAAGTCAAATTGCCGTCGATTCCGGAGCAGGCGGCATTGTTGGTGTAAACCCGAATGCGGATGGGGATATTGGTCACCAGGTTGCCGCCGCAGCCGTCGTTGGCCACCACCAGGTCGCCCTGGATGCGGATCTGGCCGTCGGCGGAGCAGGAGATGGCCAGCGTGTCGCTGACGACGCGCAGGTCGGGAATGGTGAATGTTTTGTCAGTGCACAGGGTGTTGTCCGTGCCGTCGCATTCGCAGATGGCGTTGGCGTAGTCGGCCTCGCTGCGGATGGAGAACTGGCAGCCCGAAGCGCTGCTGCAGGCATTGCCGGTGATATTGTAGTTGGTGATGGCGAAGGTCTGGCTGCTGCCGGCGGCGATGCTGACGCCGGCAAAGGTCTGGGTCCATTGGGCGATCTGGCTGCCCGTGCAGCCGGCGCCGCTGAACAGGGTGAAACGCATGGGCACGTTCTGGGTCAGGGTGCCCGAGCAGCCGGCATTGCGCAGCGTCACGTTGCCTGAAATTCTGTATTGGCCGTCGGCGACGCAGGTAATGGCCAGGGTGTCGCTGACCACTTCCAGGTCGGGAATGGGCGGAGAGTAGGATTGCGGGCCGAGAACGTTGTTGCTTTCGTTGCATTCGCAGATTGCGCCGCCGCTGTCCACGGTGGCGGTAAAATTATACGTGCAGGGCGAGCAATCGGGGTTCCAGGAGGTCACGTCGATGGTGACCGTGGTCGTCGCGCCTGCCGCCAGGTCGCCGGCGAAGGAACCGCTGCCGGTCCAGCCATTGCCGTCGCTGACCTGAACAGTGAAGCCGCCAGAAGCGATGCCGTCGCCCTGGTTGCGCACCGTGACCGTGACGCTGCCGCTGAAGCTGCCGTCGGTGGTGCAGGAAATGGCCGGCGAGATCGCCGTGGCGATCAGGTCGGGCAACTGGAGGATGGCGGCCGGGGCGCTGGCCCAGGCCGGGGTGGTGCAGTCATAGCCCTGTGTATTCGGGTTGCCGTCGGTTGCGGCGCCGCTGGTGCCGCAGCCCCAGATGGCGCGGACGTTGTTCTGGCGCAGCGCCGCCGCGCAGCTTGCCTGCG
>JBGSPO010000116.1:0-12864 GCA_041738575.1 Candidatus Aminicenantia bacterium
TGTGCTCCTCGTCCACCACAAACCCCTGCGCCAACCGGTTCAGGTTCTGGCACAGCTCATAGTCGATCACCAGCTGGGCCAGGCTGGCCACGCCGCTCATGAACAGGGTGCCCATGCCGGCGGACAGGATGCGGCTGCCGGCCAGCACGGCCACGGTGGCGCTAAGGGTCTTTTCGATGCCCGCCTGGACATCGGGCATCTTGGAGTCGGCGTGCAGGGCGTAGGGGAACAGCGGATCGGGATCGCCATAATAGCGCTGCAGGTCCATGCAGGCCACATCCAGCAGCCGGGCGGTCCATGGATCCGCGGCGAACGCCGGGGGACGGGCGCGGCCGCGGGTGCTAACGGGAACAGCGAGGAATACATGGTAATGGAAGAAGACAAAGGCGGCGTCGGCTACGTGCCGGATGAGAATGAAGCGGGTGCCGGCGAGGCGAAGGCCGGGGATAAAGACGCCCATGAGGACGCGGGGCCGAAAAGGAAAAGCGTGTCCAAGCGCGCCCATCACCGGGCCGTTGACCCCGAGGAGGTCCTGAAGAACACGATCGCCGAGCGCGAGGAGTTCAAGGACAAGTACCTGCGCGGGCTCGCTGAAATGGACAATTTCCGCACGCGCATGAAAAAGGAAAGGGAAGATTTCCAGAAGTACGTGCTGACGGAGATCCTGCTTGACCTGCTGCAGATCTACGACAACCTGGAACGGGCGCTGAAGGCCAAGACCACCGAGCTCGACAAGGGGATCGTCTCCGGCGTGGAAATGATCCGCAAGCAGTTCCTGGACCTGCTCAAGAAGAATCAGGTGCTGGAGATCGACGCCTTGGGCAGGCATTTCGACCCGGCCTTCCACGAGGCGCTGAGCACGGAAGAGCGCCCCGGCATCAGCCAGGCGGTGGTAGTGGAAGTGTACCAGAAAGGATTCATTTACAACGACAAGCTGCTGCGCCCGGCCCTGACCAAGGTGGCGGTCCCGGCCGCCATGCCCCCGGCCTCGGAAGCCGCCCCCAACCCGTAATGGCCAAAAACATCGGCATTGACCTGGGGACGACCAACTCCTGCATCAGTTACCTGGAGGGGAGCGAGGCCATGATCGTTCCCAACCCCGAGGGGGCAAGGGTCATCCCGACGATCATCTCCCAGACCCCGGATAAAAAGCGCATTTTCGGCAACGCCGCCAAGCGGCAGATGATCACCAACAGCAAGAACACCATCTGGGGGATCAAGCGCCTGATCGGCCGCAAGTTCGACAGCCTGGAGGTCAAGGAGATCAGCAAGCGGGTCGGCTACGACATCGTCCAGGCGGAAAACGGCGACATCAAGGTCAAATTGGCCGATACCACCTATTCCACCGAGGAGATCTCCGGCATGTTCCTGGGCTACCTGAAGGGCATCGCCGAGAACTACCTCGGTGAAGCGGTGGCCGACACGGTCATCACCGTGCCCGCTTTTTTCAACGACGCCCAGCGCCAGGCCACCAAGGTGGCCGGGGAGATCGCCGGGCTGAACGTTACCCGCATCATCAACGAGCCGACCTCGGCCCTCATCGCCTACGGGCACAAGCTCAAGAAGGACGGCCTATACGCCGTGTACGACCTGGGCGGTGGCACGTTCGACATCTCCATCGTCGAGGTCAACGGCGACATTTACAAGGTCATTTCCACCCTGGGCGATACCTTCCTGGGCGGCAGCGATTTCGACGCCCAGATATGCAACTGGATCTTTCACGAGGTCGAGCGTGAGACCACGGTCGACCTGCGCGACAGCAAGGACGTCGTGCAGCGGGTGATCCAGATCGCCGAGAAAGCGAAGATCGAGCTGTCGTTCGACATGGAGACGCTGATCTCCATCCCCTACCTGCACCATTTCAGCGACGGGTCCAACTACCATTTCCAAAAAAAGCTGACCCGCTTCCAGCTCGAGTCCAACACCATGGATTTTATCGACCGCACCCTGGACCTGATCAAGAAATCGCTGGACGACATCAACCTCAAGCCCGGGCAGATCGAACGCACGGTCCTGGTGGGCGGCCAAAGCCGCATGCCGCTCATTTTTCAAAAATTGTCCCAGTTTTTCGGCAAGGCTCCCGACATCCAGATTAATCCCGAGGAGGCCGTTGCCCAGGGGGCGGCGCTGCAGGCCGAGATCATCAAGGGCCGGGTCCGCGACCTGCTGCTGCTCGACGTGACCCCGTTGTCGCTGGGCGTGGAGACCAAGGGCGACAGCTTCACCAGGATCATTGAGCGCAATTCCACCATTCCCACGAAAAAATCGATGGTCTTCACCACCATCACCGACAACCAGTCGACGGTCAAGATCCATGTGCTGCAGGGAGAACGCACGACGGCCTCGGGCAACAAGTCGCTCGGGTTCTTCAACCTGGTCGGCATCCCCCAGTCCCTGAGGGGCATTCCGCAGATCGACGTCACCTTCGAGATCGACGCCAACGGCATCGTCCGCGTCTCCGCCCAGGACAAGGCGACCGGCCTCAGCCAAAGCCTGAAGATCCAGCCGGCTAGCGGCCTCTCTCCCGAGGAGATCGAGCGCATCGTCCAGGACGCCAAGAAATACGAAGAACAGGACAGGGCCAACCTGCGCCTGGCCAAGGCCAAGCTGCAGCTTCAGGAAGAATGGGAAACGGTCAAGTTCTATTACCAGCGCTTCATCGAAAAGCTGACCCCCCACGACAGCGCCGAGATCGATTCATTGATCGGCCGCTGCGAAAAAGCCCTGGACGGGAACGACCTGGACCTGATCGAGACCCTGTTGAAAAAAATGAAGAACTACCGTGTGATGATCAACACGATCCTGACCTCCGAGTTTTCCAAGTAGGCGGCCATGGCCAAGAAAGACTACTACCAGATACTGGGCGTCAAGCACGATGCCAGCGCCGAGGAGATCAAGAAGGCCTACCGCAAGCTGGCCATGCAGCATCACCCCGACCGCAACCGCGACAACCCCGAGGCCGAGGAAACGTTCAAGGAGGCCTCGGAGGCCTATTCGGTCCTGGGCAACAGCGAAAAAAGGCAGGTCTACGACCAGTACGGCGTGGAGGGGCTGCGCCGTGGCGGCGGCAGCGACTTCGGCTTCTCCGCCGATTCCATTTTTTCCGACTTCGGGGACATCCTGGGCGACATGTTCGGCTTCAGCGGGGGGTTCCCGGGCGGGCGCCAGCGCCGCGGGCCGCGCAAGGGGAGCGACCTGGGCCTGGAAGTCACGCTGACCCTGCAGGAATCCTTCGTCGGGGTGGAAAAGGAGGTCGAGGTCGAGCGCGAGAGGAACTGCGACACCTGCGACGGCTCGGGGAGCGAGGCCGGCCATGACGCGGAGACCTGCCGCAAATGCGGCGGCAGCGGCCAGGTCCGGGTCAGCCAGGGATTTTTCTCCATGGCCACCACCTGCTCCAGTTGCCGGGGCAGCGGCAAGGTCGTCTCCCACCCGTGCCGGAAATGCCACGGCCACGGCCGGATGCGCGAGAACAAGAAGATCAAGGTGGCCTTTCCGGCCGGCATCGACGAAGGCAACCGCCTGCGCGTCACGGGCGAAGGGGAGGGCGGCCGGCAGGGAGGATCGCCCGGGGACCTGTATATCTCCGTGCGCGTCCAGCCGGACAAGCGCTTCCAGCGGCATGGCCAGGACCTGCTGCTGCAGCTGCCGGTCAGTTTTTCCCAGGCCGCGCTCGGGGACCAGGTCACCATCCAGACCTTTGAAGGCTCCGAGAAGATCAAGATCCCGTCGGCGGCCCAGAACGGTCAGATCCTCAAGATCAAGAACAAGGGGTTCCACCAGGTCAACCGCTGGAACCGCGGCGACCTGCTGGTGCAGGTACAGGTACGGACGCCCCGCAACCTCTCGCGTCAGGAGACGGAGCTGTTCATGAAGCTACGCGATCTCGAAGCGGGTCGCGACCAGTCCCTGGCCGAGAACGACCTGGTCAATTGATGGGCGAACGGCGTTTCTTTTCCGCCAGCGAGGCCATTGACGGCCGCATCGCCATCGATGGCGACGAGTTCCACCACATCGTCCGCGTCATGCGCTACCGCGTGGATGACGAGCTGGAGGTCGTCAACGGCCGGGGGCGGCTGTCCTCGGTCCGCATTGTCGCTGTCAAGGGCCGCTCGCTGCAGGCCGTTGTCCAGGGCTTTGAAGACTTTCCCCAACCGGCGCCGCGGGTGAGCGTTGCCGTCTCGCTGACCAAGGGGCATGCCATGAACTGGCTGATCGAGAAGCTGAGCGAGCTGGGGGTCGACGAGATCCGGCCGCTGGTCTGCGAGCGCACCGACGTCGCCTGGAACCCGACGCAGTTGCGACGCTGGGAAAAGATCGCCGCCCAGTCGCTCAAGGTCAACCGCAAGTACTGGCTGACGCGCATCCTGCCTCCCGCCTCTCCCGCCGAACTCATCGTCGCGGCCGCGACCATGCCCGCCAGGGTGCTGCTCGATATCGAGGCCACGCGCAATCTGGCGCCCCCGGCGTCCTGGCCGGTCCTGGCCGTTGTCGGCCCGCCCGGAGATTTCAGCGGCGCCGAAAAGGAGCTGTTCACGGCCAGCGGCTTCATGCCGGCCCGGGTCAATGATGGCATACTAAAAACCGAAACCGCCGCCCTGGCCGTCGCCGCCATCCTGAAAAATGATTGAGCTGAAAGGCCAGATCGGGAAATACAAGATCCTGCGCAAGCTGGGCAGCGGCGGCTTCGGCACCGTCTACCTGGCCGAGGACACGATCCTGAAATGCCAGCGGGCATTGAAGATCCCGCACCGCACCAGCGCCCAGGCCGACAAGCTGCTGCAGGAATCGGTGCTGCAGACGAGGCTGCTCGACCACCCGCATATCGTCAAGCTGCTCACCGTCGATATCATCGACAATATCCTGATCATGGTCATGGAATACGTCGAGGGCACCGACCTGGAAAAGATCCTCGACCAATCCAGCTCCCTGCAGGTCAAGACCGCCCTGAAATATTTCAAGCAGCTCCTCTCGGCCCTGGCTTTCGCCCACCAGAAATCGGTGATCCACCGCGACATCCGCCCCTCCAACGTCCTGATCAACCTGGATGACGACGTCAAGGTCGCCGACTTCGGCACCTCGACGTTGCTGCAGGAAAAACAATTCGCCACCACCAAGATCGGTTCGCCGCCCTACATGGCCCCGGAGCAGTTCGAGGGCAAGGCGGTTTTCGCCTCCGATGTCTATTCGGCGGGCAGCCTGTTCTACGAGATGGTGAGCGGGTTCCCGCCCGTGGTCCTGGCCAATCCCATGGAGATCTACAAGCGGGTCAAGGCCGGCCAGTTAACGCCGCTCTCCCAGAAGAATTCCCTGGTACCGCCGGAGTTGAACCGCGTGATCATGAAGACCCTGGCTCCCGACCTGAAAGAGCGCTATCCCCAGGCGCGCGACGTGCTGAACGACCTGGAGCACCTGGCCGACCGCAGCCACGACTACAGCAGCGAAATGAAGGACATCCAGAAGCGCATCCAGGCGCGGGAGAACCGCAGCGACCAGGTATGCTGGAACTGCCGCAAGGCCATGGGCCGGCGCGCCAAGACCTGCCCGTACTGCGGCGAAGCGCAGTAGGCGGACTGCGGGCCTTGATTCGTCGTCCATTTATGGCGATAATACGGGCAAGGAGCACTCATGGAACGGGAAGACCTGTTCAGGAAGATCAGCGTTGAAAACGGCAAAAAAATAGTCCTGCTGGTCCTGGATGGCCTGGGCGGCCTGCCGCTTAACGGCCGTACCGAACTGGAGACGGCGCGCACGCCGAACCTCGACCTGCTGGCCGCCGAAAGCGAACTCGGCCTCAGCCACCCCATCGCCCCGGGCATTACTCCGGGGAGCGGCCCGGCCCATCTCTCGCTCTTCGGCTACGATCCGCTGAAGTACGAGATCGGGCGCGGCATCCTCGAGGCGCTCGGGGTCGGCGTCATGGTCGGCGCCCGCAGCGTGGCCGTGCGGGGAAATTTTGCCACCCTGGAGAACGGATTGATCACCGACCGCCGCGCCGGGCGCATCGCCAGCGAAAAGAACCGCGAGATCGTCGCCTACCTGCGCGAGAGGATCCAGGCGGTCGAGGACGTCGAAGTCGGCCTCTACCCCGGGGAGGAGCACCGTTTCGTTCTGGTCCTGACCGGGGACGGCCTCAGCGACCAGCTGACCGACGCCGACCCCGAGGTGACCGGCCTGCCGCTCAAGTACGCCCAGGCCAAGAACGAGGCGGCCGACAAGACCGCCCGCGTCGTCAACCTGTTCATCGACCGGCTGACCCGGGAGCTGGCTGATTTTCGCCCGGCCAATACCTGCCTGCTGCGCGGCTTCGCCAAGTACCCGGCCATCCCGGCCATGAATGAATTGTTCAAGCTGCGGCCGGCGGCCATCGCCGTCTATCCCATGTACAAGGGTCTGGCCCAGCTGGTCGGCATGGAGATCCTGGAAACCGGCCGCACGATCAGCGACCAGGTGGCCACGCTCAAGCAGCATTACGCCGAGCACGATTTCTTTTTCGTTCACGTGAAAAAGACCGATTCCTACGGCGAAGACGGCGATTTCACCCGCAAGGTCGGGGTGATCGAGGAGTTCGACCGCTGGCTGCCCGAGATCCTCGAGCTCACGCCCGACGTCCTGGTCATCACCGGCGACCACTCGACCCCTGCCGTCATGAAGGGCCATTCCTGGCATCCCAACCCGGTGCTGCTCAAGTCCGCCTTCCAGCGGCGCCTGCCTGCCGGCGGGGCGTCCCTGGAGGCCATCGCCTGCGGCCCGCCGGAAGGCCAGGCCTGCGGCAGGGTCAACGCGGTCCCGGCCCGGGAAAAGTTCTCCGAGAACGCCTGCGCCCGGGGCATCCTGGGGAACATCTACGCCATGGAGATGCTGCCGCTGATGATGGCCAATGCCCTGAAGTTCAAGAAATTCGGAGCCTGACCCCATGCCCTATCGCAGCCTTGAGGTCGGCGAGCTGGCGACCAACTGCTACCTGTTCTACGACGAGGCCGGCCGCCAATGCCTGGTCATCGATCCCGGCGCCGAGGCGGAAGCGATCCTGGCCTGGATCGCCGAACAAAAGCTCCTGCCGCAGGCCGTCGTCCTGACCCATGCCCACCCCGATCACCTGGAAGCCGCGGCGGCCGTGACCGGCCATTTCCGCATCCCGTTGTGGGTCCATGAAGCCGATGAAAAGCTGCTGAGCTCGCCGGCCGGCCGCGACCTGGCTGCCATGTTCGGCGTCAAGCCTCCCGCGGTGAACCGCCTGCTGGTCGACGGTGACCGCCTCCGTGCGGGCAGCCTGGAGCTGGAGGTCGTTCACAGTCCCGGCCATTCCCCGGGCTCCATCCTGCTCCATGGCGCCGGGCTGCTCTTCACCGGCGACACGCTCTTCAAGGGAGACGTGGGGCGCACCGACCTTCCCGGGGGCAGCGAGGACGACCTGCGCCGTTCCCTGGACAAGATCCGGGAATTCCCGCCCCAGACCGTCATCCTTCCCGGCCACGGGCCCGCCAGTGTCCTGGAGCAGGAGCTGCTGGACAACCCCTACCTTTGAGCATGGCCGGCACCCCCCCGCCGCGATCCCCCCTGGAGCAGTTCCTGCAATACGCGGAGTTTGAGCGGGGCTTTGCCGCCAACACCATACTTTCCTACCGCCGCGAGCTCGAGAAGTTTTTTGTTTTCCTGGAGCGCCGGCGCCTGGACTGCCTGCGCCTGGACGAGAAGGACATCCTGGATTTCATCCGTTCCGCGGGGCGCAAGAACGGCGCCGTTTCCTCCCAGGCCCACCTGATCTCGGTTCTGAAAAGCTTCTACCGCTACCTGCTCCATGACGAACTGCTGGAATCCAGCCCGGTCGCCTCCGTCGCCCTGCCCAAGAAATGGGCCCGGCTTCCGAAGTACCTGTCGCTGGAGGAGGTCGCCCGCCTGCTGGAGGCGCCCGACGCGGCCACGGTCATCGGCCGCCGGGACAAGGCGATCCTGGAGCTGATGTACGCCACCGGGCTGCGCATCTCCGAAGTGTCGCAGCTGAAGGCGGCCGACGTCTACATGGACGAGGGCTTTTTGCGGGTGCGCGGCAAGGGGGGCAAGGAGCGCATCGTCCCCTGCAGCGAAATTTCCCGCGCCTGGCTCAAGGAATACCTGGAGACCAGCCGCCCGGTGCTGGTCAAGGCGCACGACCCCGAACAGTTGTTCGTCAACTACAGCGGCGCGGTGTTCAGCCGCCAGGGGTTGTGGAAGACGATCAAGGGCTACGGGGCCAGGGTCGGCCTGTCCGCCCGCCTGTCACCGCACGTGCTGCGGCACTCGTTCGCCACCCACCTGGTGGAAAAAGGGGCCGACCTGCGCTCGGTGCAGATGCTGCTCGGCCATTCGTCGATCACCACCACCGAGATCTACACCCACCTGGCCAAGGACCAATTGAAGCGCATTTATGACCAGTTCCATCCGCGCGGGAAAAAAAGTAAATGACGGGAGTGAAACAGGGGAGCCGGGCTCCCCTGTCACGTTTTGATTAGAATTTGAAGTACAGGGTGAGATAGGCGTAGAGGTCGGCCGCCGGCTTCGCTCCGGAGTCCGGGGCGTCGTAGAAGACGTACTTGAGGTTGGGGATGACCTTGACGCTGTCGCTCAGCGACCAGCCGAGCCCGGCCAGAACCACGTTGGCCCTGGCGTTGTCGGCCATGGGGATGTAGTCGATCTTGCTGCCGGCGGGATTGGGGTCGAGCAGGCGGTCGTAGCGGCCGACCAGGTCGAGCTTGGCGCCGACCTTGAATACGCCGAACAGCGAGACGAACTTCATGTCGGTAGTGACTCCCGCCGTCCTGAAGTTGCGCACCCCGAAATTCAAGCCGCTGCGGCCCCATTTCCCCTTGACGCCGGCGAAGGCCTGCAGGATGTTGACTGAAATATCGGGGCCGACATTTGTATAGTCGCCATAAATTTCGAAGAAGAGGGAAGGTGTAGGCTGAAAATTGAGGCGGCCGTAGACCGCCTTGCCTCGGCCGAGCTCCGACTTAAGACCGTCGCCGTTGCCAAAAATGACGGTGTAGGTCAACTTGTTCCTGGCGTCCAGCGCCCCCTTCAACCCCACGCCGAACTCGCGGGAGTTGCCGAACTTGAACAGGTCGATGGGCGTCTTTTCCATCGGGCGGTATCCCCAATATTCGTCAAGATTGTCGTAGAGCGGGGTTCCGATCAAGCCCAGCATAAGGGTATGCTTGCCGAGCTTGTGGGTGAGATAGGCGTCCTTGACGAAGGGGACCAGGGTGGCAGCCGTCTTGAAGTCTCCCGGGCTGTTCATTTCCAGGCGGAAGCGCATGGAGATCTTGTCGGTAAGAGTGTTGTCATAAGTGAAATAGACGCGGCGCAGCCAGAAACCGTTGTATTTTTCAAGCGCTTCATTTGGGTGGCCGAGCACGTAGTAGTAGTCGCCGAACACCAGGCCGGAAAACTTGCCCTCTGCCTTCAGGCGCGCGGCCGGCGCGATCAGCAGGCCGATCGCCAGCAGCAAGATGAATAGATTGCGTTTCATTTCAGTCTCCTTGGTCTCCCGGCTTGATTACCGGCCGATCTTGGCCAGGGCCTGGTTGACCTTGGCGGCTGCCAGCGCGATATAACCGGCTTCCTGGACGTATTTCTGGCCTTCTTTCAGAATCCATTTCATGAAGGCCGCGACCAGCTGTTTCTGCGGCTGGCCTTTGCAGACGAAGTAGAGGTCCCGGGCCGGGGGGCTGGGATACTTGTCGTCGGCGATGGCCCGGGTGATGGCGTTGCGGTCGCCATAGAAGCTTTCATCCGGGTCCAGCTTGCCGTTGCCGTTCAGGTCGATGGGCAGGATGGCGGTGCCGGCCATGGGCTTGAGCGTGGAAGCGTCATAGGCGTAGTTGATGTTGTTGAAGCCGATGCCCAGGGCGTCCTTGCGCACGGCCTCGTTCAGGCCTGGGTCGCCGAACACGCCGATGCCCAGAAGGTCCTCCTGCTTCTTGCCCATGAACTGGGCCCAGGTTTCAGCCGCGCCGCAGGAGTCGGAGCGGGTATAAACGTGGATCTGCACGCTGCCCTTGCCGCCCAGCAGTTCGTTCCAGGCCGGCGCTTCCTCCTGCAGCCAGATGCGGGCGAAGTCGGTTTTTTTGACCCCTTTTTTCATGATCTCCCTGAGCAGCGGATTGCCCTGGTTGATGACCGGGACCACGGCGTCCTTGGTGACCGGGATGAACCAGGCCCCCTTCTGGATCTCGGCCGGGTTGATCTCCCGCGATACCATGCCGATGTCGACCATGTCGGACAGCGCGTCGGCGATGCCCTTGCCGGCTCCGCCCGCCGAGATGTCGAAGCGCACGTCGGGGTGGAGCTTGCGGAATTCCTCGGACCATTTCATGACCATGGGGTAAAGCGCCCAGGCGCCGGAAATGGTGATCGTCCCCTGGAGCTTTGCCGCGGCCGCTTTCTGGGCCGGCAGCGCTTGGCCGAGAAGCATGACCGCCAGGGCCAGCACGGTCAGGGTAGCAGGTGATTTTTTCATTGGACCTTCCTCCATAATTTAAAGTTTTCCGGGGAAAGGCTTCCCCGTGGATCTAGCGATAATTGGGCTACAATCATAGTACAATTATAATACAATATTTCGTGGTGTCAACAGCATAAGCGCTAAAAAATAAAATATTTTTAAGAAACAGGGAAAATGAGGCATTTGTATTTCCGGACCGTTTCGGCTACAATGGCCGCGAGGTGATTCATGGAGCGAACCCTGGCCATCATCAAGCCCGACGCGGTCCAGCGCCAGCTTACCGGGGTGATCATTTCCGAGATCGAAATGAACAAGTTCGCCATCACCGCGATACGCACCCTGCGCCTGACCCCCGACCAGGCCGCACTTTTTTACCAGGCGCACCGGGCCAAGCCGTTCTATGAGAGCCTGGTGGCTTATACTGCCTCGGGGCAGCTCTATGTCCTGGTCCTGGAAAAGGAAAATGCCGTCGAAGAATGGCGGTTGTTGATGGGGCCGACCGATCCCGCCAAGGCGGGGCCGCTGACGCTACGCCGGCGCTTTGCCATCGACATCCAGCTCAACAGCGTCCACGGGGCCGACTCGCCGACAACGGCTGAGCGGGAGATCGAATTTTTCTTTGGAGAGGGGGCATGAAAAGTTTTCAGATCCGCACTAAGATGATCAACGGCGTGGCGGTCCTGTACCTGAAAGGCCACCTGGACGCCCACCAGGTGGCGCGCTTTGAAAAGGAGCTCGTGCGCATGATCAAGGAGAGCAATTTCAACATCCTGATCAACGGCCAGGACCTGAACTACATCACGTCGGCCGGCATGGGCATCATCATGGGCTATATTGACGAGGTCCGCGAAAAGGGCGGGGATATCAAGCTGTGCGCGCTGAACGAGCGCGTGCACGAGACCTTCGACCTGGTGGGCTTCACCGAGATCTATGATTTTGTCGCCGACGAGCAGGCTGCCATTGAAAAATTCAGCAGTGTCATCCCCAAGGCCTGATTTTTCGATCACCATCCTCTCCGAGACCCAGTTGCTGAAGATGGTGGTCGAGCTGACCCGGCACATCGCCACCCTGTTCCAGTTCCCGGTGACCGAAGCGCAGAAGATCTCGCTGGCCATCGACGAGGCCGTCACCAATGTGATCAAGCACTCCTACGGCAACGAAGCCGGGCACGAGATCCGCATCGAGTATTTTCTCGACGCCGCCGGCATGCGCATCCGCCTCCTCTACCAGGGGCTGCCGCCGGACATCTCCGATGAAGAGGTGAACATCGGCCGCATGATCAAGAAAAAAAAGAAGGGCGGCCTCGGCGTCAAGCTGATGAAGACCATCATGGATACGGTCACCTACAGCACCATTGACGGCGAGAATTGCTGCGAGCTGGTCAAATGGCGGAAAGCGAACTGAAGCGCCTGAACAAGGAGCTGCAATTCAAGAAGCTGCAGCTCAATTCCATCCATGAGCTGTCCTCGGCCATGCAGGCGCAGTTCGACGTCGACCACGTCATGCGCATCTTCTTCTCCTCGCTCATGGCGCCGCTGGGCCTTTCGCGCGCCTTTTTTTTTGACCGCCGGCACGAGCTGCTGCGCAAGCGCGGCTTCGCCCTGAACGCCGGCGAGTCCCTGCTGCTGAAGAAGAAGCTGGCCCGGGCCGTGCTGGGCGCATCCTGCGCGCCCGTGGCGGAGCTGCCGCCGGCTCTGGAAGACCTCAGGCATCTGCTGCAGGCGCGCGGCATCTTCTACCTGCTCAACATCGCCGAGAACAAAAAAAAACCCGTCATCCTCGGGCTGGGCCGCAAGTTCAACCTGCGCGAGCTGGCGCAGGAGGATTTCGAGTTCGCCGGCATCCTGTCGCACTTCATGCTGATCGAGCTGGAGAACATCCGCTACCTGGAGCAGATCCTCGAGAAGAAAAAGCTGGAGCACGAGATGAAGATCGCGCGCGGCATCCAGCTCTCGCTGCTTCCCCAGGGCCTGCCGCAGCTGCGGCATTACGACCTGGCCGTCATCTACGAGCCGATCCAGGAGGTCGGCGGCGACTATTACGACATATTGAAAAAACGCAAGAATATCCAGCCGCTGGTGCTGGCCGATGTCGAAGGCAAGGGGTTGGCCGCCGCCCTGCTGGCCGCCTCCTGCCAGGCCGTCTTTCATTCGATGAATGAGCTGTACTTGTTCAAGCCGGCCACATTCATTGCCAGGGCCAACTCCTTCATTCACGAGATCACCCGCGGCGATCGCTTCATCACCCTGTTCTGGATGCTGCTCAACGACGAGAAGCCGTCGTTGACCTACGTCAACGCCGGGCACAGCGCCCCCTACCTGGTCGGCGCCGGGGGCGCCCGCAAGCTGGACGCCGGCGGGCTGCTGCTCGGCGTCAGCGGCGAC
>JBGSPO010000060.1:0-4716 GCA_041738575.1 Candidatus Aminicenantia bacterium
GTCCTGGAGCTGCGCCAGAAATACCAGCTGGTCCACGTCGTCGACTTCTGCAACGCCTGCGGCAACTGCGCCACTTTCTGCCCGACCGCCGGCGCGCCCTACAAGGACAAACCCCATGTCTTCCTGCGCCGCCAGGACTTCGAGCAGGCCGTGGAGGGTTTTTATCTCAAGCCTCCTAGCCCCACCGGCGCCAGGGTGCTGCAGGCCAGGGCCAACGGCGAACTGCAGCACCTGCGCCTCTACCCCGACCGGCTGGACTTCGAGAATGACAACTGCCTGCTGCGGCTGAAGCGCGACGATTTTTCCTTCCTGGCCGCCGACTGGCACCGCGAGGCCGACCCCGCCTTCGACGGCCGGCTGCTGGCGCAGATGGCCATCCTTTTGGAATTCCTGCCCCCTTTCCTGCATGGAGACGACCCCGATGTGTGAATACGCCTTCAACGAGCTGTGCCAGGCCAAGCCCGAATGGCCGGGCGAGGAATACTCATTTTTAAAAGACAACGACATGCCCGCCTTTCATCGCTCGCTGCCGGGCTACGCGCCGACGCCGCTGCTGGAGCTTCCCGCCCTGGCGGCCAAGCTGGGCCTGGGCGAGATTTTTGTCAAGGACGAAGCCCGGCGCTTCGGCATCAAGGCCTTCAAGGCGCTGGGCGCCTCCTACGCCATGTACCGCTTCCTCAAGAAACGCTGGCAGGAACGTTTTACCGAACCCTTCACGCCGGCGAGCTTCCAGGACCAAAGGGCCCTGGAGCAATTGGGCTCGTTCACCTTCTGCGCCGCCACCGACGGCAACCATGGCCGCGCCGTGGCCTGGACGGCGAAAATGCTCGGCCAGAAGGCGGTGATCTACATGCCCGCCGACTCGGTCGCGGCTCGGGTGGAGAACATCCGCGGCGAGGGGGCCGAGGTGGTGCTGGTCCCGGGCACGTTCGACCTCTGCGTTGAGCGCTGCGCCGCGGATGCCGCGAAAAACGGCTGGCAGGCGATTTCCGACACCGCCTATCCCGGCTACCGCGAGATCCCCGGCTGGATCCTCCTGGGCTACACTTCCATTTTCGCCGAGCTGGCCGGGGTGCTGCACGGGCCGATGAAGGTCGGCATCGACCTGGCCATCCTGCCCGCCGGGGTGGGGGGGCTCGCCGCCGCCGCCGCATTTTACTACAGCAGGCACTACGGGCCGCGCCGGCCGTATCTCGTCTGCGTCGAACCCGTCTCTTCCGACTGCTTCCTCGAGTCGGTGCGCTTCGGCAAGGGCGAGCCGCTGCCCACGAAAGGCAAGCAGACGTCGATCATGGCCGGCTTGAATTGCGGCATCCCCTCGCCGCTGGCCTGGCCCATCGTGCGCGACGCCTATCCCTTCTTCCTGGCCGTCGGCGATCCGTACGCCGAACAGGCCATGCGCCGGTATCACCAACCCCTGAAGGGCGACCCGCAGATTATCTCGGGCGAATCCGGCAGCTCGGGCCTTGCCGCCCTGCTGGCCCTGACCACTTCCCCCAAGCTCGCCGAGGTCCGTGCCAGGCTGCCGCTGGGCAAGGGATCGCGAGTGCTGTTGATCAACACCGAGGGAGATACGGATCCCGAGAACTTCAAGAAAGTAGTCGAACTTACGTGACGCGTGACGCGTTACGCGTGACGTGTAAAGACAATTAAGCGAAATTTCCAAGGGTTGATTGCAGCGAAAGAGTTCTCTGATTCTTGGGTGTTTTTCTAGGCTTTTGAGTTCTTCGTGTCACATTAGGTCGTTTCCTTGCAATTACTCGTCACGCGTCACGCGTTACGCGTTACGTTGTTTTTGTGCTACTATACCTCCTATGTCAAAAATCGACCTTCACCTTCACACCCTGGTCTCCGACGGCAACGCCACTCCCCTGGAAATGCTGCAGGCCGCGAAGGAACTGGACCTGGCCCAGATCTCGATCACCGACCACGACGCCCTGGGCGCCTACCGGCACTGGGGCGACCTCTTTGCCAGGGCGAAGGAACTCGGCGTCGAGCTGGTCTCCGGCATTGAGCTGGACTCCGACTTCCGCCGCCGCGAGGTCCACCTCCTGGGTTACGGCTTCCGCATCGACGACCCGGCGCTGAACCGGCACCTGGCCGCGACGCAGCGCATCCGCAAGCAGCGGGTGCGGCTGCAGCTGGCCATCATCAACCAGTTCTTCAAGCGCAAGGTGGTGGACTCCAAGAAGGTCTTCCTGCCCCAGCGCGACACGCTGATGAAGCCGCACCTGGTCCATGCCATGATCGACCAGGGCCTGTTCGCCGACTACCGCCAGGCGGCCGGCTGGCTGTCCGATATCGCCCGCGTCCAGATCCACGTGCCCAAGCTGCCCCTGCCCGATGCCATCGCCATGATCCGCAACGCCGGCGGCGAGGCCATCCTGGCCCACCCGGGCTACATGGTCAGGGAAACCGACATTTCCCTGGCCTCTTTCCTGGAGGAGTTCATTCCCTTCGGCCTGGCCGGCATGGAAGTGGACTATCCCTATTACCAGGAAAAAGAGCCGGGCCAGCCGTTTCCCGACCTGGCCTCCGAGCAGGCCATGGTCGCCGAGCTGCGCGAACTGGCCGAGCGCTTCCATCTGAAAACCACGCGGGGATCGGACGCCCATGACGTGGAGGCGATGAAGGCGTTTGCGCAGAGAGGAGATAGGTAGACGGCAGGAGAGAAGAGCTTTAAAGGTAAAAGGAAAAAGGTAAAAGTAAGAAAACGGCACTCAGTGTACGGTATAGGGTAGACGGTAGACGGGAAGAATAAGGCAAAAGTTAGAGAAGAGCAAAAGGCAGGCGCAGCGGCATTCGTTCCCCGAGGGGATGCTTCGCGGCCGGAACGCCTTGCTGGAGGCCATTTTGAAAAAATGGCCGACGTGGTTCGCGGATGCTTGCTAAATTCTTTGTGTAGGGGCGGTTCGTGAACCGCACTCTTGGGAATGGCGCGAGAGCCTGCCATAGAAGATCAACAGTGCGCTAAAACTTTCACTTCATTGATCACCAATCACTTTTTACTATTTTTTGTGCTTGGGATTTGGAATTTAAATGGGGTGGCCTTGAAGGCCTGCCCCATCAGATCCTATGTTATATCCTCTAACGCGTGGCCTGCAGGGCGTTGATCCGGCCCTTGCCCGGATCCGCCCGGATTGCTTTCTGCCGGCGAAACCTTTAAAATTGTCACCAGGAGCGGGCATCATGGCTAAGAATAAGAGCGGCTTTTTTTGGGGCGTGCTTTTGGGCGCGGTGGCGACGGCTATCGCCGGCTGCCTGGTCATGTCCAGGTCGTGCAAGACGTTCATGGCCGGCGGCGGCACGGCGAAAAGCGCGCCGAAACGCGCTGCGAAACGCAAAACCGGCAAGGTCCGGCGCATTGCCGTCAAGAAGTAGTGTTAGTGATAGTGATAGTGTTAGTAACCGCAATTCACCGAAATACTATTTCGTTACTTTACGGCTACCAACACTAACACTTAGATTTATCTCGTTTTAGTACTTAGCTCGACACTAACACTTTCTTTTTCTTGTTTTTTCCTTTAATTTTTTACCTTTTTCCTTTATAATCTTCTTGATCTTCAAGAGGTGCCTCCATGCTCCGTCCATCCCTGAACGACCCCAAGCAATTCCCCAGCGACCAGGTACTTTACCGCCAGTTGGGCAAGGCCAAGCCCGCCTGGATCGCCTTCCTCGCCCTGCTCAAGGAGAAAGCTCCCCAGCTCACGAACGAATGGCGCTACTACCATGACGGCAAGAGCTGGCTTTTCAAGGTCAATCGCCACGTGACGACGATCTGCTGGGTTGCCGTCTGGGACAAGTACTTCACCGTCGCCTTCTATCTCAACGCCCGTGCCGAGGACCTCGTGCGCAACAGTTCCCTGGACCTGGCCCTCAAGCAGGACTTTCTTCATCCCGCGGAAGCCAACAAGTTCCGCTCCATCCGCGTCGAAGTGCGCGGCAAGTCCGATCTGAATGCGGTCGAGGAGCTGCTGGATATCAAGCTGATAGTCAAATAGATCGAGTTCGAAGAGCAAGTTCGAACAAATTAGTAGATGGGTGGAAGGGTTGAAGAGTTGAAGGGTTCAGAGAAAACGCATCGTTCGCTCTATTGCCGCTAACCCTTTAACTCTTGAACTCTTCAACTCTTTAACTCGAACTTACTTCATCTCTCTAGCTCTTTCGAACTCCTCCTCGATCTCCAAAGAGGGCCTGGCCGTCAGCTTGGATGCCAGGACGATCACCAGGCAGGAGAAAAGAAACGCCGGCAGCAGCTCGTAGATGGCGAAGACGCCGCCGAAGGGCCTGATGAGCAGCCTCCAGGCGAAGACCATGGCGCCGCCCGCGACCATGCCGGCGATGGCGCCGCCGTAGGACGTGCGCTTCCAGAACAGCGAGAATAGCATGACCGGGCCGAACGTCGCGCCGAAGCCGGCCCAGGCGAAGGAAACCACCTGGAAAATGATGGAGTCCCGATCCAGGGCGATGAGCATGCCGGTGACGGCGATGGCGAGCAGCGTCAGCCGGGAGACGCGCATGACCTGCCGGTCGCCGGCGTCCTTCCTGACTATCCCCTGGTAGATGTTCTTGGCGATCGCCGACGACGCGATCAGCAGGTAGGAATCCGACGAGCTGATGGTCGCGGCCAGGATGCCGGCCATGGCGACGCCGGCCAGGGCGGGCGGCAGCAGCCGGGTGGCGATGACGATGAAGATGTTCTCCGCCGCGGCGGGC
>JBGSPO010000074.1:0-6116 GCA_041738575.1 Candidatus Aminicenantia bacterium
CCGCGGCGCCAAGGTCACCGACCTGGTCATCCTGGTCGTGGCCGCCAACGACGGCGTGCAGCCGCAGACGGTCGAGGCCATCCACCACGCCCAGGCCGCCGGGGTGCCGATGATCGTGGCCATCAACAAGATCGACATCCAAGGCGCCGACAGCGACCGGGTCAAGCAGGAACTGAACAAGCACGGCATCCTGGTCGAAGCCTGGGGCGGCAAGGTCGTTTCCGTCGATATTTCGGCCAAGATGAACCAGAACCTGGGCCAGCTGCTGGAGATGATCCAGTTGGTCGCCCAGATGCAGGAGCTGAAAGCCTACGCCCAGGTCCCGGCCCGGGGCACGATCATCGAGTCGCGGCTCGACCCGCAGCTGGGGCCGATCGGAACGGTGCTCATCCAGCACGGCCGGCTGAAGAAAGGCGATTATTTCATCTGCGGCAACTCCCTGGGCAAGATCAAGTCCATTTTTGACGACAGCGGCGCCATGCTGACCGACGCCCAGGTCCCCGACCCCATCGAGATCATGGGCTTCGACGCACTGCCCAATGCCGGTGACATCTTCCAGGTGGTCGACGACCTGGACAAGGCCAAGAAGATCATCGAGATGCGCCAGGCGACCCAGAAGGCCGCCAAGAACAAGGATTTCCTGGCCGATAAGAAACTGAGCCTGCAGAACCTCTTCACGCTGGTCGAGCAGGAGAAGATCCAGGACTTCCCGGTGATCGTCAAGGCCGACAATTTCGGCAGCGCCGAGGTCCTGGAGCAGGTGCTGGCGCGCCTCAGTCAGGAGAAGCTCAAGATCCAGGTCCTGCACAGCGGCCTGGGCAACATCACCGAGGGCGACATCCTGCTGGCCACCACTGCCGGCGCCGTCATCCTCGGCTTCAACGTCAAGGCGCCGCAGAAGATCCTGTCCATGGCCAAGATGGAAAAAGTGGAGATCCGGCTCTACAGCGTGATCTACCACCTGGTCGAGGACATCGAGAAGGCCGTCAAGGGCAAGATCGGCCCGCAGTACCAGGAGACACGCATCGGCGAAGTGGAGATTCTGCAGAAATTCAAGATCTCCAACGTCGGCCTCGTGGCCGGCTGCGTCGTCCGTGACGGCAAGGTCACGCGCAAGTCCAAGGTCAAGATCATGCGCGGCGAGGACCTGGTCTTCGAGGGCGAGATCGAATCCCTGAAGCGCATCAAGGACGAAGTGTCCGAAGTTCGGGCCGGGACCGAGTGCGGCATCCGCATCAAGAACTTCAGCAGCTTCGAAACCGGGGACATCCTGGAAGTATATGAAAAGACCCTCATTCCATGACCATCGGCCTGCTGGAGATCGACTTGTTCGCTGAGGAATTCCACAGCTTGAAGGAGAAGCGGCGGCTGCTCTCCAGCCTGAAGGAGCGCCTGAAGAAAAAGTTCAACATCGCCGTCGCCGAGAGCGACTACCAGGACCTGTGGCAGAAAGCCCAGCTGTCGGTCGTCGCCATCGGCCCGAGCCGCGCCTTCCTGGATGGCACGTTCCAGCAGGTGGAGGAATTCATCGACCTGAACTGTGCCGTCGAGATCAGCCGCCTGAAGATCGAGTATTATTGACATGTCCTACCGCCTGGAAAAGTTCGCCAGCACGCTGCGGCAGGCATTGGCGGAAATTCTCAGCCGGAAGAGCCTGAACCCGGAATTCAGCCTGGCCACGATCCTGCGCGTCGTGCCCGCCGTCGACCTGAAGCGGGCCACCGTGTTCATCGCCTGTCCCGCCGGCGCCGAGGAGACTGTTATGAAGCAACTGGCCGGCGCCGCGGGATTCATCAAGAAGCAGCTGGCTCAAAAAATGATCCTGCGCTACATGCCCGAGCTCGATTTCACCCTGGATACGACCACCAACCTGGAGCTCCGGCTGGACGAACTGAAGCCGCGGGCGGCCTTCCCCGGCGAAAATGGGACAGACGATGAAGCGGCAGATCGCTGACAAGATCCGCTCGGCGCGCACCATGGCCATCAGTTCGCACGTGCGCCCCGACGCCGACTCCATCGGCAGCGGCCTGGCCCTGTGCCTGATGCTGGAACAACTGGGCAAAGCCCCGGCATTCTTCAACGCCGACCGCGCCCCCTACCCCGTCAGCAAGCTTCCCGGCTATGGCCGCATCCGCATCGGCCAGATCCACCCGCAGCCCTTCGACCTGGCCATCCTGATCGAGGGCGCCGGCGAAGAAAGGACCGGGCAGCAGCACCTGCAGGATTATTTCGTCATCAACATCGACCACCACGCGGCCGCCAGCGGCCAAGCCGCCATCGATTGGGTGGTGCCCGCCGCCGCGGCGGCGGGCGAGCTCATCTACGAGCTGGGGCTGGAGCTGGGCGTCGAGTTCAGCCGCGACATCGCCTTCAACCTCTACGCCGCCATCGCCTCCGATACCGGCTCGTTCAAGTACTCCAATACCACGCCCCGGTCGCTGGCCATCGCCTCCGACCTGGCCCGGCGCGGCGGTTTCCCCCCCTTCGAGGTCAGCAACCTGCTGTTCAATTCCAATCCCCAGGAAAAGATCCGCATGCTGACCCAGGTCCTCTCCACCCTGGAGACCGGCCTCGAAGGCCGCGTGGCCATGATCCATTTCCGCCGCGAATTCCTGAGCGGCCTCAGCCTGAAGGACATCGAGACCGAGGACATCATCGCCGTCGCCCGTTCCATCGACGGCGTGCAGGTGGTGCTGTTCTTCAAGGAGATCGAGGATGACTATTTCCGCGTCTCCATCCGCTCGCGGGACGAGTTTTCCGCCCGCCAGGTCGCCCAGGCCTTCCAGGGCGGCGGCCACGACCATGCCGCCGGCTTCTTCTTCCGTGGCGGCCTGGCCGCGGCCAAGAAGGAGACCCTGAGTTTGATCGCCGCCCAGCTGCCATGATCCACGGCCTGGTCGCCATCCACAAGGAAAAGGGCATCAGCTCGCATGACGCCGTCGCCCGCGCGCGCCGCCTGTTCCGCACCAAGAAAGCCGGCCACTTCGGCACCCTCGACCCCAATGCCACCGGGCTGCTGCTCATCGCCCTGGGCCAGGCCACCCGTTTCTTCGATTTCTACGTCAAGCAGGACAAGCTTTATTCCGGGCTCATCCGCTTCGGCTACGCCACGCGCACCTACGACGCGGAAGGTGCGCCCGCCGGCGCCAAGCAGCCGGTCGACCTTGCCCGGCTGGATCTGGAATCCCTGCTGTCCGGGTTCAGCGGCAGGCAGCTGCAGATGCCGCCGGCTTTCTCGGCCAAGAAATTCAAGGGCAAGCCGCTCTACACCTATGCCCGCCGCCAGGAAGCGGTCAGCATCGCTGCGGTCGAGATCAGCATCCACGAGCTGAGCGGGCGGGTGGTCGACGCCGAGACCCTGGAATTCAGGGCCTTGACGTCGTCCGGGACTTACATCCGCTCGCTGGCCCACGACCTGGGCCAGAAGGCCGGCTGCGGAGCTTTTCTGCTGGAGCTGAAGCGCGAAAGGATCGGCTCCTTCACCCTGGACCAGGCGAAGACCCTGGACGATATTGCGGCGCTGGCCGCCGAAGGCCGGGCGCTGGAGACGGTGATCCCCATCGAGAAGCTGCTGGAGGAATACCCGAAAATGATCGTCAACCAGGCCGGCCGGCGCTGCATCACGAATGGCATGGCCTTGAAAGCCGCGGACGTGGTGAAGATACTGCCGGCCGCCAGCAACGATTTTTTCCGCATCTTCGACGATGAGGGCAAGCTGCTGGCCATTGCCGAGAAAGAGCCTCACAACATGAGCTTCAAGCCTTATCTGGTCATCCCGCCTGACGATCTAGAATAGGACGGGTAAAAAAACCCGTTGAAACCGGGTTGGAATTGATTCCCTTGCATTTTTCTTGTTCTGCTCGCGTCACGCGTCACGGATTTCTTCCGGAGCCTAGCGGCTGCGGTCCTTCCCCTGCGAGCCGCTGGACGAGATCCCGGCCACGCCGCTTGAGATGCGCGTTGCCGTCCAGCTGCCGCCAACGGAGGTGTCAGCGGTCTGGTAGCGCTTGCACGTCCCGTTCATCGTATTCTCATCAGCGAAATCGCCGTCCGCGTATTCATACGTGACGTCCGGGAAAACCAGGTTGAAGTCGACCGTATCGTCGACGAACTCATAGACGCCGGCCCCGCCTTCGCTGTCGGTGACAGTGCCGCCCGTCAGGGTGCCACTGAAGGTGACCGTGACCTCGAAGTGACTGCCGTCGTTGTAGGTCTCGGTCAGCTTCCAGGGGCAGCGGATATCGTACTTTACCTCGGCGCTGGCGTTGATGACGAAGTCCTCGGTCATGGTGATGGTGCCGCTGGCTTCGGCCTCGACGCCCTCCACCTTCACGCTCAGCCCCTTGTAGCCGTCGGCGATCTTGTAGCTGTAGGGCACCGTTGTCCCCTGCTTGTAGTAATACGTGCCGGTCAACGGGGTGCCGATCACGCCGGTGCCCACCGAAACGGTCAACTTGTACTCATTGTTGTCGTCGGAGTACGCCCGCAGCGTGTGGTCGCCGCTGACAGTGAACGAACCGCTGGCCGCGATGGCGTTCCCGTCCAGGAGCACCGTCAGTTTCTCATAGCCGGCGCCCAGGCTGTAGGCATAGGCCTGGTTCGCGCCGATCTCCAGGGTGTATTCGCCGGCGGCGGGGCTGCCGGAGACGCCCTCGGAAACGATGACGGTCAGGGTCTTGGTCTCCACGTCCGCCTTCTTGCACGCGACGGAGGAAAAGGCCGCCAGCAGCATGACCGCTGCCCCTATCCAGATGGTTGTTCTTTTCATTCTGCTCTCCCGCGACTACAGTTGTATTCCCAAGCCCAGCGCCAGGTGAAAACCACCCAGGTTGCTGCGCTCGCCGTCGATCTTGTCAGGCGCATACATGAATCCCGCGGACACCTCGGCAAAAATATTCTTGTAGAGCCCATAGGTGAATGACAGGTTGGCTCGCCCGCCCGGGGCCCATTGACTGGCTTCTTCGCTGCGGATGAACTGCTCAGGTTCGATGAAGCTCACCCGCGAGTCGATGGCATTGGCGATACTGCAGACTCCGGCTTCGGCCCGGACCGCGAACTGGCCCGGTTCGAAATAGCCGACGAAAAAACCGCAGCCGCCGGCGATGACCCTCTTGGACAGGGTGCGCTCGACGGTGATGTCCTCCGCGAACGAGCTTTTCCTTTCCCAGCTCTTCCAGGAATCGCGCAGGGGGAATGAGCCGTGGCTGGCCCAGACATACAGATTGGCGGAGACGGCGTAGGCTGCCTTGACCTCGAAAAAGGCCTTGGTGCGGCTGGCCTGATCGGTCAAATTGTTCTTGGCCACGTTCAGGGCGGTTCCGTACAGGTTGAGGATCAACTTGCCGCCCGAGGCGGATACGGTGCCGGCTGAGAGCAGAACGGCGAAAACCAGGACCATCAACTTTTTCATTCCAGCCTCCTGGAGGGAACGCGGCCTCGTTGTGATATAAGGGATCATTTTAACATACTTCCGCCCTTTTTCCTGCATGAAAAAGGGGAGAAAATTGAAAATGCCATTGACGGCAGGTGATGCTGGGGCCAATTTAAAGAAAGTACTCGCCCCGGCAAACCAGGCGGGTGACGATGCCGATATGGATGCCGCCCCGCCAGTCCCCCTGAGGGGACGGCGACCTTACGGTCCGCCAGCCCCCCTGAGGGGACGGCGACCTTACGGTCCGCCAGCCAAGGCGGATGGGCTCGGACTCATGTTCGATCCGCAGCTGGTCCCCGGCCATGCCCACCCGGCGCATGACGGCGAAAACGGCGGCGCTGCCGGTGGATGAGGCCCGGGTCGGCCCCACGCCACGCTCGTAGAAATAGACCCGGCAACTCTCCGCATCCAAGGCCTGGACGAACTCCACGTTGACCCGCTTGGGGAACAACGGGTGGCCCTCAAGCTTTTTCCCCAAACTGGCCAGTCGCGCGGCGGCTGGCAGCTTGCGACAGATGACTACGGCGTGGGGATTGCCCACGGAGACCGGGTGAAACTCCACCCCGGCGGCGTCATAAGGTCCCCGGCGGCCGTCCAGAAAAGGGAAAAATGACCGGGCAGCGAAGTCGGGCATGCCGATCTCCACGTCAAGACGAAAAACAGAACCGCGGCGCTCGAGCAGGAC
>JBGSPO010000077.1:0-10678 GCA_041738575.1 Candidatus Aminicenantia bacterium
CGCGGCCAGGGCGGCCAGAAGCAACAGCACGATACGTCGGGTCATGACGGGACTCCTTGGGTTACGATATGACATGATACGCGATTTGCGGGGGATTGGTTCGCCGGCAAGGTGGCGGCGATGCCTGCAGGATCGATTTCAATGGAAGACAGAGGGAAGACTGACGGAAAGGCAGAGGGAGGACAGAGTGGGAAAGAGATCCTGAAAGGGCTCTTTTCACTCTCTCTTCCCCTTTTCTTCCCTCTCTCTTCCCTCTCTCTTCCCTTTTCTTCCCTCTCTCTTCCCTGATCGCGGCTCGCCGTAGCGATAGGCTTTCCTGAAGGCCTCGACCTCTTCGTCGCGCAGCTCGCGCCATTCGCCCAGCGGCAGCTTGCCGAGCGTCAGGGTGCCGATGGCGACGCGGCGCAGTTTCTCCACCGGGTGGCCGGAGTACTTGAAGGCCTTGCGCAGGATGTGCTTCTTGCCCTCGTTGATGGTCACGCGCAGCCAGGAGTTGCCGCTGCCCGTCATTTTCACCTCTTCGATGGTGAAGGGATTGAGGCGCTCCCCCTCCAGGAAGATGCCCCTCTCCAGCCGCTGGCGGGTGGCCTCGGCCAGTGTCCCCTTGACCTTGAGCAGGTAGGTCTTGGGCACGCCGTTGCGGGCCGAGAGGATGAAGTTGGCCAGTTCGCCGTCGTTGGTCAGCAGCATGAGCCCGTCGGAGTTGAAATCGAGCCGCCCCACCGGGTAGACGCGCTCGCGGATGCGGCTGATATAGGCGCTGACCGTGGGCCGGCCCTCGGGATCGGCCAGGGTGGAGACGACGCCCACCGGCTTGTTAAAGGCGAAATAGCTCTTCTCCTGGGGGGTGAGCTTCAGCAGCTTGCCGTTCAGGCGCACCACGTCGCCCGGGAAGCGCACCGCGAAGTTGGGGTCGGTGACGACGCGGCCCTGGACCTGGAAGCGGCCGTCGTGGATCCACTGGCGGATGTCGCGGCGGCTGGCCACGCCGCACTCCTGCAGATACCGTTGCAATTTCATTTCTTTCATTTTTCGATCCCCAGGCGCTTGATCAGCTCGTAGAGCGTGGAGGGCTTCAGCTGCAGTTCCTCGGCGGTCTTCTTCTGCACCCAGTTGTTCTTCTCCAGCGTCTCGACAATCAGCTGCCTTTTGTAGGCGTCCACTTTTTCGTTGAAGCCCCCGGTTTCCAGGCGCTGGCTGCGCACGCCGAGGATCTCGGGGGTCAGGGCTTCCGGTGTCAGGGTCTCGGTATTGGAAAGCAAGACGGCGCGCAGCATGGCGTTCTGCAGCTCGCGGATGTTCCCCGGCCAGTTGTAGTCCATCAGTTGGCGCAGGAACTTGGGGCTCATGCCCTTGATCGCCTTCTTGTTCTCGCGGCTGAATTTCTTCAGGAAGACGTCGGCCAGCAGCGGGATGTCCTCCTTGCGCTCGCGCAGGGGCGGCAGGTGGATGTTGATGATGTTCAGGCGATAGTACAGGTCCTCGCGGAACTCGCCGCTCTTGACCCGCGGCAGCAGGTCGATGTTGGTGGCGGCCAGGATGCGCACGTCGACTTTCTTGATCTGGTTGCTGCCCAGGGGCTGGATCTCCTTCTCCTGGAGCACGCGCAGGATCTTGGACTGGGTCTCGTCGGTGAGGGTGGCGATCTCGTCGAAGAAAACGGTGCCGCCGTCGGCCTCCTCAAAGATGCCCTTCTTGTCGGCCACGGCGCCGGTGTAGGCGCCCTTGCGGTAGCCGAAAAGCAGGCTTTCGAAGAGAGTGGCCGGGATGTTGCTCGAATTGAAGGGGGCGAAGGGCATGAGGCGGCGGTTGGAGTTGGAATGGATGGCCTTGGCGATCAGCTCCTTGCCGGTGCCGCTTTCCCCGGTGATCAGCACGGTGGAGTTGGAATCGGCGACGCTCTCCACGATGCCCAGCACCTTCTTCAGCAGCGGGCTGCGACCGATGATGTTCTCGAAGGCGAAGCGGTCGTTGAGCGTCCGGCGCAGTTGTTCGTTCTCGTTCTTCAGCTTTTTTTCCTTGATCACCCGGTCGACCTTGTGCCGCAGCTCGATGTTGTTGAACGGCTTCTGCAGGTAGTCCAGCGCGCCCAGCTGGATGGCCTCGATGGCCGCCTCGATGGTGCCGAAGGCGGTCAGAAAAATGACCCGCACGTGCGGGTCATCCGCTTTCAACTCCTTGAAGATCTCCAGGCCCGAGCTGCCGGGGATCATCTGGTCCATGATCACCACGTCCACTTCGGGTGAATGGTGGGCCTTGGCCTGCGGCTTGTTCTCGGAGATGCGCAGCTCGTATTCGGGCTCCAGGAATATGCGCTTGAATATGTCGTGGATGACGATCTCGTCGTCGACCAGGTGGACGATCTTTTTTTTCATAACGTCATACTCCTCAGCGGGCTCTGCAGCGGCAGGGTGATGATGAAGGTGGTGCCGCGGTCCACCTTGCTGTGCACTTCGATGTTGCCGTAATGCTCTTTGACGATGTTGTAGACGATGGCCAGCCCCAGCCCGGTACCCTGGCCGACGTCCTTGGTGGTGAAGAACGGGTCGAATATCTTCTCCAGCTGCTTTTCGCCGATGCCGCGGCCGTTGTCCTTGAAGCGGATGAGGACCTGCTCGTCCGTCTCCTCGCCGCTGACCGATATCCAGCCCTCGTGGTCGATGGCATCGATGGCGTTGATGAACAGGTTGATGAACAGCTGCTGCAGCCGGGTAGGGAAGCCCTGGATGCTCTGCTTAAAATCGGTCTCGCGGCGGAAGGCGATGTTTTTCTTTTTCAGCTTGTGCTCGACCAGGGCCAGGCTCTCGTCGAGCACCTGGTTCATGTCGACGGGCTGAGGCTGCTGTCCCTTCTGCCGCGAGAAGTCGAGCAGTGTGCGGATGATGCGATTGGCGCGCAGCACTTGGTCCTGCATCTTGCCGATCAGCTCTCGGTTCTCGGCCCCGTTGGGGTTGTCGAGCAGGAACTGGCAGTAGGAGGAGATGCCGGTCAGGGGGGTATTGATCTCGTGGGCGATGCCGGCCGAGAGCAGGCCCAGCGAGGCCATCTTTTCCGAGGTCACCAGCTGGTTCTGGATGCGGTTCTTTTCGGTCACGTCCTCGAAGACGAAGATGCGGCCGGAGATGCTGCCCGCCTCGTCCTTCAACGGCGAGACGTAGACGTCGAAGAAAATTTCCGCCTCGGGCAGCGCCACCTTGACGTTGTGCAGGGTGCGTGTGCCTGCCGGACCCGGCTGGAGCTTGTTCCACAGCGCCTTGCCCAGGACCAGCGGCGCGCGCTTGCGCAGCGCCTGTGCGCTGGGGATGCGGAAGCGGTCTTCCATGAAGGGATTCCAGGTCTGCACCTGGTTGAGGTGCGAGACGACCATGATGCCCAGGTTGATGTTCTCGATGATGTTCTCGTTGAATTCCTTCAGCAGGTTGAGCTCGGCGAGTTGCTCCTCCAGCCGGGAGTACAGAAAGGCGTTCTCCACCGAAAGGGCCAGGGGCGAGGCGATGCTGGCCATCAGGTCCCAGTCCTCGACGGTCAGGTAGGATTGGTTGGACTTGCGGCCCATGGCCACGATGCCGACCAGCTTCCGGCCGATCTTCAGGGGCTGGAACTGGAAAAGCTTTTCGGCCGGCATGGCGGCCAGGTCCTTGGGGAACTTGGTGCTGAACTCCTGTTCGGAGAGGAAGACGACGCGTTCCTGGTGCTCCAGGGCGCTCAGGAAGTTCCGGGTCAGGAAAAGCCGGTTCCGCCCGGGCAGGGAATAGAACATGTTGTTCCGGTAATGGATCAGCAACGAGGCCGCCTGCAGCTGGAAGCCGCGGCCGATGATCTCCAGGAAGCTCTGTGACAGGGAGGATAGATCGCGCTGGGAGCTGATCGAACCCTCCAGCTCCTTCAGCTTGCGCTTGAAGTTGAACGTGTCGCGGTAGAACAGCTTTTCCACGAACCGCTGGATGGTGCCCTCCAGGGGCTTGAACAGCAGCCCGGCCATGAGGATGGCGGCCAGGGACCAGAAAATTCCCAGCAGCTTGTTCTGCTCGATGTTCAGGCCGAGGAACAGGTAGGTGCCGAAGATGAAGATGAACAGCGACGACACCGAGAGGGTTTTCTTGATCGTGTTCTCGATGTCGGTCACCCGCTTGGGAGACAGGAAATAGACCAAGCTCAGGGGCAGCAGGGGCAGGAAAAACATGCTCAGGTAAACCCAGAAGCCGCCCCCGCTTTCCGGCGATTGTCGCGAGAAATCCAGCAGCAGCAGGGCGACGAAGCTCAGCGAAATGCCGGCCAGCGGGAAGAGGTAGCGTTTCTGCTTCTTTTTCGTGACCAGGGTCAGCGACGAGACGACGACGCTGGCCCAGGCCAGCACGACGTAGACGGCGAAGTACCTCCGGCCCAGGGAGCGGAAGTGGTTGATGGTGCTGACCAGGATCTCCGCGTCGGGCTTGAACAGGTGCTGCAGGATGAAATAGAGGTTGATGGCCAGCAGGGCCGCCGGCGGCAGGTAGATCAGCAGGCTGCGGAACTGGCCGCTCAAGCGCTTGAAGGCCCGGTGGCGCAGCGGGTACTGCAGCGTGTACTGCAGCAGCACGGCCGGGAAGAAGATGAATGACGCCGTGTCCAGCGCCAGGAAAAGGAAATCGGCCGGGCCGTAGTCCCCGGTGGGCGAAAAGATCAGGAATCCCGACAGGGTCAGGCTGAGCATGAAGAAGATCTGCGGCGGCGGGAACAGCGTCGCCTGCTTGACATAGATGTTGAGGATGCCCAGGGTGAGCAGGATGGCCAGGATACCCACGAAGACGAGGATATAGTAAGAGAATGGAGTGAAGACCGGGTCGATATCGACACCGACGTTCTTCAGGATGCCCTGGCGCTCGATCTCGTAGCGGCAATAGTTGCGCCCGCCGATGGAGCGCAGCAGGTCGATCTTGTTATTGACCAGGTACTTGTTGACCGCCAGCAGGATGTCGCCGGGCTTGACCTGGCTGTCTTTTGGGGCCGAACTGCAGACCAGCCCGTGGCGGGTGCTCTCCCAATCCAGGTGATCGGTGACGGAACTCCATTTCAGCTTTTGGAAGATATTGGCCAGGCTGATCAGGATGAAGAGGGCGAAGATGAAATGCCAGGGGTACTTCTTGATCATAACAGGATGCTGGCGCTGGATGTCCTGAAGGCCCAGGCGATCTTTTCCCGGCGGCTGAGCGGCGGCAGGGTCTTCTGGAAAAAGCGCCGTGAGAGCAGCTCCCGTTCATAGGAGCTTGAAAAGATGTCGTCCTCCCCCTCGGAATAGCTGTCGATCTCGCCGGCGGGCATGCTTTCCGGGGAGGAGGTGCCGTCGGGATCCTGCGCCAGGGCCGTGGCATTGAACGCCTGCGGGGCGCCCAGCAGCAGCGACAGGGCCAGCAGCAGGATCGCCAGGGCTTTTTTCATTTTGTTTCCGGCGGGTCGGGCCGCGTCTCCATAGGACGATTATAGCAATATGGAGGGTTATAGGCAAACGCCAGCTTCTGGCGTGCAGTCCCCCTGAATATCGCGTCCCCCCGTTTTGGGGGGTAGTGCTTTTCAGGGGGGCAAACGTCGTCCTCGACGTGCAGTCCCTCCGAATATCGCTTGCCCCGGTCCCGGGGTTGAGTACTTTTCGGAGGGACAAACCCCAAGTGCGGATCTGTTCGAGTTGAAGCCATCCGTGCCGGGCGCGCGATCATATCTTCCTCTGCACATACCAAGTGGACAGGGTTTTGGTTACGAGCATGACTCCCAGGACGATCAGCAATGATTTGTCTAGAAAAGAAAAATCACCTGCCTGCCACGAATGCCAGTTGTTGAATACTTGGAAGGAGAGGATGCCCAACATGGCAATAAACGCGGCATGGGAGCAATAGCGGGCGATCAGCATCTGCTGCAGGTTCTCGCGTTCATCGTGGATCCTGGCCAAGCGTGTCATGATGGATGCGTTCTCCAGCAAAATCAGTCCCATCCAGGCGCCCATGCCCCATTTTTCGACGGGTTCGGGGATGGGCAAGCCCAGTATGAGGAATAGGATGGCCATTACGACGGCTCCATGCAAATAGCCCTGCCAGGTCTTGGCCTTGATTCCCCATCCAAACGCGCTGTAGGTGAACCATTCGGGTTTGCCGATCATTTCTCTCCTCCTGAATTGCCGAACAGGTCCTCCACGCGGCAGTGGAACACCTGGGCGAATTGAAGCGCCAACTCCAATGAAGGGACGTAGCGACCGACCTCGATGGAGATGATGGTCTGCCGGGAGACGTGGACCGCCTCCGCCAGTTTTTCCTGGGTCAGTCCCAGCCTCTCGCGGTGCTCCTTTAATAGGTTCTTCGCCAGCGCCATATGCGGCAACTCCTTTTGTAAAGTTGGCTTTACGGTAAGTATGCTTTACATTAGGCGATTTGTCAACTTAAAAAAAACGGAAAACTCCCTTGGGGAAAAACCGTAGGCGGGAAAGGCGCTGCCTTACTTGGGCTTTTTGTTGTTCTGGATGACCTTCAGGGTCTGCTCGGCGATCTCCAGCTCCTCGTTGGTCGGGATGACCATGACGCGGACGCGAGAGCCGGGCTTGGAGATGGTGCCCTGCTTGCCGAAGGCTTCCTGGTTGGCCTGGGGGTCGAACTCGATGCCCAGGGAATCCATGTCCTCCAGGATCATCTGCCGCTCCTCGCGGCCGCGCTCGCCGATGCCGGCGGTGAAGATGACCAGGTCGACGCCGTTCATGGCGGCGATATAGGCGCCGATGTATTTCTTGATGCGGTAGGCGAAGATCTCCAGCGCCAGCTTGGCCTGGAGGTGGCCGGCGGCGGCTTTCTCGTTGATGTCGCGCATGTCGGAGGAGACTTCGGAGATCCCCAGGATGCCGCTCTTGCGGTTGAGCACGGCGTCGACCTGCTCATGGCTCATGCCCATGGTGCGCTGCATGACCAGGGGGATGGCCGGGTCGATGTCGCCGCAGCGCGTGCCCATGACCAGGCCCTCCAGCGGCGTGTAGCCCATGGTGGTGTCGACGGAGACGCCGTTGCGGATGGCGGCCATCGAGGAGCCGTTGCCCAGGTGGCAGGTGATGATCTTCAGGTCCTCCAGCTTCCGGCCCATGGCCTTGGCACCCTGCTTGGCCACGTAGAAATGCGATGTGCCGTGGAAGCCGTAGCGGCGGATCTTGTGTTGGCGGTAGTATTCGTAGGGCAGGGGGTAGATGTAGGCTTTTTCGGGCATGGTCTGGTGGAAGGCGGTGTCGAAGGTCCCGGCCATGGGGAGGCCGGGCAGGATCTTCTGGCAGGCCTCGATGCCGGTGATGTTGGGCGGGTTGTGCAGCGGCGCCAGGGGGATGCATTCCTTGAGGGCGGCAAGCACAGCCCCGGTGATGGGCACGGTGCCGTTGAATTTCTCGCCGGCGTGCACGACGCGGTGGCCGACGGCGAAGATCTCGCTCTTGTCCTTGATGACGCCGGTGCCGGCAGCGGTGAGGTGGCTGACGATCAGCTGGATGCCGTCCTCGTGATTGGCGACGTCGCGCGTGATGACGTGCTTCTTTTCGCCCTGGTAGTAGTTCAGCACCGAGCCCGGGATGGCGATGCGCTCCAGAAGGCCCTTGGCCAGCACCCTGCCGGTCTCCATGTTGATGAGCTGGAATTTGATCGAGGAACTGCCGCAGTTGATGACCAGAATTTTCATTGCGCCCTCTCTGCCGTGGAATTTTTTAATTTTAATTATAACGCTTTTCCCCTGAAAATCAATAGAAAAAATTTTATCATTAACATAATTGCATGGCCTCCATGGCGCTGTGAGTGCCCCTGTCAGCAAGGCATTGAGACAGGCATTATTAAGAAAAATAATACCATTCTGGTTGTGATTCATTCTAAGAAATGTCATTGTTTATAGCCTTTTTAAGTGCCTTTGCTGCCACTGACACTGTCACTGTCACTGCGGTTCCGGATTTTGCGCCGGGCCTGAACTATGGTAAAATAATCCATGAAAAAATCACGAATTTTTCTGCTCTTAACCATACTGTCCACGGCTCCTCTCCTGAGCTACGTGGGTCCCGGTGCCGGTTTCGCCTTCGTCGGCTCGTTCTTTTTCATTTTCGCCGCCTTTTTCCTGGCCATCTTCAACTTCCTGACCTTCCCCATCCGCGCCCTGCTGCGCTTCATCAAGAAGGCGCGCATCATGAAGAAGGCCAAGTTCAAGCGCGTGCTGCTCATCGGCTTCGACGGCATGGACTACAACCTGTTCAACCAGTTCAAGAAAGAGGGGCACCCGTTTCCTCATTTTGAGAAACTGGCCGTGGAGGGGACCTTCTCGCCGCTGTGGAGCACCGAGCCGCCCATCTCGCCGGTGGCCTGGTCGACCTTTACCACCGGCGTCAACCCCGGCAAGCACAATATCTTCGATTTCCTCACTACCGACCGCGCCACCTACATGCCCAAGATGGCCGGCTCGGACATCATCCCGCCCCGGCGCAGCCTGAAGATCGGCCCCTGGGAGATCCCGCTGGGCAGCCCCAAGATCGAGCTGAAGCGCAAGAGTCAGAGTTTCTGGAAGATCATCAGCAGCAAGGGGATCTATGCCTCGGTGCTGCGCATGCCCTTCACCTTTCCGCCCGAGAAGTTCTACGGCTCCATGCTGTCCGGCCTGGGCACCCCCGACCTGCGCGGCACCCAGGGCAGCTTCAGCTTCTACTCCGACGGCGCCGCCGAGAACTTCGACATTTCCGACGGCGTCTTCGAATCCCTGCGGCCCCTGGGTGCCGACCGCTTCAGCGGCCGCATCAAGGGCCCCGGCCACCCTTTCCGCAAGGGCAACCCGCCCCTGGAGATCCCTTTCACCCTGCAGCTGGACCGCGCCGCCAAAAAGGCCGAGATCGCAGTGGGCAAGGAGAAGTTCGTCTTGGAGCAGAACCGGCTTTCCCCCTGGGTCAAGCTGGATTTCAAGGCCGGGCTGATCGGTGTCGCCGGCATTGCCCAGTGGGTGCTGGAGGAGATCGAGCCCCTGAAGCTCTACCTGTCGCCGATCAACATCGACCCGGAAAAGCCCTCCATGCCCGTTTCCCATCCCAAGATCTTCTCTGTATACCTGGCCAAGCTCCTGGGTTCCTTCGCCACCCTGGGCATGGCCGAGGACACCTGGTCGCTGAACGAACGCGTGCTGTCCGAAAAGAACTTCATCAGCCAGGTCTACCGCACGCAGGAGGAGAGGGAGAGGATCTTTTTCAACACCCTGGCCAAGATCAAGGAGGGACTGATCGTCCAGGTCTTTGAGACCACCGACCGCATCCAGCACATGTTCTGGCGCTACCTGCCGAACTCGGGCTCGCCGGCGCCGCGTCCCAGCCAGGACCCCGAGGTGACCGGTTCCATCCTGGAGAGCTATCGGAGCATGGATGCCTTCCTGGAGAAACTCTTTAAAAAAATGCGCCCGAACGACCTGCTGATGATCGTCTCCGACCATGGCTTCAGCGCCTTCAACCGGGGTTTCAACCTGAACACCTGGCTGCACCGCGAGGGCTACCTGGTGCTGAACCAAGGCAAAAAAACGAGCGGCAAGTGGTACGCCGACGTGGATTGGAGCCGCTCGCGCGCTTACGGCCAGGGCCTGAACGGAATCTTCCTCAACCTCAAGGGGCGCGAGAGCCAGGGCATCGTCCCCGCCGGCGAGGAGGCCGAAAAGCTGAAAAAGGAGATCAAGGAAAAGCTGCTCAAGGTGGTGGACGGGAAACACGGCAAGAACGCCGTGCGCAAGGCCTTCATCCGCGAGGAGATCTACCGCGGCCCCTACACGGTCAACGCCCCCGACGTCGTGGTCGGCTACGCCTCCGGCTACCGCGTCTCCTGGGAGTCGGCGGTGAACTATGTCGGCGAGGAGCTGTTCTCCGACAATGACCGCATGTGGAGCGGCGACCACGCCTTTACCCGCGACCAGGTGCCGGGGATCTTTTTCTGCAACCGCAAGATAAAGGAGAAGGACCCGGGCCTCATCGACATCTCGCCGACCGTTCTGGCGGCTTTCGGCATCGACAAGCCCGGGTTCATCGACGGCCGCGACCTGAAGATCGACTGACGATTTTCCTGATTGAAAATTTCCTGTTTTTGAATATATAAGTGGGTAGGTAAAGAGAGGAGCATCATGATCAAAAAAAGAGAGGAAAAACGCGTACCTTTCCGCAAATTGATCATCTGCAAGTATGGTGACGAGATGCACCCGGGCTTTACCCAGGATGTTTCGCAGCACGGCATCGGCATCCAGACCATGCAGCGTCCGGCGCTCCATCGCAAAATGCGCATTGCCCTGGCGGTCGACCATAACTCGATATTCCTCGACGGCGAAGTGCGCTGGGACCATGAATACAACGGCGCCCAGGAGGCCAAGCCACGGGAGATCGGTCTCTTCATTCCCCGGCCGCCGGCCGACTACCTGCGCCTGGTGGCGGAATGCAATGACAGCGCCAAGCCCCGCCCCGCCTACGCACCGCTGAAATAACACGCGCATCTTTTTCGCGGCGAACGGAACTTTTTTCCGAAATAAACGTCATATAAGCATGCGGGATCACTGCAAATCGAGTTTTCCGCAGCCAAAGAGGAGGTTTTCATGGCTGAAATGAGCAGGCGTTCTTTCCTGAAGACCACGGGCGGCGCGGCCGCCGCGGCCGCGGCGGTGCCCTTGCTGGCCGGGAGCTGGCAGC
>JBGSPO010000178.1:0-23959 GCA_041738575.1 Candidatus Aminicenantia bacterium
GCGTGCCGGTCGCGGTCCTGGTCGCTCCCAAGGGCGGACGCGCGGCGTCGGCCGGCTTCTTCATCCTGCTGGCGGGCGACATCGCCGCCATGGCCCCTGGGACCAACACCGGCGCCGCCCACCCCGTGTCCGTGACCGGCAGCGACATCGAGAAGACCATGCGGGAAAAGATCACCAACGACGCCGTCTCCTATGTCAAGGCCCTGGCCAGGAACCGCGGGCGCAGCGAGGAGCTGGCCGAGAAGGCCGTGCGCGAAAGCCGCTCCTATACGGCAGAGGAATGCCTGAAGAACGGCCTGATCGACCTGATCGCCGCCGACACCCGCGAGCTGGCCGGAAAGCTTCAAGGCAGGGCCGTCACCCTTGCCGGCGGCAAGACGGTCATCCTCGACCTGCGCCAGGAAGAGATCGTATTCCTGGAGATGAGCGACAGGCAGAAATTCCTGCGCACGATCACCAATCCCAGCCTGGCCTACTTCCTGCTGATCTTCGGCCTGATCGGCCTGTTCATCGAGTTCACCCACCCGGGCGGCGTGCTGCCCGGCATCCTGGGCGGCATCTCGCTGCTGCTGGCCTTTCTGGCTTTCCAGGTGCTGCCGATCAATTATGTCGGGCTTTTTCTGATCCTCCTTTCGATCGGGTTCTTCGTCGCCGAGATCAAGGTGCAGGGCTTCGGCGTGCTCGGGGTCGGGGGGATAGTATCGTTCGTCCTGGGATCGGTCATGCTGATCCAATCGCCCATCCCGGAAATGAGGCCGGCCATGCCCATGATCATCACCTTCGCCGTCTGTTTCGCCTGCATTTTCCTGTTCCTGACCTGGAAGGTCTTCCAGGCCATGAAGCGCCGGAGCGAGACCGGGGTCGAGGGGCTCATCGGCGAGATCGGCGTGGCCAAGACCGACATTGACGGCCGGCAAGGCAGGGTCTTTGTCCATGGCGAATGGTGGAACGCGGTCTCCGAAGGCCTGATCCCGGCCGGAAGCCGCGTCCGGGTCGAAGCCGTGGAAAACCTGGTTCTAAAAGTAAAAAAGTCAGGAGGGTAAAATGAATATGTTCGCCAATCCGCTGCTGATCGTGGCCGTGGTGGCCATTTTCTTTATTTTGAACTGGATCAAGGTGCTGAAAGAGTACGAACGCGGGGTCGTTTTTCGCCTGGGCCGCGTGCTCGAGCAGCCCAAAGGGCCGGGGCTGATCCTGGTCCTTTCGCCGATCGACAAGCTGGTGCGCATCGGCCTGCGCACCATCGTGCTCGACGTCCCCCCCCAGGACGTCATCACCCGCGACAACGTCTCGGTCAAGGTCAACGCCGTGGTCTATTTCCGCGTGGTCGACCCCAAGAAAGCGGTCATCGAGGTCCAGGACTACCTCTACGCCACCTCGCAGCTCTCGCAGACCACGCTGCGCTCGGTGCTGGGCCAGGCCGAGCTGGACGAGCTTCTTTCCGAGCGCGACAAGCTGAATTCGCGCCTGCAGGCGATCATTGACGAGCACACCGATCCCTGGGGGATCAAGGTCTCCATGGTGGAGATCAAGCACGTCGACCTGCCCCAGGAGATGCAGCGGGCCATGGCCAAGCAGGCCGAAGCGGAGAGAGAGAGGCGGGCCAAGATCATCCACGCCGAGGGCGAGCAGCAGGCGTCGGCCAAGCTCCTGGAAGCGGCCAATACCCTGTCACAAAACCCCTCGACCATCCAGCTGCGCTACCTGCAGACCCTGGTCGAGATCGGCGCCGAGAATTCGTCCACCATCGTCTTCCCCATGCCCATCGACCTGATGAAAGGATTGTTCGAAAAGAAATAAATGGAAAAGACCTATTTCGAATTCAAGATCACCTTCATGCACATCGTGGTGTTCCTGGTCGCGGTCATCGCCATCGGCATCTTTCTATTTTACATGGGCTACCAGGCCGGCCAGCGCCGCGCCGATCCGCGCACGGCGATCGCCAACGAGCAGGGCCAGGCCGAAGTCCCGGCCGAGGAATTGAGCCTGGTGGAGGAAAAACCCGTGCGCTCCGTGCCGGCGCAGCCCGCTCCCCGGCAATCGATTCCCGAAGAGATCAAGCTCCATGAGGGACAGACCACACGGAATGTCCCCGCCGGGAAGGACGACGAGCCGCAGCCCGCGCCCAAAACCATTTCCACGCACGAGGCGAACTACACCATCCAGGTTGGCGCCTTCGCCGATTTCGCCAATGCCCAGAAATGCAGCCGCCGTTTCACCGGTCTCGGCTACCAGGCCGCGATCATCACCGACAACCAGAAAAAGCTTCATACCGTCCAGGTGGGAAGTTTCACCCTCCTGGCCGAGGCCCAGAAAGAAAAAACCAAGCTGGAGAACCAGGAGAAGGCGAAATTCACCATCAAAAAAACGCGCTGAGCCGGCTGCGCTTTCTCCTGTGGCCCGCGGCTGCCGTTGCTTACGGGCTCGCATTCCCCAAAATGCAATTGGCCCTGTTGGCCCTCGTTTTCCTGGTGCCGCTGCTGCTGGCCATGGAAGGCCGGAGCGCACTGGCGAATTTCCGCATTTTTTTCTCCTTTTCCTGGGTCTCCTACCTGATCATCCTCTACTGGATCCCGCGGGTCATGGTCAAGTACGGCGGCACCTCCTGGCCCCTGGGCATCATTGGCCTGGTCTGCCTGGCCGCTTTTTTTTCGCTGATCGCCGGCCTGGCCGGGATCATGATCGGCAAGGTAGCCGCCGCGGGCCCCGGGCTCCGGGCCGCATTCTGGGTCCCGGCGATCTGGGTGGCCAAGGATCTCGTGGTCGAGCGGATCTTCAGCGGCTTTCCCTGGTGCCTGGCCGGCTATTCCCAATACCGCAACCCCGGCTTCAGCCAATGGGCCGAGCTTGGGGGCGTCCACCTGGTCTCGTTCCTGGTCATCGCGGCCAATGTTCTCTTCTACAACTCGTTGAAAAAAAGGGACCGGGCAACGCTGCTGGCGCTTGCCGTATTTTTTACCGGGGTCTTCACTGCCGGCTTCTGGCTCCTGCAGCGCCACGACCGCCGGATCGCCGCCGTACCCGTGTACCGCGCCGGCATCATCCAGCCCAACAGCAACCATGACCGGATCTTCGATTTTGCCCGGACGCAGGCGGAGCTGGAATGGCTTTTCCAGGCTTCCCGGGAGCTGCACCGGGACGGGGCGGAGTTCATCGTCTGGCCCGAGTTTACCGTCCCGATTTACCCCTTGCGCACCCCGTTTTACAAGGAGCGTTTCGACGCTTTCGCCAGGGAGCACGCCCCGCTGCTCGCCGGCTTCACCGACCCGCGCGGCTCTGCCGGCGTATTCAACTCGGTCATGCTGTTTACCGGGACGGAGAGCCAAACCTACGACAAGGTGCACCTGACCCCTTTCGGCGAATACGTCCTGTTCCGGCGCTGGCTGTTCTTCGTAAAAAAGATCACCGACGAGATCGGCGACTTCACCCCCGGCACCAGGCTCCACAATCTGGAGCTGAACGGCCATTGGTTGTCCACTCCGGTCTGCTACGAGGTCATCTACCCGGAATTGGTCCGGGCCATGATCGCCCAGGGCGGCGAAGTGATCGTGACCATCTCCAACGACTCCTGGTTCGGTGGCTCATCGGCCCCCTACCAGCACCTGGCCATGGCCAGCTGCCGCGCCATCGAAAACCGCCGCTATGTGCTGCGCTCGACCTCGGACGGCATCTCGGCGCTGGTCGACCCCGGCGGCCGCATCCTGCGGCGCTCGCCCCTGCATCGCCCCGACCGGTTCGTGGCTCCGTTCCAATACCTGGATGGGCGGACCGTGTTCAACCGCTGGGGTTATCTCTTCCCCTACGCCTGCCTGGCGCTGGTCCTGGGAAAATTCCTCTGGCTGGGGTTGCGAAAAAAAACCCGGCGCTACCAGCCCTGAAAATTGTAAAAAAAGTCCCCGCATGAGCCGATCACGGCGAAGCGCCGGGTCGGAACGGCGATGCCGCGCCGGATCCCCATGTAATAATTCAGATTAAATAGCGGGATCAGGGGCAGCGCTTCCAGCCACAGGTCATGGGCCCGGCCATAGATCTCCCGCCGCCGCCCCTCGTCCATCTCGCGCAGCCCCAGCTCCAGGGCGGCGTCCATGCGCGGGTCGGCATAACCGGCATAATTGAAGTAGCCCGCGGCGGAGAACACATCCTTCATGTTCCACTCGATGTCCAGAAGGAAAGCCGAAACGGCCAGGTCGAAATCTCCGCGCTTCAGGCGCTGCAGGAAGACCTGGTACTCAACGAATTCGGGCTCCAGCTCAACGCGGCAGGACTTCATCTCCTCGCAGAGAAAGAGCACCAGCTGCTTGCGCACGGCCGACTCGCTGTTGGTCATGATGCGCAGCGGTCGCCGGTTCGCCAGGGGTGCGGCCGGCAGCCCGCGCGGGCGCTTCTCGGCACCGAACAGCAGGAACGGCGAAACGATGCGCTCGCCCCGCCCCTGCAGGAAATCGTCCAGAAAGTCCGTGTTGTGCAGGTGGTTGAAAAAAAGCCGCCGCAGGTTGCCGTCGATGCCCGGGTCGCGCAGGTTGAATGCCAGGTAGGTGTAGCCGAATTTTTTAAAGGGCAGCAGTTGGAAGCGCTGTTGCCAATTTTTTTGCCCGGAGTAGATCGCGGCATCGTCGCCCTGGATCTCCACCGCATCGAGCTCGTCATTCAACAGCTTCAACGGCGCCTGCCGGGGCTCAGCGAGCACGGTGTAGCGGATGCGGCTGAAACGCAGGCCCGAAGACCAGTGCGGGTTCCTTTCAAGGTCGAAGCGCCAGGGCTCCTCGACGCGGTCCAGGCGGTAGGGTCCGCTGCCCAGGGGGGCGAGTTGCCTGAAGCGTTGCGGGCCGACCCCGCGGATCTCGCCGGCACTCAATATCTTGAAGGTCAGGTAGCTTTTCCAGGCGGCGAATTTTTCTTTCAAGCGCAGGCGCAGCCGCAGCGGTCCGACCGCCTCGATGCGCTCCAGGAATTCCAGGTCAGCCTGGTACGGGTACTCGAAGCGCGCATCCCGCAGCAGGGCGACGGTGACGGCCACGTCGCGGCTGTCGAGCGCCGAGCCGTCCGCAAAGCGCGCTCCCCGCTTGAGATTGAGGAAGATCTCCAACCCGCTTTCCGAGCAGGAGAACGAATCGACCAGCTCGGGACGGACGGCCCCCTGGGGATCGAAATAGAACAGGGACTGGTAAATTTTGTTCGCCACGGCTTGGGCCGTCTCGCTGGTGGCATACACCGGGTTGAAGGAGCGGGGAAGATCGAAACAGGCGAGGCGCAGCAGCCCCGGGGCAGCCGGCCACGCCAGGAGCGGCACGAGAAAAAAAAAGCGCCATAGAATCCGGCCCCGGGCCGGCTTCATCGTGCCGCCCTGGAGAGAGCGCCGGTTGCGGCCGGACCAGGAAGCGGGTGACGCATCTATTTGACCAGACGGACCTCGGCGATCTCAGGGACCTCCTGCTTCATCACCTGCTCGACGTAGCCTTTGATGGTGTACATGCTCATCGGGCATCCGAAGCAGTGTCCTTTCAGGCGCACCAGGACGGCCTTCTCCTCGGCCAATACGTCGACCAGCTCGATGTCGCCGCCGTCTCCCTGCAGGGCCGGGCGCACCTGCTCGATCACGGCCGCGACCTTTTCCTTCAATTCCATAATGGCTCCTTATCCGTATTTTAGCATTTCGCGCAAGGCCCGACCAGCGCGCTGGCCGATCCCGGGGTCAATCTCGATCGCATACTTGTCCTGGCTCAGGGAAGCCAAGACGTCCAGGAGCGAGGTGCGTTTCATGTTGCTGCAGATCTTCGGGTTCCCGGCCGGAATGAAATTCTTGCCGGGATTCTCCCGTTTCATCCGCTGCAGCAGGCCCTGCTCCGTGGCGACGATGAACTCCCGCGCCGGGGATTTCGCGACGTAACTCAGCATGCCGCTGGTGGAAAGGACCTCATCGGCGCGGGCAGCGACCTCGGGACGCACTTCCGGATGGACGATGACCACTGCCAGCGGATACAGGGCGCTCGCGGCATCGATCTCTTCCTGGCGGATGCGGTTATGCACATAGCAGAAGCCTGCAAACAAATGCAGCTTTTTCTCCGGGACCAACTTCTGCACATAGCTGCCCAGGTTCTCGTCCGGGATGAAAATGACCTCGGCGGCGGGAATGTTCCTCACCACCTGGACGGCGTTGGACGACGTGCAGCACACGTCGCTTTCCGCCTTGATCTCCACCGAGGAGTTCACGTAGGCGACCACCATGGCGCTCGGGTGTTGGGCTTTCAACTCCCGGAGTTCGTCCACCGTGATCATATCGGCCATGGGGCAGCCGGCATCGAGACGCGGCAGCAAAACCTTCTTGGCCGGCGAGAGGATCTTGGCCGTCTCGGCCATGAACTTCACCCCGGCGAAGACGATGACCTCCTGGCTCAGGGCGGCCGCCTTGCGGCTCAACTCCAGGGAGTCGCCCAGGAAGTCGGCCGCCAGCTGGACCTCTTCGACCTGGTAGTTATGCGCCAGGATGACGGCGTTGCGCCTTTTTTTCAGTTCGCCGATTTTCCGACCCAGATCGCTGATTTCGCTCATTTTTTTTCCCCGGAGATTGTAACTGGTTTCACCCTCAAGGTCAACCAGGGCGCCGGCCGGGGTCCTCCGACAAAATTTTTTGAAAACCTGCATACAGGCGGGCCGTAATATTGTATAATAAAGGCAACCCCCTGGAGAAAAATAATGAAAAAAATGTTTTTCTCAATTTGCTGCATTGCCCTGCCTGCATTGTTTTTTTCCCCCGCCTGTTCGTTGAAAAAAATGGCCATGAACCAAGTGGCCAATGCCCTGACCGGCAGTTCCTCCAGCACGGTGTTCACTGGCGACAACGACCCGGAACTGGTCGGCGACGCCCTGCCATTCGCCATCAAGATGTACGAATCCTTGATGGTGGCCAACCCCCGCCACCAAGGACTGCGCCTGCAGACCGGGAGTTTGTACATCATGTACGCCAACGCCTTTTTGCAGACCCCGGCCGCCATGCTGCCCGAGGCGGAATATAAAAAACAGGAATTCACCTACATGCGGGCCAAAAACCTCTACCTGCGCGGCCGCGACGTCATTCTCGACTGCCTGGAAAACAAATACCCGGGACTGCGCGCGGCCCTGCAAAAAAGGAATTACGCCGGGGCCCTGGAACGGACCACGCGCAAGGACGCCCCGCTGTTGTACTGGGCAGGGGCCGGCTGGCTGGGGGCGTACGCCATCGATCCCTTCGACATGGACCTGGGGGTGACGCTGCCGGCCGCCGCGGCATTGATCGAGAGGGTATATGGCCTCGACCCGGATTATGCCGTTGGCGCTCTCCACGAATTTTACATCCTGTATTACGGAGCCCTTCCCGAATACATGGGAGGCAGCCTGAAAAAGGCGCGCGAGCACTACCAGATGGCTCTCGCCGTTTCCAAGGGCCGCTCGGCCACCCCCTACCTGTCCCTGGCCACGTCCGTGAGCGTCAAGGAACAGAACTATGCGGAATACAAGGAGCTGCTGGGCAAGGCGCTGAAGATCGACCCGGAGTCGGCAGCGGAAAATCGCCTGGTCAACGTTCTGAACCAGCGCAAGGCCCGCTGGCTGCTCGAGCATGCCGACGATTTTTTCTTGGAGACCGAAGAGCATCCATTGACGGAAGAGGAGAATTGACATGAAACATGCGCGCATCATCGCCATATTGTTTTCCTTGGCCCTGGTCCTGCCGGCGCAGGTGATCAAGATCGGCAGCATCGCCCCCGACCGTTCGCCCTGGAACGACGCGCTGAAGGAGATCGCGCGCGAGTGGGAGACGATCACCCAGGGCCGGGTCAAGCTGAAGATATACCCGGGCGGCATCGCCGGCGGCGAAGAGGACATGATCCGGAAAATGAAGGTCGGGACGCTCGGCGGCGCCGTGCTGACGAACATCGGACTGACCAAGATCAATCCCGACGCTTTCGTCCTCAGCACTCCCTTCATGTTCCACTCCGAGAAGGAGATGGCCTACGTCATGGAGCGTCTCAACCCGGTGTTCGAAAAACAGATCATGGAAAAAGGATTCAAGGTCATCATCTGGACCATGAGCGGCTGGGTTAATTTTTTCTCCAAGAATCCCGTCCTCTATCCCCAGGACCTGAAGAGGCAGAAGCTGTCCTTCACCACCGGCGAGCCCGAGATGGAGCAGGCCTGGAAAAAGTCGGGTTACCATATCGTGCCGACCGAGATGAAGGACCTGATGATGGCGCTGCAAAGCGGCATGGTCGATGCCTTTTACCTGCCCCCCCTGATCGCCGGATCGGGGCAGTATTTCCCGCTCGCCTCCCACATGAACACCCTGAAGATCGCCCCTTTGGTCGGCGGCATGGTGATCATGGACCGCATCTGGGAAAAGATCCCGGAGAACTACCGGTCCGCCATGATGGACATTGTCAAAAAGCAGTCGGGCAAGCTGGACCTGGAGACGGCAGCCCTTGAAAAGAAGGCGATGGACACCATGAAAAAGAACGGGCTGATCCTCCACGAGGCCCCGGCCGACAGCCTGGCGAAATGGAAGGAGGAGGCGGCGAAAGGCATGGACGAGCTGATCGGGAAGAAATTCAGCCGGGAGATCTACGACCGGCTGCAGCAGGTCCTGCTGGAATACCGAAAAAAAAATGAAGGCTAGGAAATTCGTTGGCGCCGCGAGTTCCCTGGAGAACCTCCTGGCGTTCCTGGCGATCTTCCTGCTGGCGCTGTTCCCTTTCATGGAAGTGATCGCCCGGAAATTTTTTGCCACCGGCATCCGCAATTCGACCGAGCTCACCCACCACCTGGTCCTGGTCCTGGCTTTCGTCGGCGCGGCCATCACCAGCCGGGAGAACCGCCACCTGGCCCTGACCCTGAACCTGAAATTCCAGCCGCGGTTCATGGGCCGGGTTCACGTTCTGAACGCGTTCCTGAGCGCGGCATTCAGCACGGCCTTCGCCTGGTGCTCGCTGTCGTTCCTGCTGAACGCCTTTGATGCCGGCGAAAAGATCGCCGGCCTCCCCCTGCGCTGGATCGCCATGGTCATGCCCCTGGGCTACGCGTCAATGGCCTGGCGCTTCGCCCGCCACGCTCCCGGGAAAACCTGGAGCCGGGTCATTGCCCTGACGGGGATCATGGCCGGCTCGCTGCTGGCCTGGGGGGCGCTGGCCAACGCCGCCCAGGTATTGGCCCCCGGGGCTGCGGATTTCTTCACGTCCCTGATGCCCGTCTACGACTTTATCGGGGCCCATCTCTCCACGCCGATCATCATCCTGCTGGTTTTCACCGCCTTGGCCGGCGTGCCGATATTCATTGTCCTGGGCGGGATCGGCCTGATGCTCTTCGCCCACTCCGCCCAGCCCCTGGAGGTCATCGCCAACGAGGCCTATTCCCTACTGACCAGCCACTCCCTGCCCGCCATCCCCCTGTTCACATTCACCGGCTTCATGCTCTCGGAGAGCAAGGCCGGCGAGAGGATCGTGCGCCTCTTCAAGTCCCTCTTCGCCTGGTTCCCGGGAGGCCTGGCAATCGTGGCTATCCTGGTCTGCACATTCTTCACCACCTTCACCGGCGCTTCCGGGGTCACGATCCTCGCTGTTGGCGGGCTGCTCTCGTACGTCCTGGTCAGGGGACAATACAGCAAAAAGTTCAGCTCCGGGCTGCTGACCGCGGTCGGAAGCATCGGCCTGCTGTTCCCTCCCAGCCTGCCGGTCATCATCTACGGGGTGACCGCACAGGTCAGCATCAAGGACATGTTCATAGGCGGAGTCGCACCCGGGATCATCCTGGTGCTGGCCATGATCATTTTCGGGGTGGTATTCGCCAAAAAAAACAAGGTCCCGCGGGAGCGCTTCTTATTAAAGGAGGCGGCCGCGGCCGTCAAGGATTCTTTCTGGGAGATCCTTCTGCCCGTGATCATCGTCTGGGGATATTTCGGGGGCATCACCACCCTGGTGGAAAGCGGTGCCGTGGCGGTGATCTACGCCATCATCGTCGAAGCCTTCATCCACCACGACATCAAGATTAAGGAGCTCAGGGGGGTTCTGCTCAAATGCATGCCGATCATCGGCGGCGTCCTGGCCATCCTGGCCCTGGCCAAGGGGTTGTCCTACTATATCGTCGACGCCGAGATCCCGATGCAACTCACCGCCTGGGTGCAAGCTACCATCAGCTCCAAGTACGTGTTTCTCCTGCTGCTGAACATCGCCCTCCTGATCACCGGGTGCTTCATGGACATTTTTTCGGCCATCATGGTCGTCGTTCCCCTGATCATCCCGCTGGGAAACCTGTTCGGCATCCACCCCGTTCATCTGGGGATCATCTTCCTGGCCAACATGGAACTGGGTTACCTGACCCCCCCGGTCGGACTGAACCTCTACCTGGCCTCCTATACGTTCAACGAACCGATCAGGAAGATCTACAAGGACGTGTTCCCTTTTCTCTTGATCCAGCTGGTCGCGGTCCTGCTGATCACTTATGTCCCCTTCTTTTCCCTGGGGCTGCTGGAACTCTTCAAATAGGGCGCGCCTACTCAAACTCCGGGGACTCGCCGATCAGGATCGAGATGACCCTTTTGTCGCCCGCGCCCTGGATGATGAAAATGCCGTCTACGCCCGCCACCCGTACGAACGGGGTCTTTTTCCCCGAGTACGCCAGCTTGACCTGCGGGTAATGGAGGCGGATCTGGTCGAGGGTATTGTTGATGCCGATCCCCTGGACGGTCTTGAAGGTCTCGTTGATGATCGATATGCCCAGCACTTTTCCGGCGCGCTCATAAACATAGAACAGCGGCTCGCCGCCCTGATCCGTGACCTTGTAAACCTCGTGATAAGCATCGTTGACCAGGACTTTTCTTTTCAGGACGCCGCGGGTCGGGGGCAGGATGCTCTGCAGCCGGGCGACATGAAATCCCAGGGTCAGGCCGCCGACGCCGCCGCCCGAAATCAACAATTCCTTGGGAACGGCTTTGCCCCAGTGGCCGATTGAGCGAAGTTGGCCGCGGACCTGCGTGCCTTCAGCAAGGGCGGGAAGGATGGAGAACTCCATCCCCGCAGCCTGCAGCTCGGACAGAACGCCCCGGAGATCGGTCTTTTGCAGCGCGACCAGGACGCGGCCTGAGGTTTTGATCAGGCCATGGCGCGGTGTCGTCAGCTGCGCCTCTTCGGAAACAATGCTCCCATTCTCCGTTCTTTCTATGGCCTGGATCCTGAAACCCCGGAGATCGCCCTTGGTGACCAGGGTTTGCGCCTGGTTGCGGACAAGAGTCTGGCTCCCCTGCATGATGCGCACGCGGATCCTGAAGGCATCGACCAGGGCCGCCAGCCGGGGGTCGGCCTCGGCGGAATCCAGCGGGCCGCCGGCGCGGGCAGCCAGGGGCGCCTGCCCGGCGAACGGTTCATCGGTCAGGATCGTTTCCGAATACTTTTGCTCGATCAGGGCCTTGTTCCTGGCAACGAAATCCGAATAATTCGGCAGTTCGGGGTTCTCGGCACTCGAGGCGGGAACGGCAGGGTCTTCCCGGTTCCCCCGGCGCTGCCTCCGGAAACCAAGGACAACGAGGATCAGGACAAGCAAGGCGACGACAGCGATCATGATCCAATTGTTATTGGACCGGGCCGTCTTGGCGACATACGGGCTGGGCACGTCATCGGGCTTCACGGCCGGGATCGTCAGGACAGCCCCTGCCGGGACGCTTGCCGCGCCTGGATCCGGGGGCGTAATGCTCACGATCCCGGGACCGGGATAAGGTGGTGTCCGGTCAAGGTCGGACGGCGGTACCGCCGGAGGCTGGATCGATGCCGGCGGGATCGATGGAACGTGGTTGCCCGTTAGTTTGCTTTCTGCCATGATTATCTCCGGGTATAAAATATGTCAGTGGATTTTTTTTGTCAATGCGGCCATGGTCGACGCGCGGGAAAGTAAAGAACCTGTTATCCGGCACCCCAGGTTCCGGGCAGCGCCGCCCCGCAAAAGAGGCATTTCCCGGAACGCAAGCCCACAACGTCAACATGGTAGCCGCGGCGCTCGATCACGGTCTCATGGCAGGCGGGACAACGCGTGTCACTCCAGCGGGAATCGGCCAGGTTGCCGCCATAGGGGAAGCGCAGGCCGGCATCCTCGGCCAGTTGCAGGAGCGCGTGGATCGAGTCGGCTGCCGTCGGCGGAATGTCCTGCAGGCGGTAGTGCGGGAAGAAACGCGAGACATGCCAGGGGATATTCCGATCTAGGGCGCATAAAAATGAGATCAGGTCCCTGATTTCCCGGGGATCGTCGTTCAAGCCCGGGATCAACAGGGTGGTGACCTCGAGCCAGAGGCCCAGGGACTTCAGTGCGCGGAGCGTCTCCAGGACGGGCCCCAGGCGGGCGGAGCAAAATTTCTTGTAAAAATCGTCGGAAAAAGACTTCAAATCGATATTCGCCCCGTCCAGGAACGGCTCCAGCATGGAGAGAGCTCGGGCACTCATGTAGCCGTTGCTCACCAGGACATTGCGCAATCCGGCTTCACGCGCCAGCCGGGCCGTTTCCAGAACCAGTTCAAAGAAAACGGTCGGCTCGGTATACGTATAGGAAATCGACTGGGCGTGGTTTTCCCTGGCCAGCGCCACAAGCAGTTCCGGGGTCATGGGATCGCCTTGAACGGCCGTTTCATTCTCCACCATGGAGATCGAGTGGTTCTGGCAGAACCGGCAGGAAAAATTGCAGCCCATGGCGGCGATGGAAAAAGAACGCGACCCCGGCAGAAAATGATAAAGCGGTTTTTTTTCGATGGGATCGACGTTCGCCGCGATGACCCGGTCGGCATTCAGGGAAAACAACTCGCCGGCCAGGTTTTTCCTGACGCGACACGCGCCGGTCTTTCCCGGGGCGATCCGGCATTCATGGGCGCAAAGCCGGCAAAGCACCAGGTTGTTTCCCAGCGATTCGCCAAGAAGTGCCTTGATCATCTCAAAATCCCGCCTTGCGGATAGGAGCGCTTAAGCGACTATACTCCTTGGACTCGGAGAAATCAATCCAGCGCTGCGAGGTATTCTTCGCAGCCCAGGGCGGCCTGCACTCCCATGCCGACCGAGATGGCGACCTGGCGACGGTTTCCCTTGATGACCTCTCCGGCGATGAACAGGCCCTTGGCCTCGGTGCGCAAGGAAATATCGCTCACCACATAACCGTTTTCATCCAGTTTGACGAACCCCCTGAGCAGCTCGGTGTTGGGAATGGTGCCGATGGCCAGGAAGGCCCCGTCAAAAGCCATGGCCTCAATCAGACCGGTCTTTTTGTTACGAATTTCCAGCGCCTCGAGGCGCTGCTCCCCCTTGAAGGCAAGGACCTCTGAATCCCAGATGACCCTGATCTTGTCGTTCTTAAAAACCCGGTCCTGGAGGATCTTCTCGGCGCGGAACTGGTCCCGGCGATGGACCAGGGAGACCTGGGATGCGAATTTTGCCAAATGGAGCGCTTCGGACAGCGCGGTGTCGCCGCCTCCCAGCACGGCCACCTTGCGCTCCTGAAAAAAGGGGGCATCGCAGGTTGCGCAAACCGAGACCCCGCGCCCAAGGAGCTCCTGCTCTCCGGGAGCGCCCAAGAAACGGTGCACGGAACCGGCGGCATACAAGATGGCCTTGGCGGTGTAGGTATTCTGGTAGACGTCGACAAGCCAGCCATCCCCCTCCCTTCTCAACCCCTGGACTTCGTCGTTCTCCAGCACAACTCCATAGCGCTCGCTCTGCTTGACCATCTGCTCCATCAGGTCGGCCGGAACGATCGGCTCGGCGAAACCGGGATAGTTTTCGATGATATCGGCAAAAACGATCTGGCCGCCAAAAACCTTTTTCTCCAGGACCAGCGTTTTTCTCAATGCCCGGCCGCAATAGATGGCCGCAGCCAGACCGGCCGGGCCGCCGCCGATGATGATCACGTCCCAGTTTTTTTCCATCAACTCACCTCGCTGAGGGTTTTTTCGATCTGCCCCGGGTTGACGGCGCCGATGATCTGAGTCCTGACTTGGCCATCCTTGATGAAAAGCAGGGTAGGCAGGGTGCGCACGAAGTAACGGGAAGACGTCTTGGGGCTCTCGTTAACATTTACCTTCAGGACCCTGACGTTTTCCGGGTGGTTGGCTGCGATCTTTTCCAGCCCCGGCTCCATCAGCTGGCAAGGCATGCAGGTCGGCGCCCAAAAGTCGACGATGACCATGCGGCTGCCCTGAATGAAGCTTTCGAAATTGCCGTCATTGACCGATATGACTTCAGCCATGTTGAGTGTCCTCCAGTAATATTTTCCTATATAAGTCCAAGTATTCCGGGACGGTCTTTTCCCATGAAAAATCCATTCCCATGCCATTTTCTTGAAGCTTCAGCCAGAGACGGCGATCGGCAAACAAGCGCAGCGCGCGCCGCATCACGGCCATTATCCCATCCACGTCGCCGCCCTTGAATTTAAAGCCCGTCCCCTCAAGGGTCTGGGGATCGAATTCCTGCACAGAGTCTTCGAGCCCCCCGGTCGCACGCACGATGGGAACGGTTCCATAGCGCAAGCTGTAGATCTGGTTCAGCCCGCACGGTTCATAGGCGGAAGGCATGAACAGCATGTCAGCGGCCGCTTGCAGGCAATGAGCCATTTTTTCATCGAAACAATTCAAAAACGTCATGCGTTGTGGAAATCGGCCGGCCATGGCCGCTAATTTTTCAGTCCGGGACCGGTCGCCCACGCCAAGAAAAATAAAATGGACATCTTCCTGCAACAGGACCGGCAACAGTTCGGGCAGCAGGTCAACGCCCTTCTGCTCAGATATCCTGGCGATCATGACCAGCAGAGGCAAACCCCGGTCAGGCGCGATCCCGAGTTCACTGAAAAGAGCCCGCCGGTTCTTGTTTTTGCCATGCAGCGAATGGGCTGAATAGCGGTGGGCTATGAAAGGGTCGTGGCGCGGGTCCCACAAGCTGTAATCCACGCCGTTCAAGATACCGCTCAGTTTTGAGGAAAATTTGGCCAGCAACCCGTCAAGCCCGAATCCATTCTCGGCAGAAACGATCTCCCGGGCATACGTGGGGCTGACGGTGACCACGCGGTCGGAAAAAATGATCCCGGCCTTCATGCAGTTCAGGCTGCCATAGAATTCGAGGTAATCCGGAGCAAAAAGATATGCGGGCAGCCCCGTTTCCGCAAAAGAAGCGACCGGGAAAATTCCCTGGTATCCAAGGTTGTGAATGGAGAACACGGTTTTCACTTTCCGGAAAACCTCGGGACGCGGTTCCATTTTCATGAACAGAGGGAACAAGGCCGTTTGCCAATCATTACAATGGATAACGTCAAATATCAGGTCATTTCTCTGAATATACTCGAGCACGGCCTTTTGAAAGAACAAAAAGCGTAAAAAATTGTCGGCAAAGTCCCCAGAAGCGTCGCCATACAACCCCTTGCGAAAGAAGAAATGTTCGTTTGCCACAAAATAGACTGAAAAACTTGGGGAAACATTGATTTTTTTAATGACTGCGGCAAATATTTGCCTCCCGATGGCGATCGAAAAGCGATCCACGGTTTCAGCCTGGGATCCCGTAATGCTTTCCGTCATGTAATCGGGGAGCATGAGAGCTACCGTTGCGCTTTGAGCCATGACCCGGGGCAGAACACCCACCACATCTCCCAAGCCGCCGGTTTTGGCAAACGGCACCGCTTCGGAAGACAGGTATAAGATGTTCACGCAGTTCCCCTCGATCTCATTTTGGACAACTTTGCTATCTTACCTGAAAAACACTAAATGTCAATGTTTTTTTTTATTAAACACAAAATGTAGTGGGAGTGAAGCTACTTTTTTTTCTGGAAGATCGAAAAAACCGATGACTTCTTGTCGTCGCCTAGCATCTCGCTGAGCCGCTTCTTGGCCAGGCCATGCTCTGGATCGATTGCCAGTGCCTTTCTAAAAAAGTTTTCGGCGCGCTTGTCCATTTTTTCATACTGGAACAGCAGACCCAGGGCGGCATAGGGCTCGGGATTCCAAGGCTCCAGCTCGATGACTTTTTGAAAGTTCTTCTCAGCAACCCGGCGCAGGTTGGGAATATTGGACTGGGCCAAGCCCAGCAGAAGATAGTATGCCGCCTTGCCGGCATCGTTGCGAATCACTTCCTCCATGAGGCTGGCCGTTTCCCGGAACCGTTGTTGTGAATAAAGGGTTTTGGCCTTGCGGTAATATAAATTAGCCTTTTCAACCAGGTTTTCGCTTGATTTTTCGGTGTTCCGTATCTCTTTGTACCCCTTCATGTCGTATTCCCGTCTTTTTTCCTCGTTGCTGAGAACTTCAAATGCCTTGTTGATGCGGGCAAAAACAAAGTTGGCTTTTTCTCTCATCTCGGAATTTGAAAACTCACCAAGACGGTCGGGGTGGAATTTCTTTGCAAACTGGTAGTAAACCTCTTTGATCTCGTTGAACGTAGCACTGTTTTTCAAGTTGAATACATCGTAATAATCCATGTCCCGGGCCTTCATGTTTTCATAGAGAGCCAAAAGAGCTTCGTTGTTTTGGCTCTGCTCGCGGTTGACGGGCGGTGCGGGGAATTCCAGGACATTCAGGAGAAAGAAGAGGGCCAGTTTCTGCCAGAGGACCTCATCGGCGAGCCCGGCTTTCGCCACTGCTTTTTCAACCGTCTCCCCGGGATGGGCGCTTAATACCTTAAACAGTTCCACGTCCTCGCTCTTGAGAAAACTGCCGATCTCATCGGAGATGGGCTTGGTCTGCAGCGCGCGCTTGATGAAATTGTTTTTAAACAGGGGCAAGCTTTTGAAGCGCAGCACTCCCTCGGCGAATACTCCGGGCAATTCGATCTTGAACCGCGAATCATCGGGGATCTCCGGCAACTTTGGGGAGAAATCCCATTCACCACTGGTCAAGGCGAAGGTGGACAGGGCAATGACCCGCATCTGGTGGATCAACCCGTAAAATAGGTCTTTCTGGGAAATGAAATTATTATGCACCAGGATGCTGCCGATCCTCTCCTTCTGCCCCGAGATCAGCTTGTGGATGTTCCAGAATTGAGACTGGTCTATCTTGCCGACCTTGAACAGCACTTCGCCCAGCCGCTCATGCAACACATTGGTCCGGGCAAAGCAAAGATCCCCCTGGTTGAAGTAAAGGCTCTTTTCGAAATTCTCGCCCTTGATGATCAATTCGCCGCTGATCTTTTCCATGAAGACCTTGCGCAGCACGAAAGGCACCGGCGATTCGATCACTCGTTTTCCCATCTCTTTTCTATTTCACCCCTTGTGATATTTTTTACATCATTCACTTTTTTTTGTCAATGACGCACCACCGCCTTCCGCCCGCCCGGATCAGCCCGTCCCATGGAGCCGCCCCTGGAACGCTCCCCTGACCATCATCTTCCTGCGGATGGCATCCAGCACCGCCTGCTTGCTCAAGACCCAGAGGGGCGCGACGAACAGCTCCCGCTCGCGGTCGGCCGTAAGCCGGTGAATCACGATGGCGGGGTCAAGGCGTTCCAAAAGGTCGCTGATGATATCCGCGTATTCCTCCTGGCTTAACAGCGGCAGGGGCGACCTGGAGTGCCGCGCCTGGAGCTCCGTGTCCTTGAGCACATGCAACAAATGGAATTTTATCCCGGCAGGTCTCAGGGCATTCATGGCGGCGATGGTCATCCGCATGTCGGCGAGCGTTTCGCCGGGGATGCCGATGATCAGGTGGACGACAACGTCGATCCGTCGCGAGCGCAATTCATGAAAGGTTTTCTCAAACTGCTCATAGGTATGGTGGCGCTGCAGCAGCTCCAGGCTCCGGGCGTGCACCGACTGCAAGCCCAGCTCAACGCAGAGGTAGATGCGCCGGCTCAATTCCTCCAGCAAGGCCAAGACCGGTTCCGGGACGGCGTCAGGCCGGGTGCCGATGAACAGCCCAACAATCTCCTTGAAGCTGAAGACGATCCCGTACTTGCGCCGCAGCTCCGCGACGGGGCCATAGGTGTTGCAGTGCGCCTGGAAATAAGCGATGAACTTCCTGTCCGGATGGCGCCGGATGCGGGATGCGATCTGCTTCTCAATGGTCCAGCCCGCGGTGGCGACGGGCCCGGCGGCATAGCGGTCACAGAAGATGCATCCGGCATTGGAGAGAGTCCCGTCGCGATTGGGGCAGGAGAACCCCGCGTCGATGGGAATCTTCAGCACCTTGTTGCCGGGGAACTTTGTTTTTAAAAATGTGCCGAACGAATGGAACGGCTCATTCATTGAGCAGGGCGCGAACACTGGCCAGGATTCCCTCCAGGTCCAGGGGCTTTTCGAAAAAATCATCGATGAACACGTCGCCGACCTTGTTCTTGATCTCATCCTGCTTGTAAATACCGGAGATGGCGATGATGGGGAGGAAGAACTTGTCCTTGACAGCTTGAATCACATCGATGCCGTGTTCTTTGGGCAGCAGCAGGTCGGTGATGACCAGGTCGGGGCAATGCTCGTTGGCCAGCTGCAGCGCCTGTTGGCCGTCTGCGGCGGCCAGTACGGCAAAGCCGTTCTTCTCCAGGAATTCCCGCAGCAGCAGGCGGATCTCCTCTTCGTCGTCAACGATTAAAATCGTATTCTTTGCTTCCATTTTTCTCTCTCATGTAAACCAGGAAATAAGCGACCCATGACCACAGCAGGAAGGAAAAAGTCAGGGCGGTCAAAAACTGCTTGATGGCCAGCAGGTCGATCTTTTCGTGCAGGTCGATGATGAAAACGAAGATCAGCAGGCTCAGCAGGGCAAACGTGAATTTTCCCACTACCAGCGATGGCTTGACGATGCGCTTGCCCCGGTAGAGCACGACGCTGGCCCAAAGGATCAGGATGTCCCGCAGAATGATGAATGCCGCCAGCCACAGGGGAAAATCGAACTTCAAGGCCAGGGTGACCAGGATGGCCAGGACCAGGAACTTGTCGGCAAGGGGATCGATGATCTTGCCCAGCTCGCTTTCCTGGAAAAACTTCCTGGCGATGAAACCGTCCAGGAAATCCAGGAAAACTGCAATGCTGTAAATGGCGATCAGGTAGGGGAACAGGTCATCGTTGACATGGACCATCAAAAGGACGATCAGGGGGATCATCAGCAGGCGCAAAAAGCTGAGAACGTTCGGCAAGGTGACGACTTTTCCCATCGTCATAGAAACATACCCCAACGGCAAGAAAAAAGCAATAATCAATCCGCGATCTTCACCCGGACATTCCCATAGGCATTGTGGATGAGGATCTCGGGCTTTTGCCCGCTGCGGTTGGCAAAGCTTTCGCTGTTTTCCTCGAAGCTCTCCAACCCCAGGATCGGCTGGGCATAGATCCGGCCCTGACGGGTCTTGATGCTGAACGTCGGATCGGCCAGGGCCGCGAACGCGAGTCGAAGTTCCGCATGCTCGGCCTCGACATTGACCCGGTCGGAAACGTTGACCACTTGCAAATCCAGGTCGCCGTTTTTTAAAAGCACGTCCAGGCTCACCCCGGAAAAATCCTCCAGCTTGATATCGGCATAGGCATTCTCGATCACGACATTCCGGGCCTGCGAACGGCTCAGCTCGATCCGGCCCGAGCGGTTGGACAGGCGGATATCTCCGCCGGCATTTTCCAGGAAAATGCCCTCGTACTTGTTGGCAACGACCGCCCCGTCCCTGATGTGGCTCGCCCGGATATCGCTGTGCCGCGCCGCTATCTCCAGCCGGCCGGCACCGTCGACCCGCAACCGTCCATAGGCATATTCCCCGCGCACGTCATTTTTCACGTTTCGGATGGAGCATTCACCGTGCCGGCCATTGAGTTGCAGGGAAACGGCGTCCTCAAGGTAAACATTCGCTTGCGATGCCGTAATCTCGGCGTGATCGGCCAGGCCCTTGATCTTGGCCACGCAGTTTTTCAGGTGCAGCTGCACCCGCGCCGGGATGTTCTCCAGCACCAGGCCGCCGTTCATCTGGTCGATGCGCAAGTCTTTTCCCGTGTCACGGACGATCACGTCTCCTTCATGATTGATGATGGTCAGCGGCACGTCCATGGGAACCTGCAAGCGGAACAGGACGCGCAGGTGCCGGTAGGGAAATGCGTCAGGATAGCGGACGGAGACCTTCAGGGTGCCGCCGGAGAGGTCGCGGCGCACCTCGGCGTTTTTATGCAGCGTGTCCACGATGCTCTTGTCGGAATAATAAACGCGCAACAGCGAGGCCAGGTGCACCTGCCCGTCAACGGACCGGTCGACGGTGATCTCGCCGGCGGGGTTCTCGATGACCACGCGTTCCACGCCCGGGAACTGCGTCTCCTGCCCGGGGAATTCAGCGAAGCGGCTGCCTTTCAGCCGCCGTTCGTCGGAATAGAATGAGAAGTTCTCGGCGAAGCGCACCTTGCCCTTTTCAACGGCCTGGTAGATCACGCCGAAAACGACCAGGGCGACGACCAGGAAGACCTCTCTTTTTTTCATTTGTTTCTTTTGACGTAAAGATAGATATTCTTCACCCCGATATATACCAGGATCAGGGGCCAGTATTTTCCCAGCAGATGCCAAACGTTGATCTCCAGCCCGAAATTTTTCAGCAGGAAGAGCATCCCCAGCACCAGGATGATCAGCCCCCAGAACAGCGATTCTTTCTTAGTGTTCGACATGGTGGTTTTCCTCGCGCTTGAAATAATTGAAAACAATCTTGATCCCGAAGGCGATCAGGGCCAGGGGCCAAAGCCGGGTGACCTGGCGGAACGTCAGCATGTCGAAGTTGACCAGCTGAAAGAGAATGCCAATAATCAACACGGCGATGGCCGAAAAAAGAGAGAGGTCCTCTTTGCCTTCCGCCTGGCCGTCCGCGGTCAAGCCGCCCTTGTTCAGCCTGCAGGCCTCGTTGTAACTGTCGATGATCTGGAAAATGTAGAAACCGGCGATCATCAGCCCGAACACCACTGAATCGGGGTCCTGGGCGTTGCCGGTCAGTACGATCAGAACGGCAAAAACCAGGATATATGTGATGCCTTTAAGAAAATTGCCATTATAGATGGCGCCCATTCCCGGAAAAATTGCCAGAAATGCGGCTAAAGAAGGGTTTTTCTCCCTCAGGCCCGGATCCAGGTTGTTATCCATTTTTTCCTCCTTTGTCGAAACCTTTGCTGCCGATCGCATCCTGTCCCCTGTTTCCATCCTTGATTTCAATCGATTTCTTATTGAAAAAAGTAAAAAAAAGCAGGTCCTTCGATTCCTTGACCTTTTCGAACCAGCCCCCGGTCTTGACGACAATTTTTTCGACGGAAGAGACGAATGCATGCATTTCACGGTTGACCGGTGGGAAAATATTGGTGAAATAGAACAAATTCAAGAACAGGATGACCGTGCCGATCGCGGCTGCCAGCCATTTGGGAAAATAGAGGATCCTGCCCGCAACTTTCTTTTCCATGGTCTCGGGAATATTGTAAAGCCGGTTCTTGAGAAAAAAGGGCACCTCTTCCTGCAGATCGGAAAGGCGGAATATGAGCTCCTCCATTTTTTCTTTTTTAGCCAGGCAGGCGGGACAGGCGTCCAGGTGCTCTGCGACCCAAGCCGCGTTCTCCCTGGACAGATCATTTTCCAGGTATGCCGAGAGCAAGGCCTCTATTTCCCTGCATATTTTGCTCATGATCCCTCCCGCATGTACGCCTCGGCCAATTTCAGCCGGGCGCGGTTGATCCGAGACTTGACCGTTCCCTCGGGAATGGAAAATCGTTCCGCGATCTCCTGGTAAGACAAATCGTGGATGTCCCGCAGAATGAGGATCAGCCTCAGATCCGGGTCCAGTTGGGCGATCTTTTTCCTCAGTGTCTCGATCTCGGATTCTCTGACCAGGTTTTCTTCGGGGGTTGGCAGGCCGGTGTTGATGTTTTCGTCCAATTCCTGGCTGTTCGCCATGTATTTTCTGTTTTTCCGCCAATAATCAATGCAATAGTTCCTTGAAATCGCAAAAACCCAAGAGGTAAAGCTCTTTTCTTCCCTGTATTTGTCTAAATTGTGATATAACTTGATAAAAATTTCCTGCGTGACATCGGATGCGATATCCCTTTCAGCGAAAAAATTAAGGGCAATATTATATACCGACTTGGAATAGGCGTTAATCAACATATTCCACGCCTCCCGGTCGTTGTTGCGGCATTTTGACAAGATATCTGTTATATCCATACACACCAATAAACGATGGCGCCGGGCAAAAGTTCCCCGCCGTCTCGTTTTCCCGTTCTCATTTCAGACCACAACCCTGGGGATCAGGGGATTGAGCCTCGACAAAACCTCATAGTTGATCGTGCCGGACCATTCAGCCAGCATGTCGGCGTCTATCCGCTCACGCCCTTCGCAGCCCAGGAGGATCACCGGGTCACCGGGTTTTACATGGGGGACATGGCTGACATCGGCCATGAACATGTTCATGCAGATCCGCCCGCGCACCGGCGCCTTGACGCCATTGACCAGAACCTGGGAGGCGTTGGAAAGCTTGCGGTCATATCCGTCATAATAACCGACCGGGACCACGATGATCCGCGCCTTGGAAAAGGTCTTGTAGGTCAAGCCGTAGCCGATCGCCTCCCCCTTTTCCAGCTGCTTGACCTGGGCCACCTTGGACCGCCAATCCAGCACCGGTCTCAGGTCGATACCGCGCTTGTGTTTCTCAAGGTACAGGGCATGGGTCTGCCGGGAAGGCCAGTAGCCATAGGCAGAGATCCCCACGCGGATCATGTCAAAGTGGGTCTCGGGGAACAGCAGGCTTGCGGCCGAGCTCGAAAAGTGGCGGCAGATCCGCGGCGAAGCGAAGCGGGGCAGGATGGCGCGGAAAATGGCGAGCTGCCGCCGGGCGAAGGCCGGGTCGGTCGTATCCTCGATGTTGGCAAAATGGGAATAAACGCCGCGCACTTCCAGCTTGCGTCCGTCCATGGCCTGCAGCAGGGCCACGGCCTTATCGGGGGTGAGCCCGAGACGGTGGGTCCCGGTCTCGATCTTCAGGTGGACAAGGGCCCTGCGCTTGAGCTTGGAGGCAATGCGCTGGAGCGACCGCAAGTGTTCTTCCGAGGGAAGGACGGTCTCGAAACCCCGGGCCACCAGCTCCTCCAGCTCGTCCTTGTCGCTCCAGCCCAGGACCAGGACCGGCTTCTTTTCTTGCAGGGAACGGACGGTCAGGGCCTCGGCCAGCGAGTCCACGGCGAAATAGCCGATGGCGGGGGATTCCCTGGTGACCTCGATGACCTCGCGCAAGCCATGGCCATAGGCGTTGGCCTTGACCGCAAACATGATCGGTTTGCGGGTAAGGCGCTTGAAAAGCTGCAAGTTATGTAGGAGGTTCCCGGCATGGATCGTGATGTGCGACTTCATTTTTCTGCCTGCAGGCCAAAAAGAATTTTTTTCACTTGTTCACCCGGTGCGGCTCGGGCCACCGCAATATTATACTAAAAAAATTATATGAGATATATCTTCTTGTAATTATATTAATAAATATGCTATTTTCCCGGTATATTATGGAGATAAAAATGGTAAAAAAACTAGTAATTGTCGCCGGCGCCTTATTACTGACCCGAGCCGTTTTCGGCCAGTCACTCCCGCGAATCAATTATCTGCCGCGCGTCGAGAAAACCCCCGGCCACATCGTGGTACGCATCGCGCCCACGCCGGGGCAGGGGGCCTATTTCATCAACTATCGCACCGAGGGGATGGCGGGATTCCAGGTCAGGAAAATGCAGCCCGACGCCTCCGGTGTTTTCTCCAGCCGCATCCCCCTGGCAAACCTCTATGGCAGGAACATCGAATACTTCGTGACGGAAAAGAGGGGCGGGAAAACCGTCCCGGTGTCGCTCACCCATACGGTCGCGGGTTTCACCCGCGAAAAATCCCCGGAGATCTATTTTCAGAGCGGCGACGCTCCCGCGGTACCCGGGGGCAAGCACGAGCCGCCGCTCAACGTCAATGCATCGCTGTCGACCTCGACAAAGCTTTCCGAGGAAAACGACAGCGGCTACTACCAGCAGA
>JBGSPO010000185.1:0-3192 GCA_041738575.1 Candidatus Aminicenantia bacterium
GGGCTGGTGCCCAGCGGCGCCGGCATGCATGCCGACTCCATGCGCCTGGGCGAGGGGTTCTACCGGGTGGCGCTGGCTGGCAAGGGGCAGAGCGCGGGCCAGGCGCTGGTGGCGGCCATGAAGGAATATGTGAACAGCGGCGGCGACAAGCAGCTGCTGAACATCTACAACTGGCTCGGCGATCCGGCGCTGGAGTTCAAGTAATCCTCTCCGGTCGCTCATTAAAAAGGCATTATGTATTGGCATTTTTCAGAAAAATAGTGACAATTTTTGTCAGAGCACAAAATTCCCCCAATCTACATTTCAGTTGAATATTTCATTACCCATGCGATTTCTGTCGCATGCGGATGGGAGTTGCTTCGTGGATGAAAACCATTTTTTTCCGAGATTTCCATGAAATTCATCTCTTTTGGTGCAATATTTGTCGCATGATTCTTGGGCGTAAATAACGATGACAACCACTGGAAAGCGTTGTCGTTAAACAATATTTCTATCCCCCCCAGATTGGCACTATATTTGCTTATTAATATAAGGTGAAATATTGGAAAATATGTAAAATCATTGGAGGAATGATGGCAGCAACTGCATGGCGAATCGTTCTGTTCTTATAACTATTGACAACTTCAATGGTTATAATTATAATGAATTTTGTGATCTGAAAAGAAATGAGGGGTGAAATATGAAGTGCAAAGGTTTAGGCACCCACAAGGTTGCTTTTTTAGTGTTCTTGATATCGATCTTTTTCTTGTCATCCAATAGCGGCTTCGCCGCGTCGACCGGAACGACCAACTTGTTACTGCAGTCCGGTTCAGGCTACGCCACTCAGGGAGGCGACTACATCAGCTCGAGCGGCGGGTTGAACACTTATTATCGTTATTACATCGAGGTTCCCCCGGGAACAACGCGGCTGACTGTGGAGATATATGATGCGGACATCGGAGCGGTATCCAATTACACCGATTGGCCGAATAGCGGCTATAACACGTCATGCAATTATTCGCTCCGAAATCCTGGGGGGACATCCGTTGCCAGTCAGACCTACAACAATACCCAGGCCGCGGCGGATAGCGCCTGGACCCAGCTATACACGATTGCCAATCCGACGGCTGGTCACTGGGAGCTTCGCATCGACATGTCTTCGGCGATCACCACAGGCAATGATTACAATGGCTTCGGCATCCGTGCCCATGACGGCACTTCTGGATCGGGGGGAACTGAGTTGAACGTCTACGCCCATTCTTTTTTACCTCTCGGGGTGGTCGGGGCAAGCGGGACGAGAAAAACCACGACTTTCTATCCTTACGTGACGTCTGGCTGCACAGCCGATTGGAATAACTTCGATGGTGATGATAATGGATTCAGCACTTACTGCCGATACACTTTCGAAAGCCGTATCCCTACAGTTGGCCCGACCAATTACGCCGGATCAGGAAATGATGCCTGGGGAAATCGGGCTATCACCGGTTATAATACCGCTGCGTTCAACGTGGATACCGGGCTTTGGAGGGGGGCAGGGAGATATCGAACATTGCAAGACTCAACGGCTAATTTCGGAGTTTTTTGGGCCGGGAATTGGAACGCGGCCAATGGTGCTCCCAGCGCCCAACCCGAGACCGGCTCTTTTCGCATCTACCTGCCCACAGATGGCGGCGCCAAGCCCAGCAAGCCCATCTTGACGCAGAAGCTGAGTTTTGTATCAGGAGCGAATCCGCCGGCAGTAGGCAGCTTGACGACCGTGCGGATAGAGGTCTCCGTATCCAACCCAACCGCCTATAGTATAACCTTCTCGAGCGGCAACCTGGTGACGGCCAACATCCCCGGCGGCGGCGTCGTTTACGCCGGCGTATCCTCGGCAACGCAGGGAACGATCACTCCCCCCGGAGGCGTAGGCAGCACTGGCAACATCACGTGGAACCCGGGAACCGTAGTGGCCGGGGCCACGGCGACGTTGTATTATCAGGTAAACGTGACCCCGCCCTCGACGAACCCGCTCTATGTGACGGGCGTCCCCGGTGCCGGCGGGACTACTGCTGTCTATCTTGATGAGACGGGCAATTCCACTTACACCTACGGACCGCTCTGCGGTTTGTCGGTGACTGCTGGAAACAATGTCCCCACCTGGGTGGCGGTGACGTGCTTCGAGGCCTGCGCTTCCGAGGGCCAGCCGACCGTGGAGTGGCACACGGGGACCGAGGCGGGAGCGGTGGGCTTCTATCTGTGGCGGCAGGACAGAGAGACGAAGGAGTACGAGCTGGTTAACCCCTACTTTCTGCCGGCTTTGCCCAATGCGCCGCAAGGAGGGTTCTATCGTTTGGCCGATCCCGGGGCGCTCTCGGGCGAGCCCGTGACCTACAAGCTCGAGGAGGTCGACGCGCAGGGACAGAAGATGATGTATGGTCCCTTCACGGTGACCTTCGGCGCGTCGTGGGACGGATCCGACGACCAATCGGAGAAGATGGGCCGGGAGGAGGCGAGCGACATACATGGATATCAGCGCTTCCGGCGCGGACCCAGCGAGTATGAGAAAGAGCGCCTGCGGGCGCGGCAGCTGGCCGCCAGGGAGAGCGCCATCGCCACGGCCTCTTCCAAAAAGAACAGGGAGCGGGCGCGTGTCACGGTCAAGGGAAAAGGGCTGTTCTATATGAGCTCGGCGCAGGTAGCCGACAGTCTTGGCTTCGCCGAGGTGAAGGCCGCTTCGCTGATCAGCGGCTACCGGCTGAGCCTGAGCAGTTTGGGCAAGGAGATAGCCTGGCTGGCCGACGCCAACGGCGCGGGCATCTTTTTCTACAACCAGGGGCTGGAGACCGAGTATTCGGACAAGAATGTTTACTTCCTGGAGCAGGGGAGCGGCCGCTCGATGGAGACCATCGGCGGCGGCAATGCCGGCCCGGCCCCGGAAGGGCAGACATACATGGATAAGCTGCATGCCGTGGAGAACCACTACTTCCTGCCGAGCATGGAGAAGAACACGCTGGCCGACAGCTGGTTCTGGGACTACGTGGTGGCGGGGAGCCGCAGCCAGACGTTCACGATCATTGTGCCGGGGCTGGTAACGACGGGACAGGCGACCCTGCGAGTGGTGTTCCGTGGGGCGACCGATACGGCCGCCGACAATGATCACCATGCCGTGGTGACGCTGAACGGCTCGGAGATCGGCTCGGCCAGCTGGGACGGCGGCAAGGACCAGGCGCT
>JBGSPO010000186.1:0-9031 GCA_041738575.1 Candidatus Aminicenantia bacterium
CATTGGCCTCTGCCCGCCCGGCCACAGCGGCGCCGGCGGCAAGGCCTGGCTCTTTGTCGACGAGGTCGTGGTCCAGTAAGCGGAGGGGAGGAGAGGAACTAGCCGGAGGACCCGTTCCCGGGGGCGAATCCCGCTGTAAGCCGCGGTTCAGCCAGGCGGTGGTTTCGCAGCGTCAAAAAAAAGAGTTTTGTGATAAAATCGCATCAGGACAAGGTGAGAGAAAGGCAAGCAGGAGGCAGAAATGAATGACAAAGTCCTGGTCGCTTTCGCGAGTAAGTATGGCGCCACGAAAGAGATAGCGGACAAGATCGGCCTGGTGCTGGAGGACGCGGGTTTCGCCGTCGACGTGCTGCCCGCCGACCGCATTGCCGGCCTGACAGACTACAGGGCGGTGGTGCTGGGCAGCGCCGTCTACATCGGCGGCTGGCGCAAGGCGGCGGTCAAATTCCTGAAAGCCAACGAGAAGGCATTGGCCGAAAAGCCGCTCTGGCTGTTCTCCAGCGGGCCGACGGGCCGGGGCGATCCGCTGGAGCTGGTCAAGGGCTGGCGCTTTCCCAAGGCGCTGCAGCACATCGCCGACCGCGTGCGGCCCCGGGAGATCGTCGTCTTCCAGGGGGCGGCGTTTCCGGAGAAACTGGGTGCCATCGGCCGCTGGATGATGAAAAACGTCAAGGCGCCGCTCGGCGACTTCCGCGACTGGGACGCCATCAGCGCCTGGGCCGGGAGCATCGCGGCCACGTTGGGGAAGCGGGGTTGATTGACCGCTTGCCGGGTGGACTTGCCCAAGCTCTTGTTGTATAATGCCGCTGTTTTTGAAATACGCAATTTTTTCCAAAACCCCCAAATCCTCATGATCCGGTCATGGAGAAAAATTATGATGTTCCTGCCCATAGCTTGAAAGCAAAAAACAAAATGAAAAAAATCATCATCGTCCCGATCGTCTGGCTCATGTCATGGGTCATGGGGCTCGCCGGCGAGGAAGCCGGCGCCGCGCTGAGCTTTTCCCTGAAGCAGGCCCAGGACCACGCCGTGCAGTTCAGCACCGAGACGCGCAATTCCCGCATCGACGTGGCCATGGCCCGCAAGAAGATATGGGAGACCACGGCCAGCGGCCTGCCGCAGCTTAGCGCCGCGATCTCCTATCGCGACAATCTGAAAATCCCCACCACGCTGATCCCGGCCCAATTCCTCGATCCCGATGCCGGCGAGGGCGAATTCATCGGCTTGAAGTTCGGCACCCAGCACAATGCCACTCTCGACCTCACCGCCAGCCAACTCGTGTTCAACGGCTCCTACATCGTGGCCCTGCAGGCCTCCAAGGTCTACCTGCGTCTGGCCGAGAACCAGCAGGAAAAAAAGGAGATCGACGTCCGCGAGACCGTGGCCAACACCTACCACCTGGTCCTGCTGGCGGAAAAGAACCGCGAGATCCTGCGCTCCAGCCTGGAGAACCTGCGCCGGACCTGGCAGGAGACCGACGCCATGCACCGCGCCGGCTTCCTGGAAGCGACCGCGGTCGACCAGCTGCAACTGGCGGTCAACGACCTGGAGAACACCCTGGCCACGACCGAGCGGCAGATTGGGACGGCTTACCGGCTGCTCAAGCTACAGCTGGGCGTTGAGCTGGACCGTCCGGTCGTGCTCAGCGATACCCTGGCCTCGATCCTGGCCGCCATGGATTTCGAGCTGCCGGCGCCGGAGAGCTTTGAGCTTGCGCGCCACATCGACTTCCGGGTCATGGAGACCCAGGAGCGCTCCATGGCCATGCTGCTCAAGCGTGAAAAAGCGGAGTACCTGCCCACGGTGACGGCTTTTTTCAGTTTGAGCCAATCGGCCATGCGCGACCGCTTCAATTTCTTCGGCAAGGGCGGCGACTGGTACCCGGCGACCATCCTGGGATTGAACCTGTCGCTGCCGGTCTTCACGTCCGGGTCGCGGCCGGCCCGCGTGGCCCAGGCGCGGCTGGAGCTGGAGAAGACGCAGAACCTCAAAAAGCAGGTGGCCGACGGCCTGAAACTGGCCCTGGCGCAGGCCCGCTCCGATTTCGCCGCCGCCCTGGAGCGGGAAAAGAATATGGGGAAGATGGCCGCCCTGGCCCAGCGCATCTTCGACGACACGCGCGGCAAGTTCAGCCAGGGACTGGCCGGCAGCATGGATCTGACCCAGGCCCACAACCAGTATCTCAACGCGGAGTCCGGGCATTCCCAGGCGGTGGTACAGTTGCTGGACGCCCGCCTCCGGCTCGACAAGGCCTTGAATCGACTATAAGGAAAACCACAATGAAAAGAAACAGGCTTCTTATTATCCCGCTCATCCTGATCACGGCCCTGGCCGCCTGCCAAAAAAAGCAGGACGCGGCGGCGGTGGCCGCCACCGCTGAAAGCCTGCGGGTCGAGACGAAGACGATCGTCCCCGAGAAATTCGAGCACTTCTTCGCCGTCAACGGCGCCCTGGAAGCGGTCCAGGACGCGTTCATCAGCGCCGAGACCAGCGGCCAGATCCAGGCCGTCCACGTCCAGGAAGGCCAGCGCGTGCAGAAGGGCGACCTGCTGGTCACGCTGAATTCCGACATCACCCGCAATGCCGTCGCCGAGGTGAACAACGCCCTGGAGCTCGCGCGCACGGTCTTCCGCAAGCGCCAGGAACTCTGGGATAAAAAGATCGGCGCCGAGATCCAGTACCTGGAGGCCAAGACGAGCAAGGAGAGCCTGGAAAACCGCCTGGCGTCCCTGCAGGCGCAGCTGGCCCTGGCCCAGGTCAGGGCCCCGTTCAGCGGCATCGTCGACAAGATCTTCAAAAAATCGGGCGAGCTGGCCGTGCCCGGGGTGCAGCTGATGCAGCTGGTCAACCTGAACCGCATGCGCGTCAACGCCGAGGTGTCCGAGACCTACCTGGGCAAGATCCAAAAGGGCGACCGCATCGAGGTCACCTTCCCCACCTATCCCGGCTTGAGCCTGGAAACGGCCATCTCCCGCATCGGCCAGGTGGTGAGCGCCAGGAACCGCACCGTGCTGGTGCAGGCCGAGCTGGACAACCGCCGGGAGCAAATGAAGCCCAATATGATGGCCACCCTGCGCTGCCGCGATTTTTACGAGCCTGCCGCGCTGGTGGTGCCGGCCATCCTGGTCAAGAACGACCTGGAAGGCACCTACCTTTACATCGTGGAGCGGGAGAACGACAGGGATGTCGCCCGCAAGGTCTACGTCACCACCGGGTTGACCGAGGGCAACCGCACCATGGTCGTCGCCGGGCTCGCCGCCGGGCAGAACGTGATCGTCAGCGGCTTCAACCTGGCCCGCAACGGCCTGCCGGTCACGGTCGGCAAGTGACGCGCGGGCGGACAAGAACATGGAAAAAAACGACCTGAGCGAAAAGAAGCTGGTGCGCGAGTTCCGCCTCACTACCCTGGCCCTGCAGAACCGCAACACGGTGTTCCTGCTGATCGGGCTGCTGGTCATTTTCGGGCTGATGGCCTACCGCACCATGCCCATGGAGCTCTTTCCCCAGGTCAACCTGCCCTACGTGTTCGTCAACACCATCTACGCCGGCAACTCCCCGGTCGACATCGAGAACCTGATCACCCGGCCGCTGGAGAAGGAGATCAACGCCATCAGCGGCATCAAGCAGCTGCGCTCGGTCTCCGCGCAGGACAACTCCAACATCTTTATCGAGTTCAACTCCGACGTCAAGATCGAGAAGGCCCTGCAGGACGTCAAGGACGCGGTGGACAAGGGCAAGAGCGAGCTGCCCAACGACCTGCGCGTCGACCCCATGGTCATCGAGCTGGATTTCAACGAATTTCCCATCATCAACGTCAACCTGTCGGGGGATTTCAGCCTCGACGAACTGAAGGAGCATGCCGAGTACCTGAAGGACGAGATCGAGACCATCCCCGAGATCTCCAAGGTGCAGATCAGCGGCCTGAACGAGCGCCAGATCCAGATCAACGTCGACCCGCTGAAGATGGAAGCGTTCAAGATGAGCTTCAACGACATCGAGAACGCAGTCGCAGCCGAGAACACCAACAGCGGCGGCGGCGACCTGGTGGTGGACAAGACCACGCGCTCGATCCGCGTCGTGGGCGAGTTCCGGCGCATCGGGGAGATCGCCGGCATCATCGTCAAGCAGGAGGACGGCAAGGACGTCGCCTACCTGCGCGACGTGGCCGAAGTGGTCGACGGCTTCGAGGACCCCCTGAGCTACGCCCGGCTCGACCGCCAGCCCGTGGTCAGCCTGCAGGTGATCAAGAAGGCCCGGGAGAACCTGATCGTGGCCATCGACAAGCTCAATGCCATCCTCGGCCGCGCCCGCCGCGGCAAGACCATCCCGGCCAGCCTGACCGTCACCCAGTCCAACGACCAGTCGCAGTACGTGCGCAACATGGTCAGCGACCTGGAAAACAGCATCTGGCTGGGGGTGGTCCTGGTGGTCGGCGTGCTCTTCCTGTTCCTCGGCCTGCGCAATGCGCTGTTCGTCGGCCTGGCCATCCCCATGTCCATGCTCATTTCCTTCATCGTGCTCAGCGCCCTGGGCGCCACGGTCAACATGATGGTCCTCTTCGGCCTGGTGCTGGCCCTGGGCATGCTGGTCGACAACGGCATCGTGGTGGTGGAGAACATTCACCGCTTCATCGGCCAGGGTTACTCGCTGTTCGAGGCGGCGCGCTACGCCACCGGCGAGATCGCCGTGCCGATCATCACCTCCACGCTGACCACCCTGGCCGCCTTCCTACCGCTGCTGTTCTGGAAGGGGATCATGGGCGAGTTCATGAAGCACCTGCCCATCACCCTGATCATCGCACTCAGCGCCTCGCTGTTCGTGGCCCTGGTCATCAACCCGGTGCTGGCCTCGCGCTTCATCAAGCGCGAGGGGGAAACGCTCCGGCCGCTCTGGAAAAAAAGCCGCCGCACCCTGGCCGTCATGGCCGGCCTGGCCGCGCTGTTCTATGTCGCGGGCTGGACCTCCCTGGGGACCTTCACCCTGATCATGGCCGTGCTGGTGGCGCTCTACCAGCTTTTCCTGTATGACCTGAGCGCCTGGTTCCAGCGCGAGATCCTGCACTGGATGGAGGGCGGCTACCTGAGGCTGCTGCGCTTCACCCTGAGGGGCAGGAACTCCATCTGGAGCCTGCTGGCCGTATTCGCCCTGCTATTGCTTTCCATCGCCTTTTACGGCGTGCGCCACGGCGAGGTGCAGTTCTTCCCGGTGAACGAGCCGCGCTTCATCAACGTCTTCGCCGAGCTGCCCATCGGCAGCGACATCCAGGCCAGCGACGAGTTCATGCGCGGGCTGGAGAACAGGATCTACGAGGTGCTGAAGCCCGAGCTGCCCTATGTCGAGTCGTTCCTGACCACGGTGGGCAAAGGGGTGGGCGGCGAGAACGAGACGTCGGTGGGCAACACGCCCCAGAAGGGGATGGTCACCATCACCTTCGTGGAGACCAAGTACCGGGGCGGCCTGAAGACCTCGTCGCTGATGAAGCGGCTCAGCGCCGCCCTGCTCAACCGCTACCCCGGGGTGCAGATCCAGGTGGTGAAGAACCAGATGGGCCCGCCCACGGGCAAGCCGGTGAACATGGAGCTCAGCGGCAAAAATTTCCCCGGGTTGCTGAAGCTGGTCTCCGACGTGCAGCGCTACCTGGGCGAGAAGCGCGTGCCGGGAGTGGAGGGCCTCAAGCTCGACATCGACCTGAGCAATCCCGAGCTGGTGATCCATATCGACCGCGACGGCGCCCGCCGCTTCGGCCTCTCCACCGCCCAGATCGCCGGCACCATCCGCACCGCCCTGTTCGGCCGCGAGGTTTCCAAGTTCAAGCAAGGCGAGGACGAGTATCCCATCGTCGTGCGCCTGGCCAAGGAGCACCGCGGCCAGGTGGCCGGGCTGCTCAACCAGAAGATCTCGTTCCGCAGCAACACCGGCGCCCTGATGCAGGTGCCCATCGCCAGCGTGGCCCGCTTCGAGTACGGCACCACCTTCGGCTCGGTCAACCGCCTGAAGATGGAGCGGGTGATCACCCTGTGGTCCAACGTCATCGAGGGCTACAACGCCAATGCCGTCAACGCTCGGCTCAAGGAGCTGATGAAGGAATACTCCATGCCCGAGGGCTTCGCCTACAAGTTCACCGGCGAGCAGGAAGAGCAGGCCGAGACGTCGGCCTTCCTGGGCCGGGTGATGCTCATCGCCCTGGCGCTGATCACCCTGATCCTGGTGCTGCAGTTCAACTCGTTCGTCAAGCCGCTGATCATCATGGCCACCGTGGTCCTGAGCACCATCGGCGTCTTCGGCGGCCTGGCCCTGTTCAAGATGGATTTCGTCATCCTGATGACCGGCGTGGGCATCATCTCGCTGGCCGGCGTGGTGGTCAACAACGCCATCGTGCTGGTCGATTACATCGATGTCCTCAAGGCCAACGCCAAGAAGCGCCTGGGCCTGGACGAGGACGATGAGCTCTCCCTCGAGGATACCAAGGATTGCATCCAGCAGGCCGGCCGCACCCGCCTGCGCCCGGTGCTGCTCACCGCCATCACCACCGTGCTGGGGCTGGTGCCCATGGCGATCGGCCTGAATTTCGATTTCGCCGCCCTGCTCTCGGAGTTCAACCCCCATATCTACTTCGGCGGCGACAACGCCATTTTCTGGGGCCCCATGTCCTGGACCGTCATCTTCGGGCTGAGCTTCACCACCGTGCTCACCCTGGTGCTCATTCCCTGCATGGTCTACCTGAGCCACCGGCTGAAGCTCGCGTTCAAGGCCCGTTTCAAGAAAGGATGAAAACCATGTTGCATGCCGGGGCCGGGAATGATATACCTATGCGGCAGGCGGGCATGCCATGCAGGAGGCAACCATGAACCAGGCCGACGGATTCGCTTACGAAGACGCTTCCCTGAAGGCCTACATGTCCGACGGCATCGCCGTCGTACGCATCCAGGCCGATTCCTTCGCCGCCCTGACCGACCTGGCCGAGAGCGGCCGTTTCCTGGCGCTCTTTCACGAGGCCGAGGTCAACCACCAGGTCCGGGCGCTGCTGCTGCTGAGCCGGCCGAGCGTCTTCGCCGACAACGAGTACGAGAAGTTCATCTGCCACGAGGAAGCCGCACTGGGCAAACCCGGCCAGGCCACCCATCTCAAGACCCAGGTCATCCGCCATATCAACACCCTCAACCGCGTGGTCACCCAGGTCGCCGATTTCAAGAAAATCTTCGCCTTCGGCCTGCAGCAAAGCGTTGTCACCCCGTTCTTCGGCGCCAGCCTGGCCGCCGATTTCCGCTTCGCCAGCCGGGACATGTTCTTCTCGCCCGCCCACTGCCGCCACGGCCTGCATCCCACCGGCGCCCTGCCCTATTTCCTGCCGCGCTACGTCGGCCAGGGCAAGGCCGCCGAGATCCTGTTCAAGGGCGAGCCGCTGGACGCCGCCGCTGCGCTGGAGCTGGGCCTGGTCACCGAAGTGCTGCCGCCCGATGATTTCGAACAGCGCTGCATCCAGGCGCTGCGGCCGTGGTGCGGACTGCCCGGCGAGGTGATCCTCTCCAGCAAGCTGCTGCTCAACCAGGCCAACCGCCAGGGATTGAAGCGCTACTTTGACACCGAGGCGGCCCTGCTGCACTGATTCAAACCCATGACAAGGTTCCATTAAAAAAGACGTTAGACGTCAGTAGTCAGCAAGAAACTCAACAAACCTTTGATGAAGAGTAACGGGTGCACTCAAAAGGTCGACCTCTTGTTGTTTCGAATCACGAATTACGAATCACGATGGGTCGTTCGATCTTTGCCTTGCTAACGTCAAGCGTCTAACATTTGGTTTCTGTCAATTTTAGCGGCCGGCATTGGCCCAGGTAGCAATCCGTTTCCGGCTCGCCGCGCAGCTGGATGGAGTTGGCCGGCAGCCGGGCCCAGTCGAGGGCGTCCTTCGAGTGCACTTGATGGAAGAGGCCCCGGCTGAACATGGCGGCAACGTTGAAAAAATCGGCTTGGTGCGGCTGCAGGTATTCCAGCCGTTCCGGTTGGGAACCGTTCAGCACCGCGGCCCGCGCCAGGCCCATGGCCGCCAGCGAGACGGACGAAGGAACGGGGTGGTCGAACCAGGAGGCGGGAACGGCGTGGAAATCGGCCGGACTGGATTCGATCCAGCGGCTGTCGCTCCGGAAGGCGGCCGTGTATTTCACCAGGGAATTCATGGCGTCGCTCCAGCCGGCGTCGCCTTCCCGGAGCAAGGTCAGGGCCAGGAGAATTGCCCCGGCATCGCCCAAGAAGCCCTGGCGCTGCACCGTGCCGCCGGCCAGGGAGTGCCCGAGGGCGGTGCCGTCCCAAAAAACAGCGAGAAGCTCACGCGTCATCCGCGCCGCCTTCTCCTCCAAACGGGGCTGGTCGAGCGCTCGTGCCGCCTGGACAAAGGCGCAGGCCGCCAGGGCATTGATGCCGCACAGGGCCTTCTCGTCGCGGAAGGGCTGCGGCCTATTCCGGCGCAGCGCCAGCAGCTTCTCCTCGCAGTCGCCGAGCGGCAGATCGTTGCCGCGCGCCAGGTGGATGGCCCCGGCGATGTTGCCTTTTTCCGGCAGGCGGTATGCGGCGGAAAAGCGCGCGAACTCCAAATCGCTCAAGGCCGCCTTGATCTCATCGTAGCGCCAGACATAGGTCGCGCCTTCGCGGTGCCCGGTATCGGCGTCGAAGGCGGTGGCGAAAAGCTCGCCCATGGCGAAGGATTCCTCCAGGCAGCGCAGGATGCCCGCGGCCATGGTTTTGTATGCCTCGTCCCCCAGCACCCGGTAGGCCAGCGCGAAGCACCACAGGGCCATGGCCTGGTCGTAGAGCATCTTTTCGAAATGGGGAATGGCCCACTCGCGGTCGACGCAGTAGCGGAAGATGCCGCCTTGCAGGTGGTCATGCAGGCCGCCGCGGCGCATGGCATCGAGGGTGAGGCGGCAGGCATTCTCCAGCCCGGCGTGCTTTTCGCCGCCGAGGCGATAGAGCATGTACAGCAGGGTCGAGTGGGGCGGAAATTTCGGGCCCGGGCCGAAGCCGCCGTGCAGCGGAT
>JBGSPO010000204.1:0-5323 GCA_041738575.1 Candidatus Aminicenantia bacterium
AGGGACAGACGCGCACCGAGCGCAGGTCGCGGCCCTCGATGCCGGGAAAGCCGGCGATAGCAATGAGGAAGGTCGGCACCACCGGGAAGATCGTCGGCCGCAGGCGCTCGATGGTCTGGATCAGGCCGGCCGTGTCGGCGGGGCTCGGGACCAGCAGGATGGTCGCCCCGGTGCGCAGCCCCAGGTGCAGGCAGCAGGTGAGGCCGAAGCCGTGGAACAGGGGCACGGCGGCCAGCGATACTTCCACGCCGTCGCGGATGCCGGCCCAGAGCCGGTTCTGCTCGGCATTGACCAGCAGGTTGCGGTGCGACAGCTCGACTCCCTTGGAGACGCCGGTGGTGCCGCCGGTATAGAGCAGGACCGCGGTCGCTTCCCGCTCCACGCTGACGGGACGGGGCGTCCCTTCGCCGAGCATGTCCCGGAACCACAGGTCGTCCGCGCCCAGGCGGAACTTGGCCAGCTTCCTCTCCTTGGTCAGGGAATAAAGGGTCCAGAGCAGCGGCGGGAAATATTCCTTGATGCGCGTGACCACCACCCGGCGCAGGGCGGTTTTTCCCCGCACGCCGTTGACCAGGGGAAAGAAGCGGTCGAGCACCACGGCCACGGTGGCCCCGCAATCCTTGAGCTGGTATTCGGTCTCACGGGCCGAGTAGAGCGGGTTGAAGGGGACGACGATGGCCCCGGCGCGGATGGCCGCCAGGTAGGCGATGACGAATTGCGGGCAGTTGGGCAGGTAGAGGGCCACCCGGTCGCCCGGCTGTACGCCGAGCCCCTGCAGAGAGGCGGCAAAGCGGTCGACATCCCGCTGCAGGCGGCGGTAGGAAACCGGGTAGGAGAAGAGGCGGCCGGCGGCGGCCAGGGTCATGACCAATGCCGTCCGCTCGGGGTATTTTTCGGCGGCCATGGGCAGCAGGTCCTGCAAAGTCATATCGGGCGCCTCGATACTGGACGGGACGCCGGCTTCGTAGTGCTTTAGCCAGGGAAAATCCTTTTGCATGTCAGCTGCTCCTGTTCGAATTCGCCATCACCATCTGGCGGCATCTCGATGCGGATGCCGGGTTCCATTCTCCGCAAGGCTTATTTTGATGAAATTCCGAAAAAAAGTCAACGGTGGTCCCGACCGCACGCGCTTGCGGGCGCTCCGCCTATTTGTAGGTCACGAAGATCCCGGTTGCAAAAGCTCCCGGAAACGTCCCGGTATTGAGATCAACCCGAGTTTCGTTCTTCCAGTAGCAGGGAACGGCATAGTCGGCCCCCTGGTTGGGATCGAAACCGCCATAACCAGCGGCATAGAGATCGTTACCCAGGACAAAGATCGAATTTACGTACCCACCCTTGCCCGGGCTGACCACACTCAAATCGGCCCGTCTGTCATTTTTCCAATAGCAGGGCACGATCTCGGTCGTCAGGCTTTGGGTGGCGCCCCCCACAACCACATCACTTCCCGACACCTGGATGGACTCCGCCCAGCCGGTGTATACATATAACCGGCTCAGGGCGATCCGCGTCCCGTTCACCCAATAGCAGGGAACTCCTGTATACGTCGTGTCGACGGCGCTACCTGCAACATAGACGTTGTCCGCGTAAAAACAGATAGCGTTGGCATATCCCTCCCGCTGGGGGTCGATGACGCTGAGGTCGGTGCGAGCTCCGTTCTTCCAATAGCAAGGGATGGCGATGCCCGGGTTCATGTTGACGGATACGTTGGTTTCCCCGCAGACATAGACATCGCTGCCGGAGACGAAGATCGCCTTCGCCATGGCCGATGCCCCTTTCCGGCTCAGCTCGATGCGCACCCCGTTCTTCCAGTAGCAGGGGATCGTGAAATCGCCGAAATCGATCCAGCCGGCCACATACACATCTGACCCGGAGACGTAAATGGATCGGGCATAACTGGTGCCTTGCGGCTGCAGGAGATCGGTTCGCACCCCGTTTTTCCAATAGCAGGCCCTGCGCCCCTCGCAGAAGATCCAGCCGACGGCATACACATCGTTCCCCGCAACGAAAATGGAGTGGGCATAACCTTCCCCACTGAGCGATCCTGGAGAGACGCAGGCATCCAGGTATTCCAGCTCACCATCCTTCCAATAGAAGGGAGTGCTCGCGGTTGCCGCTTGGCCCCAGCCGGTGACATGAATGACCGTTTCGTGCGCCGGCTCGGGTGCTGACGGATCCTCCGCCGGCTGGCAGGCCAGCATAAGCAGCAAGCCAAAAGCCCACAGTGACAAGAACAGCATTTGACGTTTCTTCATCTGTCTGCGTCCCCCTTCATCCCGTTTGCAAGGCAACGATACTCTACTCTGATTTGTACATGAATGGAACACGCCTGGACAGGGAAAAGGTCACCCACGTCTGAACTATCCCTCTGCCAACAGGATTCAATTCGCCAACTTGATCTCGATCAACTTTCGGATGTCGGCCAGGACAGCCGAGTCGCGGCCGCCTACGAGCCGCTCCCAGCCTGCCCCGCGCCCGCCAGGCCGAGAACCACCGTGCGGCTGAAGCGAATTTCCGGCCGCTCAGGGACCATGAAACCAGCTTGTTCCATGACCGCGATGGCATACAGGAATTCCTTGTGGGTAACGTGCCACTTGGGTTCCGCCAGCAGGACCCTGCCGCCCGGCTTGAGCATGGAGCGGATCTCGGCAAGGAACCTGGCCTGATCAGGCACCTCGTGGAGCATGTAGAAGACCAGCACGAAGTCGCATTTCTCAGCAAGGCCGATCCTGTCGGGCAGGCAACGATGAAACCGGATGCGGCTGGCCAGAGCCGTATTTTTAATTTTCGCCTTTAATCTATCGAGCATCCCTTCCTGCAGGTCGGCCGCGATCACCTTTCCAGAATCTCCGACCCGCCGGGCCATCTCCAGGGTAAAGAATCCCGGGCCGCAGCCCAGGTCCAGGGCGGTCATGCCTTCCCTAATGTACGGGCCCAGCATTTTCCCCGGATTCTGGAGCAGCCTGCGGAAGCCGAAGTCCAGCACTCCGGCCCTCTCCACAGGGCAAATACGATGCTTTGTATCAGATTTCATGCTCTTTTTCTCCTTGGCGCCCGATCCGCTCACGTGTAGAACCTGACCATGGGCCTGTTTTTTGAAGCGTGGTCGACGATCTCGAACCCGGCCCTGGCGAATGATTTATAAAACCCGACCCAGGCAAAAGCGTCGGGAAGCTTGCCCTTTGTGGGGATGAGCGGGTAGGCCTCAATGATCCTTATTCTATTCTTTCTGGCGTAGCGGATGATTGCTTCCAGCATCATCACCGAAATGCCCCTGTTTCTGAATCCCTTGGCCACGAAGAAACAGGGGATGGACCAGACGGGTTCGTCATCAATGCGCTTGTGCACCCGCGAGTTCTCGATCCTGGAAAAATCCTCGCGCGGGGCGAACGCGCACCAGGCTACCGGCTCGCCGGCGATCGAGCCGATGACCCCGACCGGCCGGCCGGCCCAGGCCAGCTTCTTCATGGCCTTCTTGTTGCCCTGGTCTTGCTTGCCTGCGACGAAGTCCTTCCTTTTCAGGCGGTAGTACATGCACCAACAATTCCCGCAGGCGCCCCGGCTGCCGAACAAATGCTCGAATTCCGCCCAGTTCTCCCGAATCAGGGGAGCGACGGTCAGGCGGCTGGAAATCCCATTCCCCCCTACGATCTTCTTTTCTTGGCCCAGTTCAGCCCCCTTTTCCCATGCGGGCGCTCCTTTTCTCGTAGTCCCGCAACACCAGCTGCCGGGAATTCGCCGTGCCGTGGGCGGGAAGGAACAGGCGGCAATGCGTGGCCAGCAAGCGGCCCCAGCTCTCGACCAGCCGGCCGGCGTCCTCGGCGTAGGGCGGGAAGACCGTGCCGGGGAAGATCCCGAACATGGCGTCGCCAACCAGGGCGATCTCGTCGTCGACGATCACGCTCAGCGAGCCGGAGGTGTGGCCGGGAGTGTGCAGGGCATAGGCCTTGAAGCCGAATTCGCGCAGGTCGAATGAGGGATCGACCTGGATATCGGGCCGGCACGGTTCATAGCTGGCCCGCCGGGCAAAGCGCTTGCCCAGGCCGGCAACCATAAGGCGGGTCAGGGCGTTGGTGCCGCCGACGGCGTTGTTCTCGCCCTTGGCCAGAAAGGGTCCTTCGGCGATGTGCGCGATCACCCTGGCCTCATACTTTTCCTGCAGCCGGGCCGCATTGCCGGCATGGTCATAGTGGGCGTGGGTCAAAACCAGGGCGTCGAGGCGCTCGATCCCCAACCGCCGCAGGCGCCGGTCCAGCGTTTTCCAGCGGCTGCCCGGGCTGGTGTCGACCAGGATGTGTTTACCACCATTGGCCACGAGGAAGACATTGCTCCTGCCGGCCAGCACCCGCGTTATTTTGTAACCGCTCTTGGTTTCCCAGGTCTTCATTTTGCTCATTATAGCAAATTGCCCGGGGGGACAACACGCGGCAGTGGGAATATTCCCGTCAGCACCAGGCCCGCGGCCGGGAAATGATTTCGTGGATCGCCTTATCCGGCCAATTTCTTGACCAGTCGGGCGATCCGGCCGCCGGCGCGCAGGCACTCCTTGACGGCCCTTTCATCCGGAGAACCGATGGCCACCGGGCCGTAATGGTCTCCCTGAGAATCGCCCTGCACGATCATGCCGTGGATCAGCATGGCGTTCAGGATGTCAAGGATCGTGGTCTCGTTGCCCCCGCCGATGTTGGCGCTGGAGGCGAAGGCCGCGCCGATCTTGCCGTCCAGCTTGCCGTGGAAGCGGATGGAATCGTCGAACAGCTTTTTAATTTCGGCGGCCATGCTCCCGTAGTACGTGGGAGAGCCGACGACGATCGCGTCGAAGGCCTTGAGGTCGGCGGGGGTGACGTCCTTGACATCCCGGACATCCGCCTCCACATCCTCTTTTTTTATGCCCTCCGCGATGGACACGGCCATTTTTTTGGTATTGCCGCTCCGGGAATAATACACGATCAACGCCTTGGCCATGATGTGCCTCCTTGTCCGCCGCCGTTATTTTTTCGCCGCCACCTTGATGCTGGCAATGGCGCCGAGCGCCGCCTTGATCTCCTCGCGCGACAGCGTTTTCGCCTCTTCGGGGAAGTCGGCCCAGAGGTCGATCGGAACGTTGTTCGACGCGACGACCTCCACCTGGGTGAACCCGGCCTTGGCGATGGCCGCCAGGTAGTCGGCGCGCTTCAGGGCGCCGCCGATGCAGCCGGTGTAGGCGGCGATCGAATCCTGCACCCGCTCGGGGAGCGCGGCGTCGAGCACGATGTCGGAGACCATCATGCGTCCGCCCGGCTTCAGCACGCGGTAGACCTCGCGGAAGACGCGCTCCTTGTCGGTC